>NZ_KV801808.1:0-312 GCF_001810545.1 Haemophilus sp. HMSC066D02 | reverse complement strand
TGTCACCTTTAGCACCTGTTGCACCAGTTGCGCCAGTTGCGCCAGTGTCACCTTTAGCACCTGTTGCACCAGTGTCACCTTTAGCACCTGTAGCACCAGTTGCGCCTGTAGCACCTGTGTCACCTTTAGCACCTGTAGCACCAGTTGCGCCTGTAGCACCTGTGTCACCTTTAGCACCAGTTGCGCCTGTAGCACCTGTGTCACCTTTAGCACCTGTTGCGCCAGTTGCGCCGGTTGCGCCTGTAGCACCTGTTGCACCAGTTGCGCCGGTTGCGCCAGTGTCACCTTTAGCACCAGTTGCGCCTGTAGCAC
>NZ_KV801807.1:0-613 GCF_001810545.1 Haemophilus sp. HMSC066D02 | reverse complement strand
GAGAGATGATGACGAGGCTCTACGGAGCTGAAGTAACCGATACCACACTTCCAGGAAAAGCCACTAAGCTTCAGGTTTATCTAAACCGTACTGAAAACCGACACAGGTGGTCAGGTAGAGAATACTCAGGCGCTTGAGAGAACTCGGGTGAAGGAACTAGGCAAAATAGCACCGTAACTTCGGGAGAAGGTGCGCCGGCGTAGATTGTAGTCCCTTGCGGATGAAGGTTGAACCGGTCGAAGATACCAGCTGGCTGCAACTGTTTATTAAAAACACAGCACTCTGCAAACACGAAAGTGGACGTATAGGGTGTGATGCCTGCCCGGTGCTGGAAGGTTAATTGATGGTGTAATCGAAAGAGAAGCTCCTGATCGAAGCCCCAGTAAACGGCGGCCGTAACTATAACGGTCCTAAGGTAGCGAAATTCCTTGTCGGGTAAGTTCCGACCTGCACGAATGGCATAATGATGGCCAGGCTGTCTCCACCCGAGACTCAGTGAAATTGAAATCGCCGTGAAGATGCGGTGTACCCGCGGCTAGACGGAAAGACCCCGTGAACCTTTACTATAGCTTGACACTGAACATTGAATTTTGATGTGTAGGATAGGTGGGAG
>NZ_KV801806.1:0-96255 GCF_001810545.1 Haemophilus sp. HMSC066D02 | reverse complement strand
GATCTTTTTGTAAAAAAATGTAAATTTTTTATTGCTTGAAGATCTTTTCGCCTATTCGCACAAAAAATAGATCATTTTTGTTACTTAATTAATCGTTTTGCTATTCTTGGCAAATCTGCAATAGAATCCAAAACATAATCAGCGAGGTTCTCTCCCTCTTCTGTAATAGGCTTGCCTGTTCGTACTAAAATATTTGTTTTCACTTTTGCGCCAATACCTGCTTTAAGATCTTCAATCTTATCGCCAACCATAATAGATTGTGCAGGATCGATTTCCAGTGCTTTAATTGCCTCTAGTAACATACCTGCTTTTGGTTTTCTGCATTCACAGTCTTCTTTATATTCGCCTTTCCCTTCTGGATGATGAGGACAATAATAAATACCATCTAAATCCACGCCACGATCAGACAATGACCAATCCATCCATTCTGTTAGTTGTAAAAACTGATCTTCTGAAAAATATCCACGAGCAATGCCTGATTGATTGGTCACTAAAACCAAAAGATATCCCATTTCCTTTAATGATTTTAATGCATCAATGCTACCTTCTATAAATTGGAAATCATCAATTTTATAG
This sequence comes from Haemophilus sp. HMSC066D02, assembly GCF_001810545.1. Taxonomy (NCBI): domain Bacteria; kingdom Pseudomonadati; phylum Pseudomonadota; class Gammaproteobacteria; order Pasteurellales; family Pasteurellaceae; genus Haemophilus; species Haemophilus sp. HMSC066D02. The sequence goes on along the minus strand of NZ_KV801806.1, from coordinate 95,679 downwards.
ACATAACCATGGTCGATATTTAAAGTGCCATCACGATCTAAAAAAACAGCTTTCTTCATATATTTTCTCATTTATCTTTTTCTTAGGACAAAATTATCCCTTTTATCCTTAATATAAGCAATAATAAGTCATAACCGATCTGTCTAAAAAAGATCCCCGAAGATATTGACACAGCATTCTAGACGTCTAGAATACAAATGAAATTCAAATATTAACTGAGAACAAGGGCTTATATGATTAAGCTAAATAACATTACGAAGATTTTTACACTTCCAGATAAAAAACTGACCGCACTTGATAATGTTTCATTACATGTGCCGAAGGGTCAGATTTGTGGTGTCATTGGTGCTTCTGGTGCTGGTAAAAGTACACTTATCCGTTGTGTAAACTTATTAGAAAGACCAACTCACGGTGCCGTAATCATCGATGATGTGGATCTGACTCAACTTTCTGATGCTGAATTAGTGAAAACACGCCGCCAAATCGGCATGATTTTCCAACATTTTAATTTGTTGACCTCTCGAACCGTTTTTGAAAACGTAGCATTGCCACTTGAATTAGAAAATAAATCGAAAGCAGAAATTCAAGAAAAAACGACCGCACTTTTAGCGCTTGTAGGATTAAGTGATAAACATAATGTGTATCCAGCTAATCTCTCAGGCGGTCAAAAACAACGTGTAGCGATTGCGCGTGCACTTGCAAGCGATCCTAAAGTCTTACTTTGTGATGAAGCCACCAGCGCATTGGATCCCGCTACAACTCAATCCATTCTAAAATTATTAAAAGAAATCAACCGCACTTTAGGTATCACCATTCTTCTTATCACTCATGAAATGGAAGTGGTTAAACGCATCTGCGATCAAGTTGCCGTGATTGATAAAGGTCGCCTGATTGAACAAGGCACGGTTAGCGAAATTTTCTCTAATCCGAAAACAGAATTGGCCCAAGAATTTATCAGTTCGACTTTCCACATTACGTTGCCGGAAGAATATTTAGAAAATTTATCTGATACGCCAAAACATGCCAAATCGTATCCGATCATCAAATTTGAATTTACTGGTCGCTCCGTCGATGCGCCATTACTTTCTCAAGCATCGAAAAAATTTGGCGTAGAGCTCAGTATCTTAACCTCACAAATTGATTATGCCGGTGGGGTAAAATTTGGCTTTACCATTGCGGAGGTTGAAGGTGATGAAGATGCGATTACGCAAGCCAAAGTTTATTTAATGGAAAATAACGTTCGAGTAGAGGTGCTAGGCTATGTTCAATGATTTATGGGCAACATTTAGCCAACAATTCCCCGATAATTTTGCGAGTTTATTAACGGTATCAACCGTTGAAACGGTTTATATGTCAGTATTGTCGACATTAATTGCGGCTTTATTAGGCTTACCACTTGGTTTTTTAACCTTTTTAACCAATAAAGGCGCGATTTTAGAAAACAAAAAACTCAATGCGTTCTTAAACGTCATTATTAATATCGGACGTTCAATCCCTTATATTATTTTGTTACTCGCTTTAATTCCGCTTACCAGTTGGTTACTTCCTGGCGGTAGTATTGGTTCTAATGCGGCAATTGTGTCATTAAGTGCTGCAGCAACACCATTTTTTGCACGTCTTACGAGCAATGCACTTTTTGAGATCCCAACCGGTTTGACTGAAACAGCAAAAGCCATGGGCGCAACCAATTGGCAAATTATTCGTAAATTCTATTTGCCTGAATCTTTACCAACGCTTATTAATGCGATTACACTCACCTTCGTGACATTAATTGGCTATACCGCAATGGCGGGAACGCAAGGCGGTGGCGGCTTAGGAAGCCTCGCCATTAACTATGGCGTCTATCGTAATATGCCATCGGTAACTTGGGCGGCTACGATTGTTATCGTGATAATCGTCATGCTCAGTCAAAAATTAGGCGACACGCTCGCAAAACGAGTAGATCACCGTTAATTATTTTCTATACCATTTTATTCACAACAAGGAAAAAACATGAAATTAAAAAACTTATTTGCTATCACCGCTATCGCGTCAGCATTAGTATTAACAGGTTGTAAAGAAGAGAAAAAAGCAGATGCAGCGTCAACTGCGCCTGCAGCAACATCAATCAAAGTTGGTGTAATGGCGGGTCCTGAGCACCAAGTAGCCGAAACCGCTGCAAAAGTGGCAAAAGACAAATACAACTTAAATGTTGAATTTGTTTTATTCAATGACTACGCATTGCCAAATACTGCTGTATCCAAAGGTGATTTAGATGCTAACGCAATGCAACACAAACCTTACTTAGATGAAGATGTAAAAGCGAAAAACTTAAACAACTTAGTGATCGTTGGTAATACCTTTGTTTACCCACTTGCTGGATATTCTAAAACCATCAAAAATGTAAATGAATTAAAAGATGGCGCGAAAGTTGTTGTGCCAAATGACCCATCAAACCGTGGTCGTGCATTAATCCTCCTTGAGAAACAAGGTTTAATCAAACTTAAAAATTCTAACGATCTTCTTTCAACTGTCGCAGATATCGTTGAAAATCCGAAAAACTTAAAAATTTCTGAAGTGGATACCTCTGTTGCAGCTCGTGCATTAGATGATGTTGATCTTGCGGTTGTAAATAACACTTATGCGGGTCAAGTTGGCTTAAATGCACAAGATAACGGTGTATTCGTAGAAGATAAAGATTCTCCATACGTAAACATCATCGTTGCACGTACTGACAACAAAGACAGCAAAGCGATCCAAGATTTCGTCAAAGCATACCAAACTGAAGAAGTTTACCAAGAAGCGAAAAAACACTTTAAAGATGGTGTTGTAAAAGGCTGGTAATCTTAGCTTAAGCAAAATATTTCAAAGCCACCGATTAAGGTGGCTTTTTTATTGATGAAAAGAAAGTACGGTCATTTTTTCGATACTTTTCCAAAAGAAAAATTCATCAAAAACTGACCGCACTTTCTTTATTGAGATAATAAAAAACCCGAGCCTAAACTCGGGTTTTCTTTTATCGATTAGCGATTACTCTGCATCATCTGCCATATTAAGCATTTCTGCTAAGTTAGTTGTTGCATCGTCTGCTGTCATCACGAATTCATCAGCAATTGCTGCTTCATCGTCTTCAGACAATTTAATCACAACATCGTCTACAATACGTTTTTTGTGACGACCTTGGTGATAGGCAAAACCAGTACCTGCAGGGATTAAACGACCTACGATTACGTTCTCTTTCAAGCCGCGTAATTCATCACGTTTACCCGCCACTGCGGCTTCAGTAAGCACGCGAGTGGTTTCTTGGAACGATGCTGCAGAAATGAAGGACTCTGTCGCCAATGATGCTTTGGTAATACCTAGTAATTCACGTTCGAATTCAACTGGTGGTTTACCTTCCGCTTCACGTTTACGGTTTACAATTTTCACGCGAGCCACTTCAACTTGTTCCCCTTCAAGGAATTCGCTGTCATAAGCTTTTGTGATGACTGCTTTACGTAACATTTGACGTACGATAACTTCGATGTGTTTATCGTTAATTTTTACCCCTTGTAAGCGGTAAACTTCTTGCACTTCGTTCACGATATATTCAGTTACAGCACGAACACCACGTAAACGTAAGATATCGTGTGGTGTCTCTGCACCATCAGAAATCACATCACCACGTTCTACCATCTCGCCTTCAAATACGTTAAGCTGACGCCATTTTGGAATCATTTCTTCGTAAATTTCACCTTCAGTTGGGGTGATTAGCAAGCGACGTTTACCTTTGGTTTCTTTACCGAAGGACACGATACCTGAAATTTCTGCCAAGATAGCAGGCTCTTTAGGTTTACGAGCTTCGAATAAATCAGCAACGCGTGGAAGACCACCGGTAATATCTTTAGTACCTACAGATTCTTGTGGAATACGTGCAAGTGGTTCACCCACTTTTACTTCCGCACCGTCATCTAAACTTACGATTGCTTTACCTGGTAAGAAGTATTGTGCAATAACGTCAGTTTCAGGTAAGAAGATATCGTTACCTTTTGCATCAACTAATTTGATGGTTGGACGTAAATCTTTACCTGCAGTTGCACGTTCACCCACGTCTTGTACCACAATAGAAGAAAGACCGGTTAATTCATCCGTTTGACGAGTTACAGTTAAACCGTCCACGATATCAACGAATTTAACAAAACCGGATACCTCAGAGACAACTGGCATGGTATGTGGATCCCAGTTTGCCACTGTTTCACCTGCTGATACTTCTTGACCGTCTGCTTTATTCAATACAGTACCGTAAGGCACTTTATAGTGCTCTTTTGTACGACCGAATGCATCAGTTACGGTTAATTCAGTATTACGAGAAGTTAAAACTAATTTACCTTCGTCATTCACAACGAATTTTGCGTTAGCAAGGTGTAAAGTACCGTTGTTTTTGATTTGTACGCTAGATTCTTTCGCGGCTGCAGAAGCTGCACCACCGATGTGGAACGTACGCATGGTTAACTGTGTACCTGGCTCACCGATAGATTGAGCAGCGATAACACCTACTGCTTCACCTTGGTTGATGAGGTGACCACGCGCTAAGTCACGACCGTAACATTTCGCACAGACACCGAAGTCAGTATCACAAGTTACAACAGAACGTACTTTTACGCTGTCCACTGAGTTTGCATCCAACACATCACAAAGTTTTTCATCTAATAAAGTGTTACGAGCAATCAAGACTTCTTCTGTACCTGGCTTATACACATCTTCAGCCACAACACGACCTAACACTAATTCGCGAAGTGGAACTTTCTCATCACCACCTTCGATTAATGGGGTCATGACTAAGCCTTCATGCGTACCACAGTCATCTTCAACGATCACTAAGTCTTGTGCTACGTCAACTAAACGACGAGTTAAGTAACCAGAGTTTGCTGTTTTTAATGCAGTATCCGCCAAACCTTTACGCGCACCGTGGGTTGAAATAAAGTACTGAAGTACGTTCAAACCTTCACGGAAGTTCGCTGTAATTGGAGTTTCGATGATCGAACCATCTGGACGCGCCATCAAACCACGCATACCTGCTAACTGACGAATCTGAGCTGCAGAACCACGCGCACCAGAGTCAGCCATCATAAAGATACTGTTGAAAGAAGCTTGTTTCTCAGGGTTACCTTCACGGTTAATTACTTCTTCCTGAGATAAGTTTTCCATCATCGCTTTCGCTACGCGCTCATTCGCCGCAGCCCAAATATCGATTACCTTGTTATAACGTTCGCCAGCTGTTACAAGACCAGATTGGAACTGTTCTTGAATTTCTGCCACTTCTTCTTCCGCTGCAGAAATAATTTCGTATTTTTTCTCTGGGATAACCATATCGTCGATACCCACGGAAGAACCAGAACGTGCAGCATAAGCAAAACCGGTATACATAATATGGTCAGCAAACATTACCGCTTCTTTCAAACCTAAACGACGATACGCTTCGTTGATGAGTTTAGAAATTGCTTTTTTACCTAATGTTTGGTTGAACAATGAATAAGGCATGCCTTTCGGCGCGATCATCCATAAGATTGCACGACCGATAGTAGTATCGGTTAATGTGGTTTTATCTTCTAATTCGCCAGTTTCATTTTTCACATATTCAGTAATACGTACTTTAACGCGAGAATGTAATTCTGCTTCACCTGTGCGATACGCTTTTTCAGCTTCGCGCGGATCTTGCAATAACATGCCTTCGCCTTTACCGTTTACTTTTTCACGGGTCATATAGTAAAGACCCAACACCACGTCTTGTGATGGAACGATAATTGGATCACCGTTTGCTGGTGAAAGTACATTATTGGTTGACATCATTAACGCGCGCGCTTCTAACTGCGCTTCAAGTGTTAATGGTACGTGAACCGCCATTTGGTCACCATCGAAGTCCGCGTTGAACGCCGCACAAACAAGTGGGTGTAACTGGATTGCTTTACCTTCGATTAGAAGTGGTTCAAACGCTTGGATACCTAAACGGTGAAGTGTCGGTGCACGGTTCAATAGAATTGGGTGCTCACGAATAACTTCTGCCAAGATATCCCAAACGATCGCGTCTTCACGCTCAACCATTTTCTTAGCCGCTTTGATTGTAGTTGCATAACCACGGCTTTCTAATTTTGCATAGATAAACGGACGGAATAATTCCAATGCCATTTTCTTCGGTAAACCACATTGGTGTAAGTGCAGGTATGGACCTACAGTGATTACAGAACGGCCTGAATAGTCAACACGTTTACCTAATAAGTTTTGACGGAAACGACCTTGTTTACCTTTGATCATATCCGCAAGTGATTTTAATGGACGACGGTTAGAACCCGTAATAGCACGACCACGACGACCATTATCTAATAACGCATCAACAGATTCTTGTAACATACGTTTTTCGTTGCGCACAATAATATCTGGTGCAATTAAATCTAATAAACGTTTTAAACGGTTGTTACGGTTGATCACGCGACGATATAAATCGTTCAAATCAGATGTTGCAAAACGACCACCATCTAATGGTACTAACGGACGTAAATCTGGTGGAAGTACTGGTAATACAGTCATCACCATCCACTCTGGTTTATTACCAGACTGTTGGAAAGCTTCTAATAATTTTAAGCGTTTAGTGATTTTCTTACGTTTTGTTTCAGAGTTAGTTTCTTGTAACTCTTCACGTAATTTTTCACATTCCACTTCAAGATCAATACCTTTAAGTAAATCTTGAATTGCTTCAGCACCCATTTTCGCTTCGAATTCATCTTGCCAACGGTCTTCTGCATCAAGGAATTGTTCTTCAGTTAATAACTGTCCACGTTCCAAATCGGTCATACCCGGTTCGGTCACGATGTACATTTCAAAGTAAAGCACACGTTCAATATCACGTAATGGCATATCAAGTAATAAACCGATACGGGATGGAAGTGATTTTAAGAACCAAATGTGTGCAACTGGACAAGCCAACTCAATGTGGCCCATACGTTCACGACGCACTTTAGTTTGTGTAACTTCAACACCACATTTTTCACAAATCACACCACGGTGTTTTAAGCGTTTATATTTACCGCATAAACATTCGTAATCTTTTACCGGCCCGAAAATACGTGCACAGAAAAGACCATCACGCTCAGGTTTGAACGTACGATAGTTGATTGTTTCAGGTTTTTTAACTTCACCAAATGACCAAGAACGGATCATGTCTGGAGAAGCTAACCCAATTTTAATCACATCAAAATCTTCACTCGTTTTTGATTGTGCTTTTAAAAACTTAACTAAGTCTTTCACAAATAGTCTCCTGTCGGAGTTAAGGGTTTCAAAGTGCGGTCAAAAATATTTTGTTTTTTAACCGCACTTCGGCGATTTCTTCCTTTTGCTTCCCCTGCGAACAGGGGAAGGCAGGTTTGTCGATTACTCTTCGTCTAACTCGATATTCAAACCAAGTGAACGGATTTCTTTCATAATTACGTTGAAAGATTCCGGTGTACCCGGGTCCATTTGTTGGTTGCCGCCAACGATGTTTTTGTACATTTTCGTACGGCCATTCACGTCATCGGATTTCACAGTTAACATTTCTTGTAAGGTGTAAGCCGCACCGTATGCTTCAAGTGCCCATACCTCCATCTCACCGAAACGTTGACCACCGAATTGTGCTTTACCACCAAGTGGTTGTTGAGTAACAAGACTATAAGAACCAGTTGAACGAGCATGCATTTTGTCATCAACTAAGTGGTTCAATTTAAGCATGTACATATAACCTACGGTTACTGGACGCTCGAATTTCTCACCAGTACGACCATCGTATAACGTGATCTGACCTGAAGTTGGTAAGCCACCAAGTTTCAACATTTCTTTGATTTCTTGCTCATCAGCACCATCAAAGACTGGTGTTGCTACCGGCAAACCTTTACGTAGGTTTTCTGCTAAACGCATGATTTCGTCATCGCTAAAGGTGCTTAAATCAACTTTTTGTGCGCCATGACCTAAATCGTATGCTTTTTGCATATAGCCACGAAGTTTCTCAACATCTTGTTTTTGTTTGATCATCGCATTGATTTGATCACCGATACCTTTCGCCGCTAAGCCTAAGTGGGTTTCTAAGATCTGACCGATGTTCATACGAGACGGTACGCCCAGTGGGTTCAATACGATTTCAACCGGTTGACCGTTTTCATCGTATGGCATATCTTCCACAGGGTTGATTTTTGAGATAACACCTTTGTTACCGTGACGACCCGCCATTTTATCACCCGGTTGGATGTGACGTTTCACCGCAAGGTAAACTTTAACCACTTTTAACACACCTGGTGCAAGGTCATCGCCTTTAATGATTTTCTTACGTTTTACTTCAAGTTTGTGTTCAAACTCTTTACGTAATTCTTCATATTGCTCAGCAAGCTGTTCTAATTGGTTTTGTTTTTCTTCATCAGAAATGGTTTGCTCTAACCATTTGGTGCGATCCATTTTATCTAATTGAGCCGCATCAATACCGCCAGCGATAAGTACATTACGTACACGAGCAAACAAGCCAGCTTCTAAGATTTCTAATTCATCAGAAAGGTCTTTCTTAGCTTGTTTTAACTGCATTTCTTCAATTTCTAATGCACGTTTGTCTTTTTCTACGCCATCACGAGTGAAGACTTGAACGTCAATTACAGTACCGCTTACGCTGTTTGGTACGCGTAATGAAGAGTCTTTCACATCAGAGGCTTTTTCACCGAAGATTGCACGTAACAATTTTTCTTCTGGTGTTAACTGTGTTTCGCCTTTAGGGGTTACTTTACCGACTAAGATGTCACCACCTTTCACTTCAGCACCCACATAAACGATACCTGATTCATCCAATTTGCTTAATGCAGATTCACCTACGTTTGGAATATCCGCAGTGATTTCTTCAGAACCTAATTTAGTATCACGCGCCACACAAGACAATTCTTGAATGTGGATTGTCGTAAAGCGATCTTGTTGTACTACACGCTCAGAAACTAACATTGAGTCTTCGAAGTTATAACCGTTCCAAGGCATGAACGCCACACGGATATTTTGACCTAATGCTAATTCACCTAAGTCTGTTGAAGGACCATCTGCTAATACTTCACCACGGTTAATTGGATCGCCTAAATTCACACAAGGAATTTGGTTGATACAGGTATTTTGGTTAGAACGAGTGTATTTAATTAAGTTATAAATATCGATACCCGCTTCGCCAGCTACAGTTTCATCTTCATTTACTTTGATAACGATACGAGATGCATCAACGTATTGAACTGTACCACCACGTTTTGCTACAACCGCCACACCAGAGTCTAGTGCGATTGGTTTTTCCATACCTGTACCTACTAACGGCTTATCAGCACGTAAAGTAGGGACCGCCTGACGTTGCATGTTCGCACCCATTAAGGCACGGTTCGCATCGTCATGCTCTAAGAATGGAATTAACGCAGCAGCCACAGATACGACTTGTTGGGTTGAAACGTCCATATAATGAATTTCTTCTGGTTTATAAAGACCAGATTCACCACGTTCACCACGAGCAGTAACGAATGCATCTGTAAAGCGATTGTTCTCATCAAGGTTTGAGTTAGCCTGTGCAATGATGTAGTTTGCTTCATCAATTGCAGATAAGTATTCGATTTCTTCGGTTACTTGACCATTCACTACTTTACGATATGGGGTTTCTAAGAAACCATAATCGTTAGTACGAGCAAACGCAGAAAGTGAGTTGATCAAACCGATGTTTGGACCTTCAGGGGTTTCGATTGGACATAAACGACCATAGTGAGTGTTATGTACGTCACGAACCTCAAAGCCTGCGCGTTCACGCGTTAAACCACCTGGACCTAATGCAGAAATACGACGTTTGTGTGTCACTTCTGATAATGGGTTATTTTGGTCCATGAATTGCGAAAGTTGTGAAGAACCAAAGAATTCTTTCACTGCCGCAGAAATTGGTTTTGGATTAATTAAGTCTTGTGGCGTGATCGCATCTAAATCGCCTAAAGATAAACGCTCTTTAACTGCTCTTTCTACACGAACTAAACCAATACGGAATTGGTTTTCAGCCATTTCACCCACTGAGCGAATACGACGGTTACCCAAGTGGTCAATATCATCCACTTCACCACGACCATTACGGATATCGATGAGTTTTTTCATCACGCGAATGATATCCTCGTTACTTAAAATACCCGTACCCTCGCCTTCAGGAATACCTAACGAGCGATTAAACTTCATACGACCTACTGCAGATAAATCATAACGTTCTGCAGAGAAGAATAAGTTATTGAATAATGCTTCTGAAGATTCTGGTGTAGGTGGTTCACCTGGACGCATCATACGATAGATTTCATATAATGCACTTACACGATCGTAAGTTGGATCAACACGTAATGTTTCAGAGATATATGGACCGTAATCTAAGTCATTGGTGAATAATGTTTCGATCACTTTATAGCCTGCTTGCGATAATTTCGCTAACACTTCTAAAGAAATCTCGCCATTTGCTGGGCAAATGATTTCACCAGATTCAAGATCTACATAATCTTTCGCTGCAACTTTACCTGCGATATATTCAGTTGGCACTTCAACTTGTGTCACATTATCTTTTTCTAATGCTTTGATGTGACGAGCTGTGATACGACGACCGCGTTCTACATAGACTTTGCCATTTGCTTCAATATCAAATGTCGCCGTTTCACCACGTAGACGTTCTGGCACTAATGTCATGAGTAATTTATTGCCAGCGATTTCGAAAGTTACTTTGTCGAAGAATAAGTTTAAGATTTCTTCAACAGTGTAACCTAACGCACGTAAAATAATGGTTGCCGGTAATTTACGACGGCGGTCAATACGCGCATATAAGTTATCTTTTGGATCAAATTCGAAATCTAACCAAGAACCACGGTAAGGGATAATGCGTGCGTTATAAAGCACTTTACCTGAAGAGTGTGTTTTACCTTTGTCAGAATCAAAGAATACGCCCGGGCTACGGTGTAATTGTGAAACGATAACACGCTCAGTACCATTGATAACAAAGGTACCGTTGTCAGTCATTAATGGGATTTCACCCATATATACTTCGCTTTCTTTAATGTCTTTGACTGCGCGTGATGAAGATTCTTTATCGTAGCTAACTAAACGTAATTTTACGCGTAAACCTGCCGCATAAGTTGAACCGCGAATTTGGCATTCACGTACATCAAATTCTGGCTCTTCTAAACGGTAATCAACATATTGTAATTCTGTATAACCGTTATTGCTTACGATTGGGAAAACAGAACGGAATGCAGCTTCTAAGCCTTGTTGACCTTCAGGATCTTTTTGAATGAATTTATCAAAAGAATCTAATTGGATGGTTAATAAATAAGGTACATTTAAAACTTGCGGACGTTTGCCGAAGTCTTTACGAATTCGTTTTTTCTCAGTATAGGAGTAACCCATTATTGGTTTTCCTCTGTAAATTTTAGTGAGACCGAGTTGATATAAAAAAGTGCGGTCAAATTGATTGACGCTTTTATTTATATCGGAGATTGACGCCGTTTCGGATACCGCACTCTGAACCTTACTTCTGTAGTGGGCTACTTAAATTAAAACGTCTGATTAATTTAAGTGGAAACAGATACCATTAAACGGAAAATGCCTATCTGTTTTTTGTGCTGTTTTTGATAGCACAAAATGGCTGATGGTAAACCACCAGCCATTAAGCCTGAGAAACAGGACATAAGTAAATCAAAAATTATTTGATTTCTACTTTTGCACCAGCTTCTTCTAATTCTTTCTTAAGTGCTTCAGCTTCTTCTTTAGAAATGCCTTCTTTTAAGTTAGCTGGAGCAGATTCAACTAAGTCTTTAGCTTCTTTTAAGCCTAAACCAGTTGCACCACGTACTGCTTTGATAACTGCTACTTTGTTAGCACCAGCTTCAGCAAGAACTACGTCGAATTCAGTTTTTTCTTCTGCCGCTGCTGCTGCGCCGCCAGCTGCTGGAGCTGCTGCTACTGCTGCTGCAGAAACGCCGAATTTTTCTTCCATCGCTGCGATTAATTCAACGATTTCAGTTACAGATTTAGAAGCAATCGCTTCAATGATTTGTTCGTTAGTTAATGACATAACAATCAATTCCTAAAATTAATAAAGTTAAATGAAGTAAGAAACGCTTAATGATTAAGCTGCTTCTTGTAATTTGTCGCGTAATGCCGCAAAAGTGCGAACAAGTTTGCCTGCCGCAGCTTCTTTCATTGTGCCCATTAAACGTGCAATTGCTTCTTCGTAAGTTGGTAATGTTGCTAAGAATTCAACATCTTGGATCTTACCTTCAAAGGCTGCACCTTTAATTTCAAACTTATCGTTTGCTTTAGCAAAATCTTTGAACAAACGTGCTGCTGCACCTGGGTGTTCATTAGAGAATGCGATAAGTGTTGGACCTACAAACGTATCTTGTAAGCATTCGAAATCAGTGCCTTCAACCGCACGACGTAATAAAGTATTACGAACAACGCGCATTGTTACACCAGCTTCACGAGCTGCTTTACGTAATTCAGTCATTTTATCAACAGTTACACCGCGAGAATCCGCGATTACTGCTGAAAGTGCACCTTTGGCTGCTTCATTTACTTCAGCAACAATTGCTTGTTTGTCTTGAAGATTTAATGCCATTGGCTTTTAGCTCCTGAATACACTCCGATTTCTCGGAATTAATTTACCTCATCGAAAGAGTTATCTTTCAGACTAGGACGACTTCGGTGCCCAGAAGCAAGAAATATTCTTATTCTGTTCACCATCTACGTAGGATTATTAAGATGATTATTGCTAACCATTCCCTACGGTCTTGGACGGGGCTTGAATAGGTCAAGCACCAACCAGAAATTTTACGCTAAGCGTAATTTAGGAGCGAGATTATAGTGATTAATCTCGCTCTTGTAAAGTCTATTGTAGAAAAAATCTGCAGATTTTAACCGCACTTTCCTATTATTTTCTTACCGCAATCGCTTCGATTTCTAAGCCAACATCTTTTGGTAAGCGAGCAACTTCTACGCAAGAACGAGCAGGGAAATTCGGGTGATTATTTTCTTTAAAGAATTTCTCATACTCTGCATTTACTGCTGCAAAATCATTAAGATCTTTCACAAACACAGTGGTTTTTACAATATCACCCACTTTCAAACCAGCCTGCTCAATAATCGCTTTAACGTTTTCTAACGATTGACGCGCCTGAGCTACAATATCTTTTGGTACTTCACCTGTTGCTGGATTAACTGGGATTTGACCAGATGTCAAAACTAAATTACCAAGATCTACAGCTTGAACATAAGGACCAATTGCTGCTGGGGCTTTTTCTGTATGAATGATTTTAGTCATGATATTCTCCTTTAATATTGACGTATAAATACGCTTGCTATCCTAACATATAAGTGACTTTATCGCTTATACGAGTATTCTTAATCAATCTCTTTTAATACATCATCAGACAATTCTTTCTGTGAGCTTTCTTTTACTTTGCCATCATTGACTTTAAATTCTAAATTCTGATAATAAGCTTCGCGGAAAGTAACATAAGGATCTTGTGCTTGATTTAGCAACTCGGTTTGGTCCAATGTTTTTGAGCGCTTATCTACGGCTTGCACACCATATTTCACCAGTGACCACGGACCGCCCACCCAATTCCAGAACGGATAAGTATAAGCAGCATCGACCACTGCACCAGTTAATTGACGAGGTGTCGTCGCATTATAAATTGGCAATACAATATAAGTGCCCGCATCTACACCATAGGTGCCCAATGTTTCCCCAAAGCTACGTTGATCATAAACCTGCAGATCTTTACTTGCACTGGCAAAATCAAATAAACCACCAATACCAAAGGTGGAGTTAATCCAGAAACGGTTAAAGTGAACAAAGGCTTTTTTCGGCTCACCTTCTAATAAACGGTTTACAAAGCTCACTGGCTCATCCAAGTTGTTTGCCACATTGGATAAACCTTTTGTGACCGGTGTCGGCACGTAATCACGCCAGCCTTTTGCTGCTGGTTCCAACACATAGCGATCCATGACTTTATAGTTAAAATCAAACATTGTACGGTTAAAACCTTCTAATTTATCATTGCGTTCACCATCAGCTTTAGTTGCACAACCTGTTAAAACAGCCGTTGCCATTAAGCCTACCGCAAGTAAAGGTGCTTTTTTCATTCCACTTTCCTATTACAAAAAATTGTCTTTATTCTAACCAAGTTGGAAGATAACTACAAAAGAATTTATTTCAGCCTTTGGATTGCTCTTTCTATTAGCCATTATTGAAATCGTATTTTTAGTTTTCAAAAAATCACTTTTTTCTCTGCATAAACAAAAAAAGTGCGGTTATTTCTAACCGCACTTTCTTATCTATTAAATTAAAGTTTTGCTGAAAGCATTGCTTCTAATTTCTCTTGGTCAACTGCAAATTTACGAATCCCCTCTGCTAATTTTTCGACAGCCATCGCATCACTGTTATGTTGCCAGTAGAATTCAGCTTCAGTTAATGGTTGAGGTTTCGCTTTTACTTCACCTTTGTAGTCTAGTTTACGTACAAGTGCGGTTGAATTTTCTTGTAATTCTTTGAGTAAAGCGGGAGCGATAGTTAAACGATCACAACCTGCTAATTCAATAATTTCACCGACATTACGGAAACTTGCACCCATTACCACTGTTTTATAACCGTATTCTTTGTAGTAGTTATAAATTTTAGTTACAGAAATAACACCAGGGTCTTCTGCCGGAGCATATTCTTTTTTATCGGTATTTGCTTTGTACCAGTCTAAGATACGACCTACGAATGGCGAAATTAAATAAACACCCGCTTCAGCACATGCACGAGCTTGCGCTTCGGAGAATAATAAGGTTAAGTTACAGTTAATCCCTTCTTTTTCAAGAATTTCTGCTGCACGAATACCTTGCCATGTTGAAGCAATTTTGATCAAAATACGATCATTTGAAATACCTGCAGCATTATAAAGTGCGATAAGTTTACGTGCTTTTTCAACAGTTGCTTGGGTATCGTAAGAAAGTCGCGCATCCACTTCAGTTGAAATACGTCCAGGGACAATTTTTAAAATTTCTAAACCGATGTTTACCGCTAATTTATCTTCAGCATCAATTAATTGTTGAGCTTTATCCGCACTTTGTGCTTTGGCATAAGCAATCGCTTCATCAATTAATGGTGCATATTGTGGTAATGCTGAAGCACTTAAAATTAAAGATGGGTTTGTTGTTGCATCTTGCGGTTGGTATTTTTTAATGGCATCAATATCGCCAGTATCAGCCACAACGACGGTCATACTACGAAGTGAATCTAACTGAGTTGTCATTATATTCTCCTTGAATGGATTTGTTTGAATTCAACTGTCTTACGATAGCATAATTAGCTTTAAAAGGGTAATTCGTCCAGGAAAATATTTACGATAGGAAAAACCAATACATTCTAGATTTACCTTCTCATACCATCACTTTTAGCAATTTTTTCGCGATTTATTAGATACAAATCACAAAACGTTATTTTTCTTTAAATAATCACCTTACAAATCTTTACAAACATGAATTTTTGAGCTAATAAGAGAAGGACTCTTTATAAAAATATCGCCTAATGACAAGGAGGCTCAAATGCAACACAAACTACTTTTCTCTGCAATTGCTCTTGCTCTTTCCTATTCTGCTCAAGCGGTTATAGTACCTGAGGGAACGCAATTAGATGAAAAACAGCATATCGTCATCAATAACGGGGCAGAACCACAAAGTTTTGACCCACAAAAAACCGAAGGTGTGCCAGAATCTGCCGTTGCTTATCAATTACTTGAAGGCTTAGTCACCTCAGACTCTGAAGGTAAACTTCAACCAGGTGTGGCTGAAAGCTGGGAAAATACACCTGACTTCAAAACTTGGACATTCCATTTGCGTAAAGATGCTAAATGGTCAAACGGTGATCCCGTTACCGCGCACGATTTTGTGTTTGCTTGGCGTCGTTTAGTGGATCCTGCAACTGCTGCGCCTTATGCAAGTTACCTAAGTTATTTACAAGTTGAAAATGCGCAAGACATCATTGACGGTAAGAAAAAACCAGCTGAATTAGGGGTTGAAGCAAAAGATGATTATACCTTTGTAGTTCATGCGACCAATCCTGTTCCTTATGCGGTTAGTTTAACGACTCACCAATCCTTATTGCCATTACCGCAAAAAGTAGTCGAAAAATTAGGTGATGCATGGGTGAAAAAAGAAAACTATGTAGGTAACGGTGCCTATAAACTGGCAAACCACATTATTAACGAAAAAATCGAATTTGAACGCAACCCTCTCTACTGGAACGATAAAGAGACTGTCATTAACAGTGCAACATTCCTTGCGATTGAAAACCCAAGTACCGATGTAGCGCGTTATCGTGCAGGTGATTTAGACATGACCAATTATGGTTTACCGCCAGAACAATTCGCTAAATTACAAAAAGAATTGCCAGGCGAAGTATACATTACTCGTACCCTAGCAACTTATTCTTATGAGTTAAACAATAAGAAAGCACCTTTTGATAACGTGAATATTCGCAAAGCCTTGAACTTATCCCTTGATCGTAATGTGATCACCGATAAAGTATTGGGCCAAGGTCAAACACCAACCTATGTGTTTACCCCAACTTACATCGAAGAAGGTCATCTCATTCAACAACCTGCTTATTCAAAAGAACCGATGGCACAACGTAATGAAGAAGCCATTAAACTCTTAGAAGAAGCCGGTTACAGCAAAGCGAATCCGTTGAAATTCACCATTCTTTACAATACTAATGAAAACCACAAAAAAGTGGCCATTGCTGCAGCATCTATGTGGAAAGCGAACACCAAAGGTTTGATTGATGTGAAATTAGAAAACCAAGAGTGGAAAACTTACATTGATAGCCGTCGTGCGGGTCGTTACGACGCGGCACGTGCAGGATGGAATGCGGATTACAACCAAGCCACAACATTCGGCAACTATTTCTTATCTAATTCGAGTAACAATACCGCAAAATATGCGAACCCTGAATACGATAAAGCCATTGCTGAATCTTATGTTGCAACGGATGCGGAAGGACGTGCAAAAGCCTACGCGAAAGCCGAAGAAATTCTTGCAAAAGATTTCGGTATCGTGCCAATCTTTAACTATGTGAATCCACGCTTAGTGAAACCTTACGTAAAAGGTTATTCAGGCAAAGATCCACAAGATCACATTTACTTACGCAACCTTTATATTATTAAACATTAATTCGTTGTTCGTATTTAAGTGCGGTTAAAAATTATCGTGTTTTTTGACCGCACTTTTCACCCATTTTGGTTGGAGTTGTTATGCTCAAGTTTATTTTTAAACGGCTGTTGGAAGCCTTGCCAACGCTGTTTATTTTGATTACTTTTTCTTTCTTTTTGATGCGTCTCGCCCCTGGCAGCCCGTTCACTTCTGAACGCGCTTATCCACCAGAAGTCATGGCTAATATCGAAGCGAAGTATCATTTAAATGAACCATTACATAAACAATATTTCCTTTATTTGGAAAACCTTTCCAAAGGTGATTTTGGCCCCTCTTTCAAATATAAAGATCAATCGGTCAATGATTTAATCGCATCAGCCTTCCCTGTTTCCTTAAAATTAGGGATGGTCGCTTTCGCCTTTGCTGTGGTATTAGGTGTCACAACGGGTACGCTTGCCGCACTCAATCAAAATAGCCGTTGGGATTATATTTTGATGAGTTTCTCAATGCTTGGCGTAATTATGCCAAGTTTCGTCTTCGCACCAGTCTTAGTACTGATTTTTGCCATTTATTTGGGGTGGTTACCCGCTGGCGGTTGGAATGGCGGTTCAGCAATGTACATTATTTTACCCGTAGCATCCTTAACTATCGCTTATGTTGCAGGGATTGCGCGTATCATGCGTGGCTCGATGATTGAAGTGCTGCACTCCAACTTTATTCGTACCGCCAAAGCTAAAGGACTTTCTACTTCGAGAATCATTTTAAAACATGCTTTGCGCCCTGCTCTTTTACCCGTGATAACCTATTTAGGCCCCGCTTTCGTAGGGATTATTACCGGCTCAATGGTTATCGAAAGCGTATTTGGTTTACCTGGCATGGGGTTATTATTTGTAAACGGCGCATTGAACCGCGATTATTCATTAGTTTTGAGCCTCACTATCTTAGTTGGCACATTAACCATTTTATTTAATGCGATTGTGGATATTTTATACGCCATCATCGATCCAAAAATTCGTTATTAAGGATAAGTTATGACAGATTATCGTACTCAGCCGATTAATCAGAAAAATGCGGATTTTGTGGAACACGTGGCTGACCGTATTGAAGAAATGCAACTAGAAGGCCGCAGTCTATGGCAAGATGCGAAACGCCGTTTTTTCCGCAACAAAGCGGCCGTTGCCAGTCTGATTATTCTAGCGTTTATTATTGTATTTATTACCGTAGCGCCTTGGTTCTTCCCCTTTACCTATGAAGATACCGATTGGAATATGATGAGCGCCGCACCAACAATGGAAGGCTATCACTTCTTCGGTACCGATGCCTCGGGTCGCGACTTGTTGGTACGCACTGCTATCGGTGGACGTATTTCCTTATTGGTCGGTATTGCTGGTGCTTTCATTTCCGTGACTATCGGTACAATTTATGGAGCGATTTCCGGCTATGTAGGCGGTAAAACGGATATGTTGATGATGCGCTTTTTAGAGATTCTCAGCTCATTTCCATTTATGTTTTTCGTGATTTTGTTGGTGACGCTTTTTGGCCAAAACATTTTCTTAATTTTTATCGCTATCGGTGCCATTGCTTGGCTTGGCCTTGCACGTATCGTGCGTGGACAAACGCTCAGCCTAAAAAATAAAGAATTCGTCGAAGCCGCCATCGTTTGTGGCGTACCTCGTCGCCAAATCATTTTGAAACACATCATTCCAAATGTATTAGGCTTAGTAGCAGTTTACGCCTCGCTTGAAGTACCTGGACTCATTCTATTTGAATCATTCTTAAGCTTCTTAGGATTAGGAACTCAAGAACCGATGAGTAGCTGGGGTGCACTCTTAAGTGATGGTGCTGCGCAAATGGAAGTCTCGCCTTGGTTATTAATTTTCCCGGCATTTTTCCTTTGCCTTACCCTATTTTGTTTTAACTTTATCGGTGACGGGTTGCGTGATGCACTCGATCCGAAAGATAGATAGGAGCGAATAATGAATCCTTTATTAGATGTAAAAAATCTCTACGTTCGCTTCAAAACACCAGATGGCGTCGTCACAGCAGTGAATGACTTAAACTTTACGCTTAATGCTGGGAGTACGCTAGGTATTGTAGGCGAAAGTGGTTCAGGCAAGTCACAAACGGCCTTTGCTTTAATGGGTTTATTGGCAGCCAACGGTGAAGTGGAAGGCTCTGCCATGTTTGAAGGTAAAGAATTAGTTAATTTACCGAATGCTGAGTTGAATAAAATCCGCGCCGAGCAAATTTCCATGATTTTCCAAGATCCGATGACATCACTCAACCCTTACATGAAAATCGGTGAACAGCTCATGGAAGTCCTGCAGTTGCACAAGGGCTATAATAAACAAACCGCCTTTGCCGAATCTGTGAAAATGCTGGATGCGGTCAAAATGCCGGAAGCTAAAAAACGCATGGGCATGTATCCACACGAGTTTTCAGGTGGTATGCGTCAACGGGTGATGATTGCGATGGCCTTGTTATGTCGTCCTAAATTACTTATTGCCGATGAACCCACCACCGCTTTAGATGTGACCGTTCAAGCGCAAATCATGACTTTATTAAATGAGTTAAAACGTGAGTTTAATACCGCGATTATTATGATCACTCACGATTTAGGTGTGGTAGCGGGTATCTGCGATCAAGTCATGGTGATGTATGCAGGGCGAACCATGGAATACGGCACAGCGGAACAAATTTTCTATCATCCGACTCATCCTTATTCCATTGGCTTAATGGATGCGATTCCTCGCTTAGACAGCAATGAAGAACACTTGGTCACCATTCCTGGCAATCCACCGAATTTATTGCATTTGCCAAAAGGTTGTCCATTCTCACCTCGTTGCCAATTTGCTACCGAACAATGCCAAACTGCGCCAAAACTGACTACATTTAATCACGGTCAATTACGTAATTGTTGGTTACCAGCGGAGAAATTTAACTTATGACAGTCTCAAACAACAAAGAATTACTCCTTGAAGTCAATCACTTAGGCGTCAGTTTTAAAATTAAAAATGAGAAATCCCTTTTCTTCGCCAAACCGCAAACCTTAAAAGCAGTGAAGGATGTGTCTTTTAAACTTTACTCAGGTGAAACTCTCGGTGTAGTGGGTGAATCCGGTTGCGGTAAATCCACACTTGCACGCGCTATTATCGGTTTAGTCGAAGCGAGTGAAGGGGAAATCTTGTGGCTTAGTAAAAATTTACGAAAACAATCAGCGAAACAATGGAAAGAAACACGCAAAGATATCCAAATGATTTTCCAAGACCCTCTCGCCTCTCTCAATCCGAGAATGAACATTGGCGAAATCATTGCCGAGCCATTAAAGATCTACCAACCTCACTTAAGTGCCGCTGAAGTGAAAGAAAAAGTGCAAGCGATGATGTTAAAAGTCGGGCTTTTACCCAACTTGATTAACCGCTATCCGCATGAGTTTTCTGGTGGCCAATGTCAGCGTATCGGTATCGCTCGCGCGTTAATCATTGAGCCGAAAATGATCATTTGTGATGAGCCTGTTTCTGCTCTGGATGTGTCTATTCAAGCTCAAGTGGTGAATTTATTGAAATCCCTGCAAAAAGAAATGGGGCTTTCCTTAATTTTCATCGCTCATGATTTGGCGGTGGTAAAACACATTTCTGACCGCGTGTTAGTGATGTATTTAGGCAATGCCATGGAATTAGGCAGTGATGAGGAGGTATATAACAATACCAAACATCCTTATACCAAAGCCTTAATGTCTGCAGTTCCGATTCCCGATCCAAAATTGGAACGCAATAAGTCCATCGAATTACTTGAAGGTGAGCTGCCTTCGCCAATTAATCCACCGTCTGGTTGTGTGTTCCGAACTCGCTGCCTGAAAGCTGATGAAAATTGTGCGAAACAAAAACCACCTTTAACCAGCCAAAACAACAGCCATTTTGTGGCTTGTTTGAAAGTCTTATAAAACAAAAAGTGCGGTCAAAATTCACCGCACTTTTTACTTTTACAATCCTAACGTTTCTTCGATTACTTTAGCCAAATCATCTAACATCGCATAACGCTTGCGATACATGGAGCGCTTTTTACTCGGCACATCATCAAGGTTTCTATCTATTTCTAAAGGCAATTCCCAATAACCTTTCAACTGTCCACCTGATTCAGCAAAAATCGCATCATAATCTACAACATAATGAGAACTTTGAATAAAACGCGATTTATTTTGATATTTTTGAGGAATACCTAACAATTGATTAAAGCCTAATGCTTTCGTCAATGCTTTCATCGTTTCCACCATCAAATAAGCCGGGCGTAAACCATGACACGTTTTTGTGAGTTGCTTCACCATCTCTTTGGAACCATCAAAATTGGGCCCCTGCACAACAGAAATAAGCAATGCCTCGCCAAGTTTAGCAAAAGTAAGCAAATACACTAATTCATTACGTGGTTTATGCCATAACTCCAGAACCCAATAACCTTCCATCGGTTGGTGCGTGCTCATCAACAATGTCATCTCAAAATCAGGAATCACTTCACCAAAACTTAATGGCGTTTTATAAATAGGTGCTGAAAGTGCGGTCAATTTTTTAGGTAAAAAAAGTAGATTGTCGCAAATAGCTTGGAAACGCTGTTTGCCATTAAAACGTTTATCTAAAAAACGATAAACTAATGGATAGCTGTAATCTGCATGTTCATTTAATAATTTCACAAGAAAAGGATGCTGATTAATAAATTGCTCAAATTGAGCAATTAATCCACGGTGTAAAAAAGCACGAAGACGATAGCGTAGGCGCTTAAGCACATAAGAACGCCCAGGTCTATCGGGATAAACGGCTTCCGCTTTTGGCCAGCAATATTGATTCTCTCGAGATTTCATAGTTATTAATATAATTAAATAGGCTTTAAATCACACAAAGCGCGCATTCTCTCATAATTTCAGCAATTTTTCTATTTGTGATATGCTAGGATCAATTGATGAAAGGAACCATTATGTCTGAAATTAAACTGAATTATCATAAAACGCATTTTCTTACGAGCGCTCCAAATATTCGTGCCATCCCAGAAGATACTGGAATTGAAATTGCTTTTGCGGGACGCTCAAATGCAGGAAAATCAACCGCACTTAATGCATTAACCAATCAAAAAAGCTTAGCTCGAACCTCTAAAACACCTGGTCGTACACAGCTTATCAACCTTTTTGAAGTAGAGCCGAATTGTAAACTGGTGGACTTACCTGGCTATGGTTATGCTGCTGTTCCTGAGAAAATGAAAATTGAATGGCAAAAATCCCTTGGGGAATATTTGCAAAAACGCGAATGTTTAGGCGGACTTGTTGTTTTAATGGATATTCGCCACCCTTTAAAAGATCTCGACCAACAAATGATTGAATGGGCTGTTTCTGCTGACTTACCAGTTATGTTACTTTTAACTAAAGCGGATAAACTCAGTCAAAGTGCGCGTAGCAAACAGGTCAAAATGGTACGCGAAGCGATTTTACCCTTCCAAGGTGATATTCAGGTTGAGGCCTTTTCTGCACAAAACAAAATTGGCATTGATAAATTGGCTGCCAAATTAGATGGTTGGTTTGCGCCACTTTTTTCGTAATTTTTTATCAAGAAAAAGTCATTTCTGCGATCAAGATCGCAAAAAAAGCACAGAATGTATGCTTTCATTCTGTGCTTTTTTTATAGTGCGAAAATCTGATTATTTTTGACCTCACTTTAAGGAATCTGAATGTCTCTTGCCATTGTTTATAGCCGTGCATCAATGGGGGTACAAGCCCCTCTTGTTACCATTGAGGTACACTTAAGTAACGGAAAGCCTGGATTTACCTTAGTTGGTCTACCCGAAAAAACAGTAAAAGAAGCGCAAGATCGTGTCAGAAGTGCATTAATGAATGCCCAGTTCAAATATCCTGCTAAACGCATCACCGTCAACCTTGCACCAGCCGATTTACCCAAAGAAGGGGGACGATTTGATTTACCCATTGCAATCGGTATTTTAGCCGCATCAGATCAACTTGATGGCAGCCGTTTAAAACAGTTTGAATTCGTTGGTGAACTTGCATTAACAGGTGAATTACGTGGTGTACACGGCGTGATTCCCGCCATTTTAGCAGCGCAAAAAGCAAAACGAAACCCCATTATCGCTTATCAAAATGCTAATGAAGCTTCACTTGTCTCAGAGCAAGAGACTTA
Organism: Haemophilus sp. HMSC066D02; assembly: GCF_001810545.1. Taxonomy (NCBI): domain Bacteria; kingdom Pseudomonadati; phylum Pseudomonadota; class Gammaproteobacteria; order Pasteurellales; family Pasteurellaceae; genus Haemophilus; species Haemophilus sp. HMSC066D02. The sequence continues at coordinate 72,301 of NZ_KV801806.1, read as the reverse complement.
TTTCGCTAAAAACCTTTTGGAAGTCGTTCAATTCTTAAATAATCAAGAAAAATTACCTTTGGCCTCATTACTTGCACAAGAAAGTGCGGTCGGATTTTCAGCTAAAAATCACTTAGATTTGACCGATATTATTGGTCAGCAACATGCTAAACGAGCACTAACGATAGCGGCAGCTGGTCAGCACAACCTGCTCTTTTTAGGTCCACCTGGGACGGGTAAAACCATGTTGGCAAGTCGTCTCACTGCACTGCTCCCTGAAATGACGGATTTAGAAGCGATTGAAACCGCTTCGGTTACGAGTTTAGTACAAAATGAATTAAATTTTCATAACTGGAAACAACGTCCGTTTCGAGCACCACATCATAGCGCCTCATTACCTGCCTTAGTAGGAGGAGGAACCATTCCAAAACCAGGCGAAATATCGCTCGCACATAACGGCGTACTTTTTCTTGATGAATTGCCTGAGTTTGAGCGTAAAGTACTAGATGCACTTCGCCAGCCATTAGAAAGTGGAGAAATTATTATTTCGCGTGCCAATGCGAAAATCCAATTCCCCGCTCGCTTTCAACTCGTTGCTGCGATGAATCCAAGTCCAACGGGTCATTATACTGGAACACATAACCGAACCTCACCACAACAAGTGATGCGTTATTTAAATCGCCTTTCGGGGCCGTTTTTAGATCGCTTTGATTTATCCATTGAAGTACCTCTTCTGCCACAAGGTAGCTTACAGAATACAGGAGATAGAGGTGAGACAAGCCAACAAGTACGAGAAAAAGTGTTAAAAGTGAGGGAAATTCAACTTGATCGAGCCGGTAAAATCAATGCATATCTTTCAAGCAAAGAAATTGAACGAGACTGTAAATTACAAGATAAAGATGCATTATTCCTTGAGAATGCACTCAATAAGCTTGGACTTTCAGTAAGAGCCTATCATCGGATTTTAAAAGTTTCACGCACAATTGCTGATTTAAATGGCGAAAAAGAAATACAACAATCTCATTTAGCCGAAGCGCTAGGATATCGAGCCATGGATCGATTATTACAGAAATTATCTGCTGCTTAAAAAATAAAAGGGCGAATAATTCGCCCTTTTTTACCTTCTATTCTTAATAATAAGAATGTTCACCACGTTGGTGTTCTGTTACATCTCGTGCGCCTTTTAGTTCATTTGGGAAAAGTGCAACCAATTGTTTCTCTACACCATCTTTTAAGGTGACATCAACCATCGAGCAACCATTACAGCCACCACCAAATTGTAGAACTGCATAACCATCATCAGTAATTTCAATTAATGTGATTTTACCGCCATGGCTGGCTAATTGTGGGTTAATTTGTGTTTGAATCACGTACTCTACGCGCTCAATTAAAGGCGCATCATCTGCAACTTTACGCATTTTTGCGTTAGGTGCTTTTAAAGTGAGTTGAGCGCCAAGCTCTTCGGTTACATAATCAATTTCTGCATCTTCTAAAAACGGTAAGCTGATTTCATCTACAAATGCAGAGAATGTATCGTACTTCATTTCAGTATCAGTCGCTTCAACTGAATTTGGCGGACAATAAGACACGCCACATTCTGCTCCAGGTGTACCCGGATTCACAACAAAAATACGAATATTTGTACCTTCTTCTTGTGTATCTAAAAGTTTCCGAAAATGTGCTTGTGCAGCATCTGAAATAAAAATTTGTTCCATAAATGAAGTCCTAATACTTGATGCAATATATCGGGAATGATACTCCTATACGGCAATTTTTTCTACATTTATTCCTATTTTTATAGATATAGGCAAATCCTATCTTTAACAGAATTTAAGCTCTCGCTAAGCCCCACACTTGTATTTCTTTTACACCTAATTTTCGAAGTTGTTTGGCTATTTCTGCCAGCGTTGAACCAGTTGTAATCACATCATCCACCAACGCTACTCGTTCATAAGGAAAAGGCTTTTTGGTATTCACTGCAAAAGCATTTTTAAGATTGTGTCGTCGATCTTTCGCGGTCAAACCTCGCTGAGTGTGGGTATGTTTAATCCGTTTCACCACATGATGACAGTTAGGCACATGACACCAACGGCTCAACCAGTTCGCTAATAAATCAGCCTGGTTGTAGCCCCGTTGCCATTGTCGAAAATGATATAACGGTACGGGAATAATCGCCTGTGGCAGAGAGAGTCCATGTGTTCGTCTCGCCTCTCGCACCGCAAGATAAAGCAAACGCGATAAACTGCGATCTAACCAAAACTGTTTTTGGAATTTAAAACGATGAATAAGTGAAGAAAGTGGTTCGAGGTAATGCCCAATAATCACAATACGATCCCAAGCGGGTTCATTTCTCAAACAATGTCCACAGCCCATTGCATAATGCTGCAAGGGTGAACCACATCGCCCACAATAAGGGAAAGTTTTAACTTTCTTTTGGCATCGACTACACAATCCATTTCGACCAAGATGAATAGATCGCTTGCAATGCACACAGCTAAATTGAAAAAAATAAGAAAACATGAGATAAATTGACCGCACTTTATTTTTTCACTTTTTCAACTTGCTTAAAATGCTTTTCTTTCTTAGCCATTTCCATTCTTTCGCCTTGTTTCAAAATATGAGGGGTCACAAAAATGACGAGTTCTCGTTTTTGATGACGTTCACTTTCCTTACTGAATAAGCGCTTAATACCTGGAATATCGCCCAATAATGGCACTTTATCGACACCTTTCGTGATCGTATCGTGAAATACGCCGCCCAATACAATCGTTTCCCCATCTTTGGCAAACACTTGCGTATTAATTTCTTGTTTATCAATGGATACGACTTCATTTTGCCCATAAGCCACGCGATTTCCCGGAGAATTTTGACTGACTAATAAATCCAATAAGATATTATTATCCTTCGAAATATGCGGCGTGACTTCCAATCCTAAGACAGCCTCGCGAAACTCTACTGACTGTGTATCATTTTTCCCATTCGTCACCACATAAGGAATTTCTGTCCCTTGTTTGATGCTTGCACTTTTCTTGTTGGTCGTAAGTAAGCGAGGGCTTGCAATAATTTCTACGTTATTTTCACGTTCAAGTGCGGTCAATTCTAAGTCTAATAATCGGCCATTAATTTTAGCGACTTGAAGAGCCAATGAGCCAGCCGGCGTGACCGTTGTCGCAAAATTCACGTTTAAATTATTACTGATATGACTAAAACCATTCGCATCTAGACTGCCACTCACTCGATGGGCAGCCTCAGTCGGATTAAAAATACCCCAACGCACACCTAATTCTTTTAGGCTTTCATCGGTAATCGTCACAATACGTGCTTCAATCACGATTTGCTCAATGGGTTTATCCAGCTCTGCAATCAATTTTTTGATATTTTTGACAGAACGAGCATCATCCTGAATCAGTAACACATTGCTTCGATCATCAAATGTAATTGTGCCGCTAGGTGAAAGCAAAGAACCGCTCCCTGTTGTTAAAGATTTCATCACATCAGAGGCCTTGGCAAAATGCAGTTTAACCGTTGTACTCACAAGTGGCGTTTCACTAGATAAACTTTCTCCGCTAATTGCCATAGGTTCTGTCATTTTCTCTGCATATTGTTCATGTTGAGAAGGCTTACCCAAATAATAAATATCATTTTCTTGATAAAAAGAGAGCCCTTTGATTTTTGCCACAGAACGCAATAAACGATCAAAATCTACGTTATCTAATTGCAATGAAAGCGTTCCTTCTAGCTCATCATCAATCATTAAATTGGCATTTTGCTCAAGAGCAAGTTGCTGGAGTGTCGCCACCATGGGAGCTTGTTTTAAGCGAAGTGAAAATACGCGATTCTCTGCCGCTGAGTAAGTTGTCCATAGGATCAAAAAACACATTAAAAACTGACCGCACTTTGTTTTTATTTTCTGCTTTATCATTTTAAAATCTCATTATGATTGAGGTCGTTTGTTCACATTGCCCTGCTTTATAACCTTGAAGCGTCACGCTGTTTTTACTCACTTTTTCGATTAAATAGCCTTCTTTTCCAATCCTCTGCCCGACTTGAACAGGCAGAATATACCCATCATCATTAAATAACACTTCTGCCTGTTTACCATATTGCACAACTCCCACAACATGTAGCTGAGCCAATGGGCGTTCCTCCGCCAGTCTCGGCTCCGAATACACGCAAGTCGACACCGACGGTAGGGTGAGCCCCTCTTTTGGATATTCGGTTTGTTCTCTCTGTTTTCGATCAAAAGGATCTTGCGAAAATGCTGATACAGAAAAAAACGCTATCAAGATTAAGAAAAGCTTTTTCATTATTTGTCCTTATTTAATTGGAAAATTAACTCACATGTAATAGAAGCATTTTCCTCTTCATCTAATTTCTCAATGTTTAATTGCGTTAAAGAAAGTGTAGGAATATCGTTTAAAAGCGCGGTTAAAAATTGCTGTAAATCGACAAAATAGCCTTGCAACGACAAATGCAACAAAGTATGTTGAGAAAAATCCCAACGTAAATCCAACGCTCGAAGTCGCCCATTTAACAACGCCTGTACATGCTGATTAATCGGCAACACAGAATTAGCTAATTCTGGAGAAAGTTGTCGGCTGTCTGACTTTTGCCTTAAGGTTTGTAAAATCTTTTCCTGTTTATCCCACTCTTGCTGCTGCAAACTCAATTCTGCGTCAAGTCGATGCCGTTCATTGCTATTTTCAACGTAACGAAAAACAGGTAAAAAGATGACCGCACTTAATGCACTCAACCAAAAGGCTGCATGAACCATTTGAGGTAATCGAAGCCATCTCCCAAACCAACTTTGTGCACTTTTTTGAACAAGCTCATTGATAAAGTTCCTCATTGCACAGACTCCGATAAATGAATATCAAATTGAAAAAATAACTGCTGTTGCACTGGCTGAAACTTAGTTAAGTTAACCTCTGTAAAATGGCGTTTGAGAAATTGATGTATCTCCTCAAACTCTTGTTGGCTTTCTGTCATGCCTGAAAGGGCAACTTGCTTAGCATTAAGCGTAAATTCATCTAACTCGCCTTGTTGTAATGGCAGCTCAGTTAATAAATTAAGCATTCGATACACATATTTCGTATCCATTTCTGTCAGCTCATTCATTTCTTTCAGACTACTTTGTAGTTGCTGAACCTGAATGCGTTTCTGATGGACTTGATGAGTTATTTGTGTCAGTTTTTCTTTTGCCTGATTTAGAGTTTGCCCTTGTTGTTCATTGAGTTGGTTCAATCCAACAACAATCAAAACTGAGCAAGCTAGCCAAATTAAACCTTGCCACATAAAATGACGAAAAGCCTTTTGATGTTGTTCTAAGCGCCAAGGTAATAAATTAAGGCTAAACATCACCACTCTCCCGATTAATTGGAGGCAAAAGTGCGGGTGGTTTTAAAGATAAATCCACTAGCTTTAAATCGGTTTGCCAAAGTGCATTACCTAAAGCAATGAAAGGAAGATCTGTTTCGATACGCTGCCAATCCTGAGTCTGTAATTCGATTGCGTGTAAATTCAACATATCGGGCGTTTGATACACATAAACCTGTTCTATCGTTTCGGGAAAGCGTTGGATAAATTGTTGATAAAGTTCGGATAAATCACCTTGAGATTGCAAAACTTGTCGTTGTTGTAATCGTTCACAAACGGCGAGACATCCTTGTTGATCTTGATATAAAAATAAGGTGTTAACTGGCTCTTGACCTAAAATGGCATAAAATGCACGTAAAATACTGTGATTCAGTAAATCAAGTGCGGTCAATTTTAGCGGCAAATATTTTTCTAATTCTGCATTGGCGCTTTCTTGTCGAATCGCCGTGATATCCAAACGGAAACCTTGTTTTAATGGCATGGCAAGATAATCAAACCATAATTCATCCAACGGAATCGGTAATTCTTTTTGCAAAATGAAACGACATTGTTGTTCACACTCCTGAGCATTGAGTGTTTGCGGTAAAATAAGCGTTTTAGACCAAGTCAAATGGGGTGAAATGGAACCAATAAAACAACATTGGTTCGCTTTTTGCGGTAAATGAGGTAATAGCTGGGGAAAAAAGTCCTTTTGTTGTCCATTTAAGCAAATAGATTGAACTTTGTAGAATTCATCTAGCCAAACAAAATAGAGGTTATCTTGTTGTTTACTCACACCAATTTTTTGTTTTAGCTGCTTTCTAGGAACAATTCCCATATTCTTTCCTATTCTTTAAGGGATTAATCTTTTATACTTAGCAGCCAAAATCATAATTTTGATTTTTTGAATATTCATTAAACCAGAGAGAATTTTACGATGCGGATCGCAAAATTAATATTAAGTACCCTATTTACGATATGTATACTGGGGTTAGTCGCCGGTGGTGTACTGTATTTTCACTTAAAATCCTCCTTACCATCGGTTGAGAGCCTAAAAACCGTTGAGTTGCAACAGCCGATGCAAATCTATACGGCTGATGGCAAATTAATCGGTGAAGTCGGTGAACAACGCCGTATTCCAGTGAAATTAGAAAATGTGCCTCAGCGTCTGCAAGATGCCTTCTTAGCGACGGAAGATAGCCGTTTTTATGAACATCACGGCTTAGACCCTGTTGGTATTGCTCGTGCGATTTTTGTTGCCGTCAACAATGGTGGGGCATCTCAAGGGGCAAGTACCATTACACAACAGCTTGCGCGTAACTTCTTCTTAACGCCAGAAAAAACCATTATTCGTAAAGCTCGCGAAGCAGTATTAGCCATTGAAATTGAAAATGCCTTAAGCAAACAAGAAATTTTAGAACTTTATTTGAATAAAATTTTCTTAGGGTATCGCTCTTATGGCGTTGCAGCCGCCGCCCAAACCTACTTTGGTAAAAACTTAGATGAATTAACACTTTCTGAAATGGCGATCATTGCTGGCTTGCCAAAAGCACCTTCTACCATGAATCCACTGTATTCGCCAAAACGTGCGGAAGAACGTCGAAATGTGGTTTTAAGCCGAATGTTGGATGAAAACAAGATCACCAAAGCAGAATATGATGCAGCGATTAAAGAACCAATTGTAGCAAGCTATCACGGTGCTAAATTTGAGTTCCGTGCAGACTATGTGACTGAAATGGTTCGTCAAGAAATGGTAAAACGCTTTGGTGAAGAAGATGCTTACACTAAAGGTTATAAAGTTTTCACGACAGTACTTTCAAAAGATCAAGCGGAAGCTCAAAAAGCCGTCCGTAATAACTTGATCGATTATGACATGCGTCATGGCTGGCGTGGCGGTGCACCACTTTGGAAAAAAGGTGAAACCCCATGGGATAATGAACGCATTGTCGCTTTCTTGAAAAAATTACCTGATTCAGAACCATTCATTCCAGCAGCGGTAACCGCATTAGGTAAGAATGGGGCAGAATTACTTTTAGCCAATAATGAAACGATGACGCTCTCTTCTAATGCAATGCGTTGGGCGGGAAGAGCACCGGTTAAAGTGGGCGAACAAATTTGGATTCGTAAACGTGATAACGGTGAATGGATTTTAGGTCAAATTCCAGCAGCTAACTCTGCATTAGTTTCATTAAACTCTGATAATGGTGCAATTGAGGCCATGGTGGGTGGTTTTAGCTACGAACAAAGTAAATTTAACCGAGCAACCCAATCTTTAGTGCAAGTCGGTTCTTCGATTAAACCATTTATCTATGCGGCTGCGTTAGAAAAAGGTTTAACGCTTTCAAGCGTATTGCAAGACAGTCCTATCTCTATTCAAAAACCAGGACAACCTTTGTGGCAACCTAAAAACTCACCTGATCGTTATGACGGTCCTATGCGTTTACGTGTAGGTTTAGGTCAATCTAAAAATATGATTGCCATCCGAGCACTACAAACTGCAGGTGTTGGCTTTACGGCTGACTTCTTACAACGATTTGGGTTCAAACGTGACCAATATTTTGCCAGTGAAGCGCTTGCATTAGGTGCTGCATCCTTCACGCCATTGGAAATGGCGCGTGCTTACGCAGTTTTTGATAATGGTGGTTTCTTAATTGATCCTTACCTTATCGAAAAAATTCAAGATAATACCGGTAAAGATTTATTTATTGCGAACCCTAAAATTGCTTGTATTACCTGTAATGACATTCCTGTGATTTATGGTGAAACCAAAGATAAAATTGATGGCTTTAAAGATGTCGCAGAAGTGGCTAACCCTGATAACCTAAAATCCGCTAAAGGTAATAGCAACACCGATACAGATGAAGGTGAGGGCGATCAGCAACCTGAGAATGTACCTGACTTGCCAGAACTTCAAACATCCGCATTAAATGACGGTTCTGTTGATTTAATGGCGGATGCGAAAGACGGTGCAGCAAAACAAGAATACGCACCTCGTGTGATTAGTGGTGAATTAGCCTTCTTAATTCGTAGTGCATTAAATACGGCGATTTATGGTGAGCAAGGACTTAGTTGGAAAGGTACCAGCTGGCGTATTGCTCAAAGCATTAAACGTAGTGATATCGGTGGTAAAACCGGTACCACTAATAGTGCGAAAGTAGCTTGGTACGCAGGTTTTGGCGCAAACTTAGTCACCACAACCTATGTTGGTTTCGATGATAACAAACGCATATTAGGTAAAGGTGAAGCGGGAGCGAAAACCGCAATGCCTGCCTGGGTTGCTTATATGAAAGCTGCACTTTCTGATGTGCCAGAACGTCAACTTGAGCTTCCTCCAAACATCATGGAAAAAACCATTGATAGTAACTCTGGTTTACTTTCTGAAGGTGGTGGCCGTAAAGAATACTTTATCGTTGGTACCGAGCCTAAACGTACTTACATTGCGGAAATGCAAGAGCGCGGTTATTATGTTCCACCAGAGTTGCAACAACGTCTAAATGGTGGAACAGGTAAAACCAAAGACGCAATTCCTGCAACGCAACCAGAAGAATTATTCTAACCCTGATTTAAATACTAAAAGTGCGGTTAATTTTGACCGCACTTTTTTACGTCAAAAGGACAAATCATGTTAAGTTATCGTCACAGTTTCCATGCAGGCAATCATGCTGATGTATTAAAGCATATTGTATTAATGCTGATATTGGAAAATCTTTCGCTGAAAGAAAAAGGTTTTTACTATCTCGATACCCATTCTGGGGTCGGACGCTATCGTTTAAGTTCTAACGAATCAGAAAAAACCGGCGAATACAAAGAGGGAATTGGGAGACTTTGGGAAAGAACAGATTTACCCGAAGAAGTTGCTCGCTACGTGGATCTCATTAAAAAGCTCAATTATGGCGGTAAAGAATTACGTTATTATGCGGGCTCACCTATGATTGCCGCGCAATTATTACGTCCTCAAGATCGTGCATTACTGACAGAATTACATCCAAGTGATTTTCCATTATTACGCAATAATTTCAAAGAATTTAAAAATATCACCACAAAATCAGAAAATGGTTTCCAACAACTCAAAGCCACGCTTCCACCAAAAGAACGCCGAGGCTTAGTGCTTATTGATCCGCCTTATGAATTAAAAGAAGATTATGATTTGGTAGTGAAAGCTATAGAAGAAGGTTATAAACGCTTTGCTACGGGTACTTATGCGATTTGGTATCCAGTGGTTCTACGTCAACAAACAAAACGCATTTTTAAAGGATTAGAAGCAACAGGAATTCGTAAAATTTTGAAAATTGAATTGGCGGTTCGCCCTGATAGCGATCAACGTGGTATGACCGCAAGTGGAATGGTGGTGATTAACCCACCTTGGCAATTAGAACAGCAAATGAAATCTATTTTGCCTTATTTGACCCAAACGCTCGTCCCTGAAGGTACGGGAAGTTGGACAGTGGAATGGATTGTACCGGAATAATCCATTCCAAAATATCGGTCAAAATGACCGCACTTTTAAATTTTAATTTTATTGGAATACAACACTAAGCAAAGTGCAATAACCATAATTAAAATCGCGCCTGCGAATAAGATGGTATCAACCGAACTCTCATGATTCACAATAATCAGGCGCAACATAGCGGTAATCCCCGCGTAAATAAAATAGCGCAAAGGAAAGTGATAGCCACTTTTAAAATATTGCACGATAAGGCCAATAAAACCGAAATATAAGAAAAACATCACGGCTTGTTCGGCAACATCATAAGGCACTACGCTTGATGTATTAAACACCATAATTGCTAAGGTATAGGTAATTTTAGCTAAAGCAATAATCAATACTAAAGCCAACGCAATAAGTGAAAAACTTAATACCACTTTTAATACACTAGTCACTACTCTAGGCAGCTTTTCTAGTTCTTGAGATTCTTCCATAAAGTTCCTTTTTTGTTTTTTAAAATGACGAAAGATGCGTATTTTAAAGGAATGTGATTTAGTGGTAAATAGCCAAATTTAATCAAATAAAAAAGGCAGAGCTCTCTGCCTTTTCTTTTTTATATGAATGAAATGAATAATTACTCATCTAAGAAACTTCTTAAGGTTTCTGAACGACTTGGATGACGTAACTTACGCAATGCTTTCGCTTCAATCTGACGAATACGCTCACGGGTTACATCAAATTGTTTACCCACTTCTTCAAGTGTATGGTCAGTATTCATATCAATACCAAAACGCATACGTAATACTTTTGCTTCACGAGGTGTTAAACCTTCTAACACTTCATGAGTCGCCACTTTCAAGCTTTGTGCGGTTGCAGAATCTAATGGCAATTCAAGGGTTGAGTCCTCGATGAAGTCACCTAAATGTGAATCATCGTCATCACCGATTGGGGTTTCCATAGAAATAGGTTCTTTCGCAATTTTAAGCACTTTACGAATTTTATCTTCTGGCATACCCATGCGCTCAGCAAGTTCTTCTGGCGTCGCTTCACGTCCCATTTCTTGTAACATTTGACGAGAAATACGGTTTAATTTGTTAATCGTTTCAATCATATGAACAGGAATACGGATTGTACGCGCTTGGTCAGCAATGGAACGAGTAATGGCCTGACGAATCCACCAGGTTGCATAGGTTGAGAATTTATAACCACGACGGTATTCAAATTTATCTACCGCTTTCATCAAACCAATATTCCCTTCTTGAATTAAATCCAAGAATTGTAAACCTCGGTTGGTATATTTTTTCGCAATAGAAATCACCAAACGCAAGTTAGCTTCAACCATTTCTTTTTTCGCACGTCGAGCTTTTTGTTCACCACGAGATACCGCATCGCAAATCTCACGCATTTGTTGAATGGTGAGATTCGTATGCTGCTCAATATTCGCTAAGTTATCTAGAGATAAACGGATACGCTCTTCATATTTTGGTAAGCGTTTTGCCCAAGCTTTTGTTGATTTTAACGCTTTTGCTACCCATGCATCACTGCTACCATTCGCAACAATAAGCGCCTCAAATTCATCTTTTGGCATACCCGCGATATCAACTAATACTTTTTGTAGTTGACGCTCTTCTGAACGTACACGTTTCATCATATTCTTCATTGATAAAACAAGTACATCAAATTGTTTTGGCACTAAACGGAATTGTTTAAAAATATCTGCGAGTTGAGCAATTTGATCTTTTGCACGTTTACCACTGCGACCGTGTTTTGCAATAGTTGCTAATGTTTTAGTATGTTGCTCTCTTAATGCGGCAAATCTTTCACGCGCCACTTCAGGATCGATGCTATTATCTGAATCGCTGTCATCAGAACTTGAGCTGTTATCGCTTTCATCTTCCTCATCGCTCTCATCAACGTCCGCAGCAGATTCGGCACTTTCATCTTCATCAGCAAAATTTTCATCAATGTTTGCGGTTTCCTCTTCTGGAACATTTGGATCCACAAAGCCTGTGATTAAATCAGCTAAACGATAATTGCCCGCTTCAACTTGGTCATAATTATCTAATAATTCAGTTAACGCTTCTGGGTAAGCTGCAATCGCAGTTTGGACTTCATCGATCCCTTCTTCAATACGTTTTGCAATGCTGATTTCATCTTCACGGGTAAGGAGATCAACGGTACCCATTTCACGCATATACATACGCACAGGATCGGTTGTACGACCGATTTCAGATTCCACATTGGATAAAATCTGTGTTGCTTCTTCCACTGCATCTTCATCCGGAATCGTGTCATTCAACATCATTTCGTCACTTTCCGGCGCTTCATCAAGAACCGGAATACCCGCATCATGCTGTAAAGTCTGCAACAACTTATCGTAATACTCTGGATCGATCACATCTTCCGGAAGTAAGTCATTAATCTCCGCATAGGTTAAATAACCTTGCGTACGACCCAATTCCATAAGCTGTTCAATTTGTTCTGAATATTGCTCTGCGGTAGATTGTTGATTTTGTTCCATTTTTATTCCCGTTTTGCGTTATTTTTGGAAGATAAAAGCCCTTGTTTTGAACAGGAGATTTTACCATTGTTATGACGGATTAACTAACTGTTTTTTCTGCTCTTCTTTTCCCTTGAGCAAATTCACTAAAATTGCTCGCTCTTGATCAGTTAAGCCTTCCGCCCTTTCTTTTGCAATCAGCATTTCAATATCTCGTTCAATCGCCTGAATATTCAATCGACGATAGTTTTGAGAGAATGCATTAATGATTTCTAAGTCATCTAATAGATGATCCCAAGAAGCTAATATTTCAAGGGGTTTGCTGAATTCTGTATCACGAAAATATTCTAATATTTGCCCTGTTGTAATGCCTTCTCGTTCACGACAAAGTGCGGTCAATTTTTCGAGTAATTCGTAACCCGCCTCATGCTTTAAGGCTTGTAAACCCACATCCGAAATGCGATTCACTAACTGTGAATTCTGTAATAACAGCGAAATCACCACGCGCATTGGTGTTTTCTTAATGGTTTTTTGTGGCGTTTTGGGTTTGGGTTCCGCCTTGTCTATTTGATTTGGGAGCAAGCTTTCAAGCTGTGATTGATCAAAGATCCCGAGCTTTTGCGCCAACATATTACGTAATGATAAACGCAGCATATCACCAGGAATTTGACGAATTAAAGGCGCTGCGAGTGCTACTAGCTTGCCTCGTCCTTCTTGCGTCGAGAAATCCACCTGCGGACTTAAATGTGCGAATAAGAATTCTGTGAGAGACTGGGCTTGCTCAATATATTCTTCAAACTTTTCTTTACCATATTGGCGAATATAAGTATCCGGATCTTCTCCATCAGGCAGGAAAATAAACTTAATTTGTCGTCCATCTTCCAGATAAGGTAAGGCGTTTTCAAGGGCTCGCCAAGCAGCATCTCGCCCCGCTCTATCACCATCATAGCAGCAAATGACTTGCTCTGTTGAACGGAACAATAATTGAATTTGTTCCGAGGTCGTTGATGTCCCAAGAGAAGCCACCGCATAATTGACACCAAATTGCGCTAATGCCACCACATCCATGTAGCCTTCAACCACCAGTAATTTTTCTGGCTCATCATTGATTTGTAAGGCTTCATACAAACCATAAAGTTCATTGCCTTTATGGTACGTAATAGTTTCGGGTGAGTTCAAATACTTAGGTTTTTCATCCGTTAAAACACGTCCACCAAAGGCGACCGTACGACCACGTTTATCCCGAATCGGAAACATAATGCGATTACGGAATTTATCGTACACATTGCCACGATCGTTACGAGAAAGCATACCTAAATCAAACAGTTTTTTCTGTTCTTCTCGATTTTTGCCGAATTGACGCAACACCGTATCCATCGCATTGGGCACATAACCGATTTGAAAACGATCGATAATTTCGGGCGATAAACCACGTTGCTGAAGATAGCTTTGAGCTGGAATATTTAGTGGAAGTTGCGCTTGATAAAACGACGCAATCTCTTGCATTAAATCGTATAAATTGCGTTTTGTCTGATAGCTCACATCCGGTTTATTACCGAATTGGTTTGGGCGTTTCTCATAAGGCACTTCAAGCCCTGCCGAAGCGGCTAGTTCTTCAATGGCTTCAACAAATTCTAACTTGTCGTAATCCATTAAAAATGAAATGGCATTGCCTTTCGCGCCACAGCCGAAACAATAATAGAATTGTTTTTTTTCACTTACCGTGAAGGATGGTGTTTTTTCGTGATGAAACGGACAACAAGCTTGATAATCTCGTCCTGCTTTTTTGAGTTTCACACGCGCATTAATCACATCGACAATATTCGATTTTGTGAGCAGATCATCAATAAATTGGCGTGGAATTGAGCCCTTCATTGCCTTGCCTCCTTGAATACGATGCGAAAGTGCGGTTGATTTTGCGTGACTTTTTTTCGATGAATTTAAAGCAACAAAACCGTGATACCCAAAAGGTTTCACGGTTTGTCTTAACTCGAGTTAGAAAATACTACAAATTAGTATAAACGGGTATTGCGCGCGTTTTCGCGAGCATTACGTTTAGCGTGACGTTTAGCAAGCGTTGCTTTTTCACGTTTACGGATTGTAGTTGGTTTTTCATAGAATTCACGAGCGCGAACTTCTGCTAAAATACCAGCTTTTTCGCAAGAGCGTTTGAAACGACGTAAAGCTACGTCAAATGATTCGTTTTCACGTACTTTAATTACAGGCATAAGCCAATCACCTCAATGAGTTTAATTTAATTGCAATTTTAAATTTTTATTACTGCCGAATGAACGGCAAATTCAATAAAGGACGCAATTCTAATCGATCTTCCCTGCAAAAGCAAAGGAAAGATCGCCTATTTGCTGAAAATTTGGCGTTTGAACTGGTTTAAGCGGGCTAAACAAGGTAAAATCTTTGCCAATTTTTTTAATAAAATGAGAAGAAAATGCGTATTTTAGGGATCGAAACCTCCTGTGATGAAACAGGTGTCGCGATTTATGATGAAGACAAAGGCTTAATTGCCAATCAGCTCTACACGCAAATAGCCTTGCATGCGGATTATGGCGGTGTGGTGCCAGAACTGGCTTCTCGCGATCACATTCGCAAAACGGCACCATTAATTAAAGCCGCATTAGAAGAAGCCAATTTAACCGCTGATCAAATTGATGGTATCGCCTATACAAGTGGCCCTGGTTTAGTGGGAGCATTATTAGTGGGCGCAACAATCGCGCGTTCACTGGCTTATGCCTGGAATGTGCCCGCTATTGGTGTACACCACATGGAAGGCCATCTACTTGCGCCAATGCTTGATGAAAATCGACCGCACTTTCCATTTATTGCCCTCTTAGTTTCAGGTGGACATACACAGCTAGTGCGCGTTGATGGTGTGGGGAAATATGAGGTTATTGGTGAATCTATTGATGATGCGGCTGGTGAGGCTTTTGATAAAACTGCAAAATTATTAGGGTTAGATTATCCTGGCGGTGCAGCACTTTCACGTTTAGCCGAAAAAGGATCGCCGGATCGTTTTGTGTTTCCACGTCCAATGACAGATCGACCAGGCCTTGATTTTAGCTTTTCAGGTTTAAAAACCTCTGCAGCTAATACGATTAATCAGGCGATCAAGCAAGAAGGTGAATTAACCGAACAAACTAAAGCCGATATCGCTTTTGCCTTCCAAGACTCCGTCGTGGATACACTTGCAATTAAATGTAAACGTGCCTTAAAAGAAACGGGCTATAAGCGTTTAGTGATTGCTGGCGGGGTGAGTGCAAACAAAAAATTACGTGAAACCCTTGGCACAATGATGAAAAATCTTGGTGGTGAAGTCTTTTATCCGCAACCTCAATTTTGTACCGATAACGGTGCCATGATTGCCTATACGGGCTTTTTACGTTTAAAACAAGGTCAGCATAGCGATCTCGCCATTGATGTCAAACCTCGTTGGGCGATGGCTGAACTTCCTGCAATTTAAGGAAAAAATATGGAAAATATGATTAAAGTAAGAGCCATGCGTGCAGCCGGTATCGCTTGTTTTTTAGTGCTTGCGATTATTGGCGCATGGATTTTCACCACACCAAGCAGTGATATTGTTGACGCTCTTGCAGAAGCAGGAAAAATGGTTGGCGGCGGTGCCACTTACGGGACCTTTATGCTTGCAGCCTGTCCACCTGTTGCAGGATTCATTGCCTATCATTTCTGGAAATGGGTGATTAAATAATGGCAAAACTCTATTTTTACTACTCTACGATGAATGCAGGTAAATCAACCACCTTGCTGCAGTCTTCCTATAACTATCGTGAACGCAATATGAACACCATGGTTTATACAGCAGCGATTGATGACCGCTTTGGAGTAGGCAAAGTCACTTCACGTATTGGTATCCATGAAGATGCGAATTTATTTACATCAACGAGTGACCTTTTTGCCGAAGTAAGCCAACGTTTACAACAAGAAAAAATTCATTGTGTTTTAGTTGACGAAGCCCAGTTTTTAACGAAACAGCAAGTGTATCAATTAAGCGATGTCGTGGATAAACTGAAAATTCCTGTGCTTTGTTATGGCTTGCGTACCGACTTCCAAGCAGAGCTATTTGAAGGTAGTAAGTATTTACTTGCTTGGGCAGATCAACTAGAAGAATTAAAAACAATCTGTTATTGTGGACGTAAAGCCAATTTCGTTTTACGTTTAAATGAACAAGGTGAAGTCATTAAGGAAGGGGAACAAATCCAAATTGGTGGAAACGACTCTTATCTTTCGGTTTGCCGCTATCATTACAAAGAAAAGTGCGGTCAGCTTTAACCTCGTTTTTCAATTTTATACTCGGAGAACAATTTTATGCTAAAAAACAAAACATTCGGCAGTGCCTTAATCATTGCCGGCACGACTATCGGGGCGGGAATGCTCGCGATGCCATTAACCTCTGCCGGTATTGGTTTTGGTTACACCGTTTTCTTATTAGTCGGCTTATGGGCGCTTTTGGTTTACAGCGGTTTACTTTTTGTTGAAGTCTATCAAACGGCCGATCGATTAAATGATGGCGTGGCGACTCTCGCTGAAAAATACTTCGGCATTACTGGACGTGTCTTAGCCACCTTTAGTTTGCTCATTTTACTTTATGCTCTTTCTGCGGCCTACATCACCGGAGGCGGTTCATTATTATCGGGTTTACCAACCGCTTTTGGCTTTGAAAGTCTTTCCTCCGAACTTTCAATCATTTTATTTACCGTCGTACTCGGTGCCTTTGTGGTTGTAGGTACAAGAGGCGTTGATGGTGCCACCCGCATTCTGTTCATCGGTAAATTAATTGCCTTTGCTTTTGTGTTATTCATGATGTTACCAAAAGTGTCTGTCGATAACCTGATGGCCTTACCTTTAAATTATGCTTTCGTGATCTCTGCGGCACCAATTTTCTTTACCTCCTTTGGCTTCCACATCATCATGGGCAGCGTAAACAGCTATTTAGATGGTAGTGTTACTCAATTCCGTAAAGCGATTTTAATTGGTACAGCGATTCCACTTGTAGCTTATTTAGTGTGGCAATTAGCGACTCACGGTGTATTAAGCCAAAATGAATTCGTACAAGTGCTCCAAGCGGATCCAACCCTTAACGGCTTAGTCAATGCAACACGTCAAATCACGAACTCCCACATCATGGGTGAAATCGTACGCGTATTCTCTGCACTTGCATTAATCACCTCTTTCCTTGGTGTCATGCTCGGGGTATTTGAAGGTTTAGGCGATTTATTTAAACGTTACAAATTGCCACACAATCGCTTGACACTGACGGTTGCAGCCTTCACACCACCACTTGCGTTTGCCTTGTATTATCCTGAAGGCTTTATCGCAGCATTAAGCTATGCAGGTTTACTCTGTGCGTTCTACTGCTTAATTTTGCCTATCGGACTAGCATGGAAAACACGTCAAGCGAATCCGAATCTGCCTTATCGCGTAATCGGTGGAAACGTAACCTTAGTGATAGCCTTAGTAATTGGCGTAATCATTATGATCGTGCCATTCTTAATTCAATCGGGTTATTTACCTGCAGTAGCAGGCTAAAGTGCGGTAGATTTTCAAGGCATTTTTCTCATAAAAGTAGGGCTTAAACGCCCTATTTTTTATTTTCAAAAAATTTTCATTTTTTTTACCTCTCTTAATCTTTCCTTAAGATTCTCTTGTTTAAATACACTCATCGAAAGGCAAACAACCCAATCGATAAATAAATCTGAAAAATGTTAATCACTTAAGAAAAGATTAAGATTTGAATGATTTAATACATCTGAAAGCAAAACTTTCAACTTACTTTATGATTATCTTATTTAGGAGAACAAACTATGAAAAAATTACTTACTGTTGCAGCTATCGCATTATCTTCTGTTGCCGTATATAACACCGCAATAGCGCAAGGATTTAATGATGGCAATAATCAAGTCACTCAACAAGGTTTTGTAGATGAAAGTGTCATTGTAAAAACCGTTGCTGATGCATTAAATGCCAATGATAACACTCCAGTTCGTTTAGACGGACAAATTGTAAAACAAATTGGTAAAAAGGATTTCTTATTTAAAGACGCAAGTGGAAAAGAAATCCAAATTGAAGTCAGCAAAAAAGCATGGAATGGTCAAACGATAGCACCTCAAGATAACATTCAAATTATCGGTAAAGTCGATAAAGAATGGAATAAAACAGAAGTTGATGTAAAACAAATCATCAAAAAATAACTAACAAAATGACCGCACTTTTCTTAAGTGCGGTTAAAAATCCCAAAGGAGAAGAGAATGGAAAACGTACAAACAATGTCAGATCTTATGCAGCAAATTCAACAACGAATTGATTCACTAAAAGCCTCTGCTATGCAGCAACAAACAGAAATGAAACAATCATTAAATGAATGTATTGAGCAAAGTGAAGCCATTCAAAATCAATTAGTTCAGAGCCAACAGCAATTAACATCACAATTGGAATACGGCACTGCAGTATTAATTGAACTGGAACAAGGGTTACAGCTAGATTTCAGTACAGAAATCGCCGAATTTGAACAGTTGTGTCAAAATGAAACTGCCGATACGGCAGAATTAACACAACGATTAGAACAGAATGTACAGGAAAAAATCACGTTCCAATTAAACGAATTAAAAGCCAAAACAGGTATTGCCTTACAAGAAATTGGTCAGGTGACACTCCATATTAAGCAGTTATTTGGGGCAGAAAAAAGTGCTAAAGTGAAAGGGTTGGCAAAATTAAAACAACGTTTATATAAACGCTTTGGTAAACAGATTATTGCTTCAAAAGAATGCTTGGCAAAACAACTGGAACGCGGAGCCAGTAAATTAAGAGCTTAAAATGTCTGCTATCGTTTATTAAGAAGAAAAGTTAAACCGCACTTAATCTTGAGATGAGATGAAGTGCGGTCATTTTTTTAGTATTTTTTCGATTGAGACGATTAAATCTGAGCCAGAAATTCTTCTTCCGTTAAAACAGCCACACCTAATTCTTGCGCTTTTGTCAGTTTAGAACCGGCTGCATCACCAGCAATCACAAAATCCGTTTTCGCTGAAACCGAGCCGCTCACTTTCGCGCCCATGTCTTGTAATAAGGCTTTAGCTTCATTACGTCCCATTTGAGTTAAGGTTCCGGTTAACACCACCGTTTTGCCTTTAAAGCGGTTTTCTGTCACTTCTTTGGTTTCCACGGTTTCCCAATGTACGCCTTGAGCGATTAAATCATTCACCACCGCGACATTATGTGGTTCATGCCAAAACGCCAAAATACGATTTGCCACCACTTCACCCACGTCAGGCACTTGCTGTAAGGCTTCTAAATCTGCATTTTGCAACGCTTCTAGGGTTTTGAAATGATTTGCTAAATTCAATGCTGTCGCCTCCCCCACTTCACGGATTCCTAAAGCAAAAATAAAACGTGCTAACGTCGTATTTTTTGCTTTTTCAAGGCTGGCTAAGGCATTTTCAGCAGATTTTGCGCCCATCCTTTCCAAACGAGTCAGTGTGGTTAAATCTAACTTAAATAAATCGGCGGGTGTATGAACTAATTCACGATCCACCAACTGCTCGATTAATTTCCCCCCTACGCCATCAATATCCATGGCCTTACGAGAAACGAAATGTTTAAGTGCTTCTTTACGCTGTGCTGCACAGAATAAACCGCCCGTACAACGCGCTACCGCTTCACCTTCAATACGAACAATGGCTGAATCACACACAGGACAAGTTTCTGGAAAAATAATCGGTCTTGCATCCGCTGGACGACGATCGTGCAATACACCAATAATTTGTGGGATCACATCTCCCGCACGGCGAATCACTACCGTATCACCAATAGCAATATCCAAGCGTTCAATTTCATCGCCGTTATGTAATGTGGCATTACTTACCGTTACCCCTGCCACAAATACAGGCTCTAATTTAGCTACAGGTGTAATTGCCCCCGTTCTGCCCACTTGGAATTCCACATCATTTAGGCGAGTTAATTCTTCTTGAGCTGGGAATTTATAGGCAATCGCCCAACGTGGTGCTTTGGAAATAAAACCTAATTTCTCTTGTAACGCAATATCATTAATTTTCAGCACGGTACCATCAATATCGTAGCCAAGAGCACTACGTTTATTTTGAATATCACGATAAAAATCCAACACTTCATCCGTGCCGTTACATAAACGGATTTCTGGGTTTACCGGAATCCCAGTAGACTTCAACCATTGCAAACGATCATAATGCGTATTCGGCAAATCTACGCCTTCCGCAATACCAATACCATAAGCATTCAATACCAATGGACGCTTACTCGTAATTTTTGGATCGAGCTGGCGCAACGAACCTGCTGCGGCATTACGTGGGTTAGCAAAGGTTTTCTCGCCTCTCTCTAACGCTTGCTGATTTAAACGCTCAAAGCCTTCATGTGGCATAAACACTTCACCACGCACTTCTAAACGAGCGGGAGGATTGTCCATTAAAAGCTGCAAGGGAATATTTCGAATCGTGCGAATATTGGCAGTAATATCTTCCCCCGTTGTCCCATCACCACGCGTTGCCGCTTGAGTCAGCACACCATTCACATACAAAATACTCACGGCTAAACCATCTAATTTCGGCTCACAGCAGAAAGTGAGAGGTTCAGGCAAATGAATAAGCCGATCTTCAATACGTTTTACGAATGCATAAAACTCTTCGTCTGAGAAAGCATTATCCAAAGAAAGCATCGGAATCTCATGACGAATTTGTGCAAAGCCAGAAAGCGGTTTAGCGCCCACTCGTTGAGTAGGTGAATCTGCTGTAATAAGTTCCGGATGGGCGGCCTCTAAGGCTTTAAGTTGGTGAAATAAACGGTCGTATTCCGCATCAGGAATGGTTGGATTATCCAACACGTGATATTCATATTCATAACGACGAAGATCCTGACGTAATGTATCAATTTGTTGCTGAAGGCTCATAATGTTCTCTAACGGTTTACTCATTGAATTAAAATGGGCGAACCATCGGCTCGCCCAAAGTGCGGTTATTTTTTCGTGCGTTTTATGCGATGCGAGATAAGTAATCCTGCTCAGCTACATCATCAAAAATCTCTTGCTGATCAGTCAACACCACGCCACCTAAATCTTCTGCGATGGTTTTCGCTGCGCGAATCATCATACGTAAGTTCGCCAAATTATTACCTGGAGATGGCAACTGCATAAAGAGTACCACACCCATGGTTGAAAACTCGGCCATATTGTAATAATCAAACGTACCTGGCTGCTCAATATTAGCAACGCTAAATAAAACCGGGCTTGCCACACTTAAATCAAAGTGGCGGTGATACATTTGACGCTCGCCAAAAATGAATCCCAAGTTTTCTAACGATTGAGATAACTGCGGACCATAAAATTCACGATTTTGATTTGAAATCACATAAAGTTGAACAAAGCCAGTGGTTTGTTTTGGTTTTTCCACTTCTACCGGTTCGTGATAGTTAAAATGTACGTTCTCATGAGTAGGTTCTTGAGTTGGATTTAATGACATCTCGGCTAACTGCTCACGTAATTCAGGCGAAGAAGAATTTACACCATCAAAATCATTGCTTTGTGCTTCTAACTCTTCGATTGTCATTTCTGCCACACGTGGTTTCGGTTGTACATTCGTTTCAGGATAAACCACAGGTTCAGGCTGTGGCGCAGGAGCAGGTTGCGCCGTTTTCATCTCATAAACTGGCTGATTTGGTAAGGAGATTTTAATATCATCGACGCTTTTTTCTATTTGACGCACATCCACTTGAGCACGTTGCTCATCAAAATTAAATTGCTGTTGGCTTGCTGCCTGTGGTGCCACTTTAGGTTGAACACTTTGTTGTACAGGCTGTGCCGCTTGAGCACGATGTGTTAAACGAATATCCGCATTAGGATCAGCAGCTTGCGAAAAAGGATTGACCTCACCGTTTTTAGAAGTGCGGTTAAATGTATTCGCGCTTTTAAAATATTTTGATTTCTCACGGCGATTTGACCATAATCCGTGTACCACTAAGGCAATTAAAGCAATTACCCCTAAAATAATCAAAATGGTATTTAAGTCCATTCTTGTTGCTCCTTAACGCAATGATTTTTTGCTAATCCTATCACATTTCCACAGGTGAAAAAATAGGAAAGCAAACAAGAGATTAAAAGGGATGAGATGGAATCTTTCTCAAAAAATATTGTCTTTCTGTGACATTTTGTATTTTTTACTTTTTAATTTAAAGGAACAATGATGATCGATCAAAATGAAATAAAATCTGCTTTCAATCATTTCGTGATGGGTTGGCATTTCATTACGCAAAAAGGCCTCCGCCGTTTTGTGATTATGCCGATTTTACTTAACGTCGTCCTGCTCACAGGCTTATTTTGGCTATTTGTTTCACAAATCTCCACGATGATCGACTGGGTAATGAGCTTTATTCCTGATTGGTTAAGCTTTTTAAATGTGATTTTGCTTGTACTGTCTATCGGCTCGATTCTCTTATTTTTCTATTTTGCCTTTACAACGCTTTCAGGCTTTATTGCCGCACCGTTTAATGGATTATTAGCAGAAAAAGTCGAAAAAATGCTGACCGGTGAAGCCGTTAATGAGGATGGTTTGGCTGAAATTATGAAAGATGTGCCGCGCATGTTGAATCGTGAATGGCAAAAATTGTGGTACAGCTTACCGAAATTTGTAGGCTTGTTCTTATTGAGTTTTATCCCTGTTATTGGACAAACTATTATTCCAGTACTCACCTTCCTATTTACTTGTTGGATGATGGCGATTCAGTACTGTGACTACCCGTTTGATAACCATAAAATTTCTTTTGGCATTATGAAAAATGCGTTAGGCGAAAGACGTTCACAAAGCTTGACATTCGGGGCATTAATTACCCTTTGTACCGCATTGCCAATCGTAAACTTAGTGATTATTCCTGTGGCGGTCTGTGGTGCAACGGTGATGTGGGTGGAAAATTATCGCTCACAATTAAAATTTGATATGAATTTTGACCGCACTTCAGGTTCAACACAAATTGTGACACGTTCTAATAGTACGGAAATTAAGCCTTCAGGAAATAACATCGTGAATAAATAGCATTTAGTTATAAAATATAGCTATTAACTATTTTTTTTATACAAAAACCGGTGTTATAACTACTGCATCAACTCATTCCCAAATATAAAAGGACAGTAAAATGACAATTTATGCAGATAACTCATACTCAATCGGTAATACGCCATTAGTTCGTTTAAAACACTTCGGACACAATGGCAACGTTGTCGTAAAAATCGAAGGTCGCAACCCAAGCTTTAGCGTGAAATGCCGTATTGGTGCCAATATGATTTGGCAAGCAGAAAAAGATGGCATTTTAACGGCAGGTAAAGAAATTGTAGATGCAACCAGCGGTAACACCGGTATTGCTTTAGCTTATGTAGCTGCTGCACGTGGTTATAAAATCACCTTAACCATGCCTGAAACCATGAGTCTTGAACGTAAACGTTTATTACGTGGTTTGGGCGTCAATCTTGTGCTCACTGAAGGCTCAAAAGGGATGAAAGGTGCGATCGCTAAAGCAGAAGAAATTGTGGCGTCTAATCCAAATCATTATGTGATGCTAAAACAATTTGAAAACCCGGCTAACCCTGACATTCACCGTCAAACTACTGGTGAAGAAATTTGGAAAGATACGGAAGGTAAAGTCGATGTGGTGGTTGCTGGTGTCGGTACCGGCGGTACAATTACCGGTATTTCTCGTGCAATCAAACTCGATCACGGTAAAAAAATTACTTCTGTAGCGGTTGAACCAACAGAATCGCCTGTTATCAGCCAAACCCTTGCTGGCCAAGAAGTGAAACCAGGTCCACACAAAATTCAAGGTATCGGTGCGGGTTTCATTCCGAAAAACTTAGATTTATCATTAATTGATCGCGTGGAAACTGTAGATAGCGATACGGCAATTGCGACCGCTCGTCGCTTAATGGCTGAGGAAGGTATTCTTGCAGGTATTTCTTCAGGTGCTGCAGTGGCTGCGGCTGACCGCTTAGCAAAACTACCTGAATTCCAAGATAAGTTAATCGTCGCGATCTTACCTTCTGCATCAGAACGTTATTTAAGTACGGCGTTATTCGAAGGTATTGAAGCTTAATCTATTGATTGAATTCATTTTATCTAAGGTCTGTTTTCACAGACCTTTTTTGTTTATTAATTAAACAAATTTTATTTGATATAACTAAAGGAAATAATTCATAAATAAATAATACTTTTCTTTTCTTTTTCGCTTCTTATAATTCATTTCACTTTCGTTATTTATCTAAAAAAGGAATACTTATGAAAAAATCATTTTTTAGCACCGCACTTTTAGCGGCAGGATTAGCCCTTTCTACTTTTGCTAACGCCGGCGAAATTGCTGATCGCGTTGAACAAACTAAAACCTTATTAGTTGGTACTGAGGGTACTTACGCACCATTTACTTTCCATGACAAAGATGGCAAGTTAACCGGTTTCGATGTGGAAATTATCGAAAAAGTTGCACAAAAATTAGGTTGGAAAGTCGAATTTAAAGAAACCGCTTGGGACGGCATGTATGCAGGTTTGAACGCAAAACGCTTTGATGTTATTGCGAACCAAACCAATCCAAGCCCAGAACGTTTAAAAAAATATGATTACAGTGCACCTTACAACTACTCTGCTGGCGTAATCGTGACGAAAGCCGATAACGATAGCATTAAATCATTCCCTGATTTAAAAGGTAAAAAATCTGCACAATCTGCAACCAGTAACTGGAGCAAAGACGCACGTGATAATGGTGCAATTATCGTGACTGTAGATAGCTTGGCGCAAAACCTTGAAGCGGTAAAACAAGGTCGTGTTGATGCAACAGTAAACGATAAGCTTGCAGTATTAGATTACTTCAAAAAACAACCTAACTCAGGCTTAAAAATTGCTGTAGAAAGTGATAAAAAAATCCCGACCGGTTTTGCGTTCTTGAAAGGTGAAGAACCGCTTATTGCAAAAGTGAACCAAGCACTTGAAGAACTACGCAAAGACGGAACTTTAAAACAACTTTCAATCAAATGGTTTGGCGATGACATTACTCAATAATTGGTTAGCCAGCCTTCCATTTATGACCACAGAACGAGCTGATTATGTAATCAGCTCGTTTTGGCCTATGATGGAAGGGGCAATTTTATATACGATCCCCCTTGCGGTCATTTCCTTCTTTTGCGGTTTATTCATTGCGGTTATCGTGGCTGTGATTTGCACATTGCCACATCCCAATTTAATGACCAAAATACTGCAGGGCATTTGTCGCACTTATATTTCAATTATTCGTGGCACCCCAATGTTGGTGCAGATCTTCATCATTTTCTATGGTTTACCTGAAGTTGGCATCAAGCTAGAACCTTTTCCAACCGCGATTATTGCGTTCTCCATTAACATTGGTGCTTATGCGGCAGAAACAGTAAGGGCCTCCATTCTTGCGATTCCTAAAGGTCAATGGGAAGCCTCTTATGCGATAGGCATGAATTACACACAAGCTTTCGTGCGTACCATTATGCCGCAAGCTTTACGTATTTCCGTCCCTTCGCTATCAAATACTTTCATTAGCACAGTGAAAGATACATCCCTTGCTTCACTCGTTTGGATTGCGGAATTATTTCGTGTGGCGCAAAACATCACAGCTGAAAACTACGAATTTATTTTAATTTATAGTGAAGCGGCTCTCATTTATTGGGTATTCTGTTTTGTGCTGTCAATGGGACAAACCCGTTTAGAAAAACGCCTTTCTCGCCATTTATAAGGACTGTTTATGTTAAAAGTCACGAATATTCAGAAAAGTTTTAATGGCCACCATGTATTAAAAGGCATTGATTTTGAAATTAATAAAGGCGAAGTGGTTGCCATTCTGGGTCCATCAGGTTCAGGCAAGACGACTTTTTTACGCTGTTTAAATTTGCTCGAACGCCCAGAAAAAGGTGTATTAGCATTTACCGATGGAAGCTTAACCATTGATTTCAGTAAAAAAATCAGCAAAGCCGATGAACTAAAATTGCGTCGTCGTTCTTCAATGGTATTCCAACAATACAATCTCTTTCCCCATCGCACTGCACTCGAAAATGTGATGGAAGGCATGGTCGTTGTGCAAAAACAAGCGAAAGAGATTGCGCGTGAAAAAGCCTTAGCATTATTGGAAAAAGTTGGTTTAAAAGCGAAAGCGGATTTATATCCTTCTCAACTCTCTGGAGGTCAACAGCAACGCGTCGGGATCGCCCGTGCTTTAGCCGTTAAACCCGATATTATCTTGTTAGATGAGCCTACTTCCGCTCTTGACCCTGAACTCGTCGGTGAAGTGTTACAAGCGCTCAAAATGCTCGCGCAAGAAGGTTGGACAATGATTATCGTCACCCATGAATTGAATTTTGCCAAAGATGTGGCAGATCGCGTGATTCTCATGGAAAATGGTCAAGTTGTTGAACAAAATACCGCGGCTGAATTCTTCGGTCATCCACAGCAAGAGCGCACCAAACAATTCTTATTGCAAGCTAAAATGCCGATGGAATTCGAAGATTATTGTATTTAATCAAACCCCTAAATATAAAAAGAGCGGTCAAAAAACATCATGAATTTTGACCGCTCTTTCTATTTGAATAAATTACATAATGGCGTTATAGAATACTGCTGCTAAAGCCGCTCCGATAAACGGCCCTATAACCGGCACCCAACTGTATCCCCAGTCAGCTTTAGTTTTTAATGTCCCGCCCAGGAAAAGACCTAAGGTTAAACGCGGACCAAGATCTCGAGCTGGATTGATCGCATAACCGGTTGTGCCACCTAAACTTAAACCAATTGCCCAAACGAGAATCGCTACTGGTAATGCCCCGATAGAGCCTAAACCAATTGGCGTGCTTTCTGCCGTGCCTGGTAAAGTGATGTTTGCTCCCGCAAGATAGAAAATCACGAAAACAAGCACGAAGGTACCAACAATTTCGTTCACTAAGTTGATTGGATAGTTACGAATCGCAGGTTCGGTACAGAAACAAGCGCGTTTTAAGCCCTCTTCTTCGGTCGCTGCAAAGTGATCTTTATACATAATGTAAACCAACAACGCACCTACCATGCCGCCCACAACTTGTGCCGCAATGTAGCCTGGAACCAGTTCCCAAGCAAATGCCCCTTTCATTGCCACGCCAAGTGTTACCGCAGGATTTAAGTGTGCCCCACTGTAAGGACCTGTCACAACGACGGCCACATACACTGCAAATGCCCACGCGGTAGTAATCACAATCCAACCAGAACTTTGCCCTTTCGTTTTATTTAAACATACGTTGGCCACCACACCGTTACCTAACAGGATTAAAAGTGCTGTGCCAAAAAATTCTGCAAAATAGGCATTCATAAGAGAATCTCCAAATAATGATTAACTTAATGATTTCATTAAAGAAATCTTGCTTTGCAATTCGTTTCGTTGTTTGATCAAATATTGAGATACTCAAAGTGAGTGACTTCATTATCTAGTTTTAACCAATTAATTCAATAGATAAAACCGATCTATTTTCTAGAAATGAGAGAAGGATCACATTATTTTGTACGTTAACGCAATCGATTGCATATCTTCAGAGAAAAATCTGTGATGCTAATCACAAAACCCAACATTGCTTGTTCCAATTAGATTCGAATTCAATTAAGTTAGGTTCGCAATTTGTTCGTTTAAGCTCAAAATTTCTTCATTCATTAATGAGAGTGCCAAGCGCTCTAAGGAATAGAACCATGACAGACAAAAAATACATCATCGCTTTGGACCAAGGTACCACAAGCTCCCGTGCAGTATTATTAGATCACAATGCGAATGTTGTCGAAATCGCCCAACGTGAATTTACACAAATTTATCCACGCGCAGGCTGGGTGGAACATAATCCAATGGAAATTTGGGCAACACAAAGTTCAACATTAAACGAAGTGGTTGCAAAAGCAGGTATTACCTCAGATGAAATCGCGGCAATTGGTATTACTAACCAACGTGAAACCACCATTGTGTGGGAAAAAGCAACCGGCACACCGGTTTATAATGCGATTGTGTGGCAATGTCGTCGTACTGCAGATATTACAGACAAACTTAAAGCGGATGGTCACGAAGAGTATATCCGCAACACCACGGGTTTAGTGGTGGATCCGTATTTCTCCGGTACAAAAGTGAAATGGATTTTAGACAATGTAGAAGGCGCACGCGAAAAAGCGGAACGTGGCGAGCTTCTATTTGGTACCGTGGATACCTGGCTTGTATGGAAATTAACTCAAGGTCGTGTTCACGTAACGGATTACACCAACGCATCCCGTACTATGTTATTTAACATCCATACGAAAAAATGGGATGACAAAATGTTGGAATTATTAAATATTCCACGTTCTATGTTGCCTGAAGTGCGTAATTCTTCCGAAGTGTATGGCAAAACCAACATCGGGGGTAAAGGCGGTGTGCGTATTCCTGTTGCCGGTATCGCGGGTGACCAACAAGCGGCACTTTACGGCCATCTATGCACTCGCGCAGGCCAAGCAAAAAATACCTATGGTACAGGCTGCTTTATGTTGCTTCACACCGGTGATAAAGCCATTACCTCTAAAAATGGCCTATTAACCACCATCGCGTGTAACGCCAAAGGCGAACCAGAATACGCACTTGAAGGTTCGGTATTTATCGCAGGTGCTTCAATCCAATGGTTGCGTGATGAACTCAAAATCGTTCATGACAGCTATGACTCCGAATACTTCGCACAAAAAGTCCCTGACAGTAACGGTGTGTATGTTGTTCCAGCCTTCACCGGTTTAGGTGCACCTTATTGGGATCCGTATGCACGAGGTGCAATTTTCGGTCTTTCTCGTGGTTCTAACCGTAACCATATTGTACGCGCAACCCTTGAATCTATCGCTTACCAAACCCGTGATGTGTTAGAAGCAATGCAATCTGACTCAGGTCAACGCTTACAATATTTACGTGTTGATGGTGGCGCAACCAACAATAACTTCTTAATGCAATTCCAAGCAGATATTTTAGATGTGAACGTAGAACGTCCAGTGGTGAAAGAAGTGACGGCACTTGGTGCAGCTTACCTTGCAGGTCTTGCCGTTGGTTTCTGGAAAGATTTAGATGAGCTTCACGACAAAGCACGTGTAGAACGTACTTTTACTCCAGATAATGACGAAGAAAAACGTGAACGTCGTTATAAAGGTTGGAAAAAAGCGGTGAAACGGTCATTAGAGTGGGCAAAAGAAGACGCGGAATAATTCTTCCTTCTAATAATAAGTGCGGTCAAAATCACTTGTGTTTTTGACCGCACTTTTATTTTGAGGAAATATATTACCGATAAATACTCGTACAATACGTCAGGGCTTGTCTTATGGCTTTCCCTAATTCTTCATCCGAAATACTCTTATCATATTTAAATTCTAATGGTGAATTGTCAGGAAGTGAAATTCCTGAGTACCCACCAAGAGAATCCTGGTGAAGTGGCGCTATAATTATAAAACTAGCGTCCTGTTCTAAAGATAAAAAAGACATATCCTTATAGATCGATTTTTTATTTTTATATCCATAGCGTTTTTTCATCTCTTCTTCGAGATTTTTTTGTAGTCCTTTCATTTTTTCAGAATTAAAGATAGCCTGAAACTCTTCGAACGAAATTTCTTTACTTTCATTAAGCTTTTCTTTAATTAACCTTCCTAGATCTAAATCAGAAATATCAACTTCATTAAAAATAAAATCTTGATCTGGATCTGTTATCGCAATCATTCCTCTAATAAAAGAGGTAACCAATAAGAAATCTTTATTAATTCTGACAAAAGCAGCTTTAGGTTTAGTCATATTAATTTACCTTAGTAACAATAATATTAGTTCCTTTAGATCTAGTATACATTAAACAATTACCTAATTTACCACTTTGACTTGTTATGCTATCTATAGTGATATTTCTACAGAAAAGTGAATGTGGAATTATAAGGTTTACTTAGAATAATCATCTTTGGAAACAAAAGCGCGGTCAAAATCGCTTGTGTTTTTGACCGCACCATATGCCTAGTCTACATTCTATTAAGAAGCCTCACTCAACACAGAGTAAACCTTATTAATTATTAGGCTTAACTCATCACTCTTAACACAAGACACCTTAACTCCCCAAAATCGTTCATCAAAGAAACCAACACTCTGACTTGATCTTGTATTAGAAAGCAACAATCTATCCTCAATATAATCTAAGTCATAACTTCTATTCTTATTAAAAACAACTATTATTTTAGATAAACCGCTAGAACTATTTATTACAAAAGGATAAAACCCTTTGTTTACATACTCCATGTAGTCTATCTCCCATAAATATGGGTTTACCACTTCACTCTGTTTAACTAGATTCAATTTTTCTAAAAAAATATCTTCATTATCTATAAACTCTTGATAATCAATTTTATTGTCTTTTATTAATTCCTCAATAGCATATATATACCCAAATCCCTTTGCCATTAAATTAATCATTAAATCCCTATCATCCAAATAAAATAACTCATCATTTATATTGGAGAAGATCTCCAATTTAGGATTAAAATAATCAATAAGATAACTTGCTTTATTATAAGCCAATTGAGTTGGGTAAATATTCATATCAATACACAGATTTACTGAAAAATTATCTGTATCTAAAATCTTATCTATTTGAATAGCAAAGCTATTAAAATTCCCTTTACTATCATATATCCCTGGATTTCCGATAATCATCTTCTCTCACCTAATATAGGATTCACTCTAATCGTTCGTATATTTATTTCTATCCTTAAAAGGATTTCATCATATACATACGCCTATCTTGCTTAAATATCAACCGCACTTTTATTTTATCTATTAACTATACTGCTGCCGATACTTTTCTAAATTATCTTGAAAATGCTGAATATAGTATTCGATATCTTTTTCTCGGTAACCAAGAATTCGGCCGATTTCACGTTCCACTTTTGGATCAAAACCATTCACCGTGCTTGCAGGAAGTAGTACTTCCATTTGTTCAGCGAGTGCAAGAGATTGGGGTAAATAGACAATAAAATCGGTTAAGCAAACATCATTAATATGACGTTGCACTGTTTTTGAATGAAGCATTCCTTGCTCAAGATAAGGGAGAAAGGCGTCAGGAATACCGAGCTCCTGATTGAATAATGCCACTTGCTTTTCGCCCCTTAACATTAATTCCAGCTCCTTGCCTTCATGCGGCCCAAGAATACCTTTTTCCATAAGAATATTCCTTTCGTTGAAATAAAAAAGGGGATTGGATGATTGACCAGATCCCCTTCATTGTACGCCTATTTGGCCACAATGTTCATCTAAATGACGAAATTATTTTTTCCAATTTTTCAACGCATCGGCAAAGGCATTACCCATCGCACTATTTCCTCTAGGATTACGCTCTTGACGAGGTGCATTACTTCTTGGTTTTGCGCTTAAAGTGCGGTCAGATTTGCTGTCATTTTTGACCGCACTTTCATCTAATCGCATCGTCAATGCAATACGTTTACGCGGCACATCCACTTCCAAGACTTTCACTTTTACGATATCGCCCGTTTTCACCACTTGATGTGGATCTTCTACGAATTTATCGCTTAATGATGAAATGTGTACTAAACCGTCTTGGTGAACACCAATATCCACAAATGCGCCGAAGTTGGTCACATTAGTGACGGTACCTTCTAAAATCATACCTGGTTTTAAATCGGTGATTTCTTCCACGCCCTCTGCGAATACCGCGGTTTTAAATTCACCACGCGGATCGCGCCCCGGTTTTTCCAACTCTTTGAAAATATCTTGAACCGTTGGTAAACCAAATTGCTCATCAATGAATTGTTTTGCATCAAGCTGACGTACCACACCCGCATTGCCCATTAAATCTTGAATAGATTGTGCTGTCGCTTGCAAGATTTTTTCCACCACTGGGTAAGCTTCTGGATGGACACCTGAAGCATCAAGTGGATTTTTCCCACCTGCAATACGCATAAAGCCCGCACATTGCTCAAAGGCTTTTGGCCCTAAACGCGGCACTTTTTTCAATTCGCTACGGCTTTCAAAACGACCATTTTCATCACGGTATTCCACAATGTTTTGCGCTAAGGTTTTCGTCATCCCTGCCACGCGAGCAAGTAACGGCGCGGATGCCGTATTCAAATCCACACCTACCGCGTTTACACAGTCTTCCACCACCGCATCAAGTTTACGCGCAAGTTGGGTTTGGTTTACATCGTGTTGATATTGCCCTACACCAATAGCTTTCGGTTCGATTTTTACTAATTCCGCCAATGGATCTTGTAAACGACGGGCGATAGATACCGCACCGCGTAAAGAGACATCTAAATTCGGGAATTCATTTGCCGCAAATTCAGAAGCAGAATAAACCGATGCGCCAGCTTCACTCACTACAACGGTTTGTGGTTTATTTTCTTTGATTTCTTTAATGACTTCTTTCGCAAAACGTTCAGTTTCACGAGAAGCCGTACCATTACCAATGGCAATTAATTCCACGTTATGTTTGCGGATTAAGCTGAAAATCGCCACTTGCGCTTCGGCTTCACGCCCCGTGTGTGGATAAATGGTGGTGGTATCTAATAATTTACCTGTGTTATCTACTACGGCGACTTTAACACCTGTACGTAAGCCTGGGTCCAAGCCCATAGTGCTTTTCGCGCCAGCTGGTGCCGCCATTAAAAGTGCGGTCAGATTTCGAGCAAAAACATCAATGGCCTCTTCTTCTGCTTTTTCACGTAAACTTGCCATTAATTCCGTTTCTAAATGCAACGAAACTTTGATTTTCCATGTCCACGCAATCACTTGCTCACGCCATTTATCTGCAGGCTGCCCCGTGAAACGGACATCTAAATAATCACGAATAATCTCTTCACAATAACTTTGACGACTTCCCTCTTCTGCATCGGGATCTGCATTTAAGCTTAATTGTAAAATGCCCTCATTACGTCCACGGAACATGGCTAATGCACGGTGAGAAGGCACATTTTTCAATAATTCTTGGTGGTCGAAATAATCTTGGAATTTTGCGCCTTCCGTTTCTTTGCCTTCGATCACTTTGGATACAATAACGGCATTTTTTGCTAAATAATCACGGACTTTCGCTAATAAGCCCGCATCTTCAGCAAAACGCTCCATTAAAATATAGCGAGCGCCATCAAGTGCGACTTTGGTGTCTGTTACACCTTTATCAGCATCTACAAATTCAGCGGCTACCGTTTCAGGATCATTCTTCGGCTCGTTCCAAAGTAAATCAGCCAATGGCTCAAGACCGGCTTCAATCGCAATTTGCCCTTTCGTGCGACGTTTTGGTTTATATGGCAAATACAAATCTTCTAATTCAGTTTTACTTTGTGTTGCATGGATTTTGTCACGCAATTCATCGGTCAATTTCCCTTGCTCTTCAATAGATTTCAAGATGGTTTGACGACGATCTTCTAATTCACGTAAATAAATTAAACGAGTTTCAAAATGACGAAGTTGGGTATCATCTAAGCCACCTGTGGCTTCTTTACGATAACGGGCGATAAATGGAATGGTATTGCCATCATCTAATAATTGAATGGCGGCGAGGATTTGTTGGGGTTGAACGGTTAATTCTGCCGCAATAATTTGGCTAATTTGTTGATTTAACATTGTCATACTTCTTTGTTATTAAAGGATTCGATAAAAACGGGAATAGAATACTGGTTTTAGACAACAGGCTCAAATATAATTCAAAAAAATTTCTTTTATTTTTATCATGGCAAAATCAAATTACATTACCCGTCAAGGCTGGCTTGCGCTTGACCAAGAACTTAAATTTTTGTGGAAAGAAGAACGCCCTAAAGTTACCCAAGCGGTTTCAGATGCTGCAGCGCTTGGTGACCGCAGTGAAAACGCGGAATATATTTACGGTAAACGTCGCTTACGTGAAATTGATCGCCGTGTGCGTTTCCTTTCCAAACGCTTAGAAGTGTTACAAATCGTGGATTACCACCCAAAACAAGAAGGCAAAGTGTTTTTCGGTGCATGGGTTGAGCTAGAAGATGAAGAAGGTGAAGTGAAGCAATATCGCCTTGTTGGCTGCGATGAATTCGATCCCGCTAAAAACTGGATCTCCATTGATTCTCCCGTCGCACGTGCCTTAATTGGAAAAGGCGTTGATGATGAAATTCATGTGGAAACACCCTCGGGCAAAGTGGTGCTCTATGTGAACCGAATTTGGTATGAAAAATAGCGAAGTAGAAAAAACAAAAGAGCGGTTAAAATTGACCGCTCTTTTGTTTTTTCTATCAATCGGATAAATTATGCTTTATCACCAATTAATACAGACTCTAACGCAATTTCAATCATATCATTGAAAGTTAATTGACGTTCTTCCGCAGTAGTTTGTTCGTGTGTACGAATATGGTCTGAAACGGTACAGATACAAAGTGCTTTTGCACCATATTCTGCTGCTACACCATAGATACCAGCTGCTTCCATTTCTACGCCTAAGATGCCGTATTTTTCCATCACATCAAACATTTCAAAATCTGGTGTATAGAATAGGTCTGCAGAGAAAAGATTCCCTACGCGAACTTGCTTACCTTTTTCTTTTGCAGCTTGAACCGCAGCTTGTGCCATATCAAAATCAGCAATTGCAGCAAAATCGTTATCTTTGAAACGGATACGATTTACTTTTGAATCAGTACATGCACCAAGGCCAATGATAACATCACGTACTTTAACATCCATACGTACAGCACCACAAGAACCAACACGGATGATTTTCTTAACACCGTATTCAGTAATTAATTCTTTCGCATAAATTGAGCAAGATGGGATACCCATACCGTGCCCCATAACAGAGATACGACGACCTTTATAAGTACCGGTATAACCCAACATATTGCGAACGTTAGTCACTTCTTTCGCATCTTCTAAGAATGTTTCAGCAATATATTTTGCACGAAGCGGATCACCTGGCATTAATACAAC
Source organism: Haemophilus sp. HMSC066D02 (assembly GCF_001810545.1). Taxonomy (NCBI): domain Bacteria; kingdom Pseudomonadati; phylum Pseudomonadota; class Gammaproteobacteria; order Pasteurellales; family Pasteurellaceae; genus Haemophilus; species Haemophilus sp. HMSC066D02. The sequence continues at coordinate 37,046 of NZ_KV801806.1, read as the reverse complement.
ATCTGCAAATGCGCCTTCAGGAGCATTAATATGTGGAGTCATTATTTTTTCCTCTTGTTGATAAATAAAAAATCATTTAAGCAAACGTTTTCGCCTGCTTTAAAATACAACACCACGAACGATTCGTGGTGTTGAGAGATAAAGTGCGGTCAAAATTCACCACATTTTAATTACATTGCTACGCCGCTTAACTCGATGAATAAACCTGCGATAGTCGCACTCATTAAGTTAGCTAATGTACCCGCTACAACTGCTTTTAAACCTAAGCGAGCCACATCACCACGACGATTTGGTGCCATACCACCGATACCGCCGATTAAGATTGCGATAGAACTGAAGTTAGCGAAACCACATAATGCGAAAGTAATGATGGCTTTGGTTTTTTCACTTAATACCACCGCGGTATCTGGTTGTAAGTATTTCGCAAACTCTAAGTAACCCACGAATTCGTTCACCGCTAACTTCATACCAATCATTTGACCCGCGATGGCAGATTCATCCCAAGATACACCGATTAAGTAAGCTAATGGTTTGAAGATCCAACCAAAGATTGATTGTAACGTTAAATCACCGTAACCGAACCAGCCGCCTACGCCGCCTAAAATACCGTTAATTAAAGCAATTAAACCCACGAAAGCGAGTAACATCGCACCTACGTTTAACGCTAATTGCATACCGGCACTCGCACCACCTGCCATTGCTTCAAGCACGTTAGTCGGTTTTTCGCTATCATCCGTTTCAGGTTGTTTATCGGTAAATTGTTCAGTTTGCGGGAATAAAATTTTCGCAAATAATAAACCTGCTGGTGCAGCCATGAAAGAGGCTGCGATTAAGTAAGTCAACGGCACGCCCATTCCTGCATAACCCGCCATCACTGAACCCGCGATAGAAGCTGTACCACCCGCCATAATAGCGAACAATTCAGATTGGGTCATATTTTTAATGTAAGGACGAACCACTAAAGGTGCTTCAGTTTGGCCAACGAAAATATTCGCTGCTGCAGACATTGATTCTGCTTTAGATGTGCCTAATGCGGCTTGCAATGCACCACCAATCACTTTGATGACAACTTGCATAATGCCTAAGTAATAAAGCACAGAAATTAAACCAGAGAAAAAGACGATGATTGGTAACACTTTCACCGCAAAGATAAAGCCGGCATTTGAAGGATCCGATAAGCCACCAAAGACGAAGTTAATCCCTTCATTACCATAGGCGATAACATTTGATACACCATTTGCCGTCGCTTGTAATGCATCTCGACCAAACGGCACATACAAAATAAGGGCCGCAAATCCGATTTGGATCGCCAAAGCCCCTAATACAGTACGTAAATTAATCGCCTTACGATTATTTGAAAATAATACGGCAATGACCAGTAATACGACAATGCCTAAAATGCTACCTAAAATACCCATTTTTTTCCCCTAGGTTGGTTAGATAAGTAAGTGAATAAAATTGTCCTATTCTACTTGTTTTTCGGTAAAAAGTCGGAATATTTTTGCTACTTTTCGATATGTTTGCTTATAAAATGGTCACAATTTTGGTCAGACCACAAGATTTCGCATAGTTTTCAAGTTCTTGGGTCTGCTCAACAGTTGGGACATAAGGGCTGAGCCCTTCAGCATCTCGAGCACCTTTTGTGTGCATTCGGATAATTTTGAACAAAACATCCGGATAACCTTTCAATAAGGAACCGACTTTTTCCACCAACTTTTCTGCATCAAAAAAATTCGCCACATAAACTAACCGCACTTCTTCCACTTTATTTAATGGTAATAATTGCGCCAAATTCTTCAAATTACGATCTAAATTTTCTTGCTTGATATGTTGATGAGCGGGAATGATGTTTTGAGGGACAATACCTTGGCGATTTTGTCTATCAAAGCACAAACGTTGTAAGCCAAGCCCTTCTCCTTTCAGGTCAAAGAGAAATTTGTCTGTCACATCAATTAAAGGTCGAATTGCTTCAAATTCAAAGAAACCACTGCTATCTAAATAGCAAGTTAGCCCTTCCTCACGTAGCTTTTGAAACAACGGAACGAGCTTTTTATGGTGAATGGTGGGTTCCCCGCCGGAAACCGTCACACCACGAATGAAAGGTACGGCATCCATCACCTGCTCATACAAATACTGCAGGCTGACTTGATGAGCGCCTTCTGCATAACGAGGAATGGTTTCTGGATTATGGCAATAAAGGCAGTTTAACTTACAACCTTGTAAGAAAATACTGGTACGATTCCCCTGCCCTTCTACATTAGAAAAAGGAATAATACGATGCAGGGGAACATAAATATCAGAAAGTGCGGTCACAAAAAACGCTGTTTTCTAGAGTAAGTTATCACTTACACAAGCTTCATTTGAAAAATCACTAATTCCGCTTGGCAGCAGAATGTGAAAACCGCTTTAAGTACATATCCCTCTTCAACCTGTTGAATTTCAGACTGAATTTGACAAGGTTCACTTTCTACATCACGTGCTTTTAACGTGAAATATTCCAATGCGCCTTCTGCATCTTGACGAGTCGCGTAAAACTGTTCGATAGGTAAACTACAATCGCTGTTATCAAACAATGATTTCATATCGAAAGTATTACAACCTACACATTCAATTGGTTTTTCAGTTTGAATGGCCATATTTTTCTCCTTATCTAAAAAAGCCGTGACAGAACACGGCTTATTAAGTTTAAAATTATCATTTTGCTGCAACAAAGCCTACGGCTTCGTACACTTTGTCAAGGGTTGCTTTTGCTCTTGCACGGGCTTTTTCCGCACCTTGACGTAAAATCTCGTCTAAAAGCGCTTCATCGTTACGATATTGATAGAAACGTTCTTGTAAGCCGGCAAGTAAGTTTGACACTTCGTCAGCCACCGCTGTTTTTAAGTGCCCGTACATTTTGCCTTCAAATTCTTTTTCAAGTTCTGCCACAGATTTATCGGTTACCGCAGAAAGAATATCCAATAAGTTAGATACACCCGCTTTATTTTGCACATCATAACGTACAACAGGTGGTTCATCAGAGTCTGTTACCGCGCGTTTGATTTTTTTTGCCACCGATTTTGGATCTTCAAGCAAGGTCACCACGTTATTACGGTTATCATCTGATTTAGACATTTTTTTATCAGGATCTTGCAAAGACATAATACGCGCACCCGCTTTGCCTAAGAAGATTTCAGGGATCGTGAAAATATCACCATAAAGAGCATTAAAACGAGCGGCAATATCGCGAGTGATTTCTAAATGTTGTTTTTGGTCATCCCCCACCGGTACGCTTTTCGCTTGGTAAAGTAAGATATCTGCCGCCATTAAAACGGGATAATCAAATAAACCCACGTTAATATTTTCGGCATAACGTGCTGATTTATCTTTGAATTGAGTCATACGGCTCATCTCACCGAAATAGGTGTAACAGTTCAACACCCAGCTTAGTTGAGTATGTTCTGGTACATGAGATTGCACAAAGATCGTGCTTTTATTCGGATCAATGCCACAAGCCAAGTAAAGGGCGAGCACATCAAGCGTTGCTTTGCGAAGTGCTGCAGGATCTTGACGTACAGTGATGGCGTGTAAATCCACCACACAGAAAATACACTCATAATCTTCTTGCATTTTCACCCAGTTGCGAAGTGCACCTAAATAATTCCCGATAGTTAATTCGCCGGAAGGCTGCACGCCACTGAATACAATTGGTTTTGTCATTGGTTATCCTTTCATTCTGTAAACTGAATTGGCGCTATGATAACAAAAGATAGGGCGTTTTTTAATGATTGAGTTCAAAACAATGTGTAAAAATGCTATATTACGCCCAAAATTTCTACAGCTTACAATCTATAGTCCCAATGAAAAATTATAATGATATGGCTCTGGCACTTGCCGGTGTTTGTCAATCTGTCTTATTAATCAGTCAATTAGCACAAAAAGGCGAAGTTGATCATCAAGATGCATTCCAAACCACCATTCATTCTCTTCTCATCACTCAACCTGAAGATACATTAGCCGTATTTGGCGGTGATGTTCAACATCTTAAAGTGGGATTAAACACACTTATTGAGCAACTCACTCAATTAAATGACAAAAATTTATTGAATTATTGGGGCAGCCTGTTAGCGTTAGAGAGCAAATTAAACAAGCAACCTGAAATCAAACAAGAACTTGGCCGCCGAATTGCCCGTTTACCAGAACAACTTTCTTATCACGACAATCAATTTGATGATGAGATGTTTTCTATCATGGCAAACATTTATGTCGATACAATTAGTCCTTTAGGCAAACGCATTCATATTATTGGTTCGGCATATCATTTACAGCAACAAAATGTACAAGACAAAATTCGTGCGTGTTTGCTTGCCGGCATTCGTTCGGCCGTTTTGTGGCGTCAAGTAGGTGGCAGCAAATGGCAACTGTTATTTCATCGTAAAAAATTAGTGCAAGCAGCACGACAACTCTACTCAACTTTAAATTAATCCTTGGAGAACTCTTATGCAACTTTCCGCATTAACCGCTCTTTCCCCGATTGACGGTCGTTATCAAGATAAAGCCACCGCATTACGTGGTATTTTCAGTGAATTTGGCTTGCTCAAATTCCGTGTCACCGTGGAAGTACGTTGGTTACAAAAATTGGCGGCGACCGCTGAAATCCAAGAAGTTTCTTCTTTGTCTAAAGAAGCAAACGATTACCTTAATAAAATTGTGGGAGAATTCAGTCTTCAAGATGCTGAACGTATCAAAGAAATTGAGCGCACCACGAATCATGACGTCAAAGCGGTTGAATATTTCTTAAAAGAAAAAAGTGAAGCTTTACCAGAATTAGCCAAAGTCTCTGAATTTATTCACTTTGCTTGTACATCAGAAGACATTAACAACCTTTCTCATGCCTTGATGTTAAAAACGGCGCGTGAAGAAGTGATCTTACCTGAATGGCAAAAACTGATTGATGAAATCACCCGTTTAGCGAACGAATACAAAACCATTCCATTACTTTCTCGTACACACGGCCAACCTGCCTCACCAAGTACTGTGGGTAAAGAAATGGCGAACGTGGTTTACCGTTTAAAACGCCAATTCAAACAACTCCAACAAAATGAAATCTTGGGTAAAATTAACGGTGCAGTAGGTAATTACAATGCGCATTTATCGGCTTATCCAAATATCAACTGGCACAAATTTAGCGAAGAATTTGTCACCTCATTAGGTTTAGATTGGAACCCATACACCACGCAAATTGAACCTCACGATTACATTGCTGAATACTTTGATGCCGTGGTACGTTTTAATACCATCATCATCGACTTCGACCGTGATTTATGGGGCTACATTGCATTAAATCACTTTAAACAACGCACTATCGCGGGTGAAATTGGTTCATCCACCATGCCGCATAAAGTGAATCCTATCGACTTCGAAAACTCAGAAGGTAACTTAGGTTTAGCCAATGCTGTGATGACTCACCTTGGTCAAAAATTACCAATTTCTCGCTGGCAGCGTGACTTAACCGACTCTACTGTATTACGTAACTTAGGTGTGGGTTTAGGCTATTGTTTAATTGCGTATGCTGCAACGCGTAAAGGTATCAGCAAATTAGAAGTTAACGAACAACATCTCCGTGATGAACTCAACCACAACTGGGAAGTTTTAGCTGAGCCAATTCAAACCGTGATGCGTCGCTATGGTATTGAAAAACCATACGAAAAATTAAAAGAGCTCACTCGTGGTAAACGCGTTGATGAAAAAGCAATGCGTGAATTCATCGAAAAACTGGATATTCCAGCTGATGAAAAAGCACGTTTACAACAACTTACTCCTGCAACCTATATTGGTGCAGCCATTGAGTTAGTGGAAAAACTTTAAGAAATAAAAGGGCGTTTTACCACGCCCTAAAAATAAAAGTGCGGTCAAAAACATCTTAGATTTTGACCTCACTTTTTTATTTCTTCTCTTACCTATTGCATCATTCACGCTTAATAAACAGCAATCGCGCGTGATCATACACCCAATTAAAAATAAAGGTATAAACGGTCACCATTACCGTTAAACTGAAATCCATCATAAAAGCCGTGATCCAATCTACTTTCAAAAAGTAAGCAATGATCGGGACTGTGAAAACAAGCAAACCAACTTCAAATGAAATGGCATGTAAAGTACGAAATATGACGCCTCGCTTTTCTCGTGGCCCCGTAAAGACTTTATCAAGAAAATAATTAAAAACGAGGTTCCATAGCATGGCGGTTAAGGAAACCAGTACCATGGACCCAAAGAGAATAGAAACACTTTCTTCTGTAAAGAAATACAAAGCGAAAACAGAAAGCAACACAACTGTGGTTTCAAACAAGATTGCGTGAAAAAGTCGCTCAAGAAAACTCATTTGTCATCCTTTACAAAGAAAAAGTGCGGTCAAATTCACCGCACTTTTCATCAATATTTGGATTAATTGGTTTTTAATTTATTCCAATATTTTTCGTAAATATCCACTGCTTCACCCACATCGCCTTGCATAATGCCTTTTTCAATATTTTCAGCTGATGGGAACAAGGTTGGGTTATTCGCCATTTCTGGTGAAAGTAACGCTTTCACGCCTTCATTTGGCATAGAGAAACCCATTTTTTCAACGACTAATTTTGCATTTTCAGGGCGAAGTAAGAAGTCGATAAATTTATAAGCTCCTTCAACATTGTTCGCACCTTTTGGTATCGCGTAGTTATCCATCCAGAAAATCGCCCCTTCTTTTGGATACACAAATTGGATACTTGGATTTTCTTTGTGGGCTAAATAAGCCGAACCATTCCATAACATACCAATAGAGGCTTCACCTTGAACAAACGGAACTTCTGGCGAGTCAGAGTTAAAAGTCACCACATTTGGTAACAATTTCACTAAACGCTCGTAAGCGGCTTTGATCTCTTCTTCATTCGTGGTGTTTGGTGATTTACCATCTAAAAGTAATGCAATGTGGAACACTTCACGCGCATCACTGGTTAATAATACTTTACCTTTGTATTCAGGGCTCCATAAATCAGCCCAGCTTGTGATTTTGCTTGGTTCAATATCATCCGCATTCACACCGATACCGGTTAAGCCATAAACATAAGGCAGAGAATATTTGTTATTTGGGTCAAATTCCTTGTTTAATAAGTTTGCTGGAATTTGTTTAAAATTACTTAATTTGCTGTGATCAAGCTCTTGTAACATATTTTCTTTCGCCATTTTATTGACGTAATAGCTTGATGGGAAAACTAAATCATAACCACTGCCTGTACTGGAGGTCAGTTTCAATTTAGCATACATTTCTTCATTACTTTCAAACGTAGAATAAATCACTTCAATGCCGGTTTCTTTGGTAAATTCTGCAACCAAATTGGATGGCACATAGTCAGTCCAGTTATAAACATACAATTTTTCAGCAGCAAGAGCAGCAGAAGTTGCAGCAAATGCAACGGCAGAAAGACAAAGTGATTTGATGTATTGAACAGCATTTTTTTTCAATTTATTGACCTCCTCAGGACAATCAAAATAAACCTTAAGTAATCGTTTACTTGTATAAACTTGGGGGAGTATAGCACCTTTTTAGCAAAAGGTTTGACATATTTTCCCATCAGGGTAAGATTCCCTCAATTTCAATTTTATGTTAATTAATTAGGCATCAATCATGCTCGAATTTGCTCATCAAGAACATATCAAATCTTATTATTTCGACAGTCGAAACCAAACCTTCGAATTGCCGCCTCTCACTCAGCAAGAAGAATCGGATGTTTGTGTTATTGGTGCGGGTTTCTTCGGTTTATCAGCCGCCCTTGAATTAGCAGAAAAAGGCAAGAAAGTCATTGTATTAGAAGGCGCAAGAGTAGGATTTGGCGCATCCGGCAGAAGTGGCGGTCAAGCTATCAATGGTTTTGAAGAAGGCATTGATGAATATATTGCTCAAGTGGGCTTTGATAAAGCGAAAAAACTTTGGGATATGTCGCTAGAAGCCATTGATATTATTGATGAACGCATTGCGAAATATGGCATTCAATGTGATTGGAAAAAAGGCTATGCCACATTGGCGTTAAATGAACGTCGTATGGACGATCTCATTGAAATGGAAAAAGCCAGCCACGCGACTTTTGGCTATGACAAGATGCAACTTTGGGATAAAGCCAAACTTAAACAACATCTAGGCAGTGATATTTATGTGGGCGGCTTATTCGATAGTAACTCAGGCCACTTACACCCATTAAATTATTGCTTAGGCTTAGCAAAAGCCTGCTTAGATTTAGGTGTGCAAATTTACGAACAATCCCCTGTTGTGGATTTAGTGGAAAAATCAGGTTGCATTGAAGTCAAAACCGATAAAAGTGCGGTCATTTCTCAAGATGTTATTTTAGCGACCAATGCCTATATCGATGCACTACCAAAATCCATTCATCGCGGCATTAATCGTAAAATTTTGCCGGTAGAAAGCTTTATTATTGCGACTGAACCTTTAGATCAAGCCACGGCTGATTCCGTGATCAATAATGGTATGTCTGTTTGTGATAATAATATTTTGCTCGATTATTATCGCTTGAGTGCGGATAACCGTTTGTTATTTGGCAGTGATTCGAGCTCAGAAAAAGATATGGTGCAAATTATGCGTGGCAATATGTTGCATGTCTTCCCACAATTGGAAAATGTCAAAATTGACTATGGTTGGACAGGGCCGATTGATATGACACTGAATGCAAGCCCGCATTTTGGTCGTATCTCACCGCATATTTACTTTGCACAAGGTTACTCTGGGCATGGCGTCGCACTAACAGGGCTTGCGGGACGCATTATTGCTGAAGCGATTTTAGGCAATGACGAACGTTTGAGAATTTTTGAAGAATTAAAAGTCCCTTCGTTTTACGGTGGAAAATATCTTAAAAACTTAGCCACCAAGATCGGCGTACTCTATTACAAATTCCTCGATCGTTATCGTTAATTAAAAAACAAAAGGCGTGTTAAATACACGCCTTTATTATTTTGATGACATTTAAGGTTTAATGTCTCGTAAAATAGGATTTTGCATGGAAATCAGGGTTTCCGTCGATTGAATCTCATCAATCAGCTGAATCTTAGTCGCCAACACGGAATGTAATTCAGCAATCGTGTGTGTCATCACTTTAATAAAAATAGAATAATTCCCCGTGGTGTAATAGGCCTCCACCACTTCATCAAAGGTGTCTAGCTTTTTAATCACTTTTTCATAATCTTTTGCACTTTTCAAAATAATGCCAATAAAGCAGCACACATCGTAACCCAGCTTACGCTCATCAATAATCGCTTTTGTCCCTTCAATCAGGCCAGACTGACGCATTTTCTCCACACGAACATGAATTGTACCTGGGCTCACGCCAAAGTTTTTGGCCATTTCTGCATAAGGTGTACGAGCATCTTTAGTCAGTACACGGAGAATTTGGCGATCAAGTGTATCGATATTGTTCATAAAACACTCCTTATTAGATCTTTTTCAAAATATCTTCTTTATTTTTGATAATATTCAACATTTAAAACAATGTAAAGAAATTAGTTGAAATAATTTGTCATTTTATTGAATAATGCACAACAAATCTTACCAGTCATTATAAAAAGAAGGATAAATATGAAAAAGACGTTTATTTTACAACAACAAGAAATCAGCTTTGTGAAGAACACCTTTACTCAAAACTTGATTGAACAACTTGGCATTATCGAAGTACAAGGTCCAATCCTTAGTGAAGTTGGCAACGGTATGCAAGATAACTTATCAGGCATTGAGAAAGCTGTTCAAGTAAACGTGAAATGTATCCCAAATGCGGTTTATGAAGTGGTTCACTCATTGGCTAAATGGAAACGTCATACTCTCGCACGTTTCCATTTCAAAGAAGGTGAAGGCTTATTTGTTCACATGAAAGCATTACGTCCAGATGAAGATTCATTGGATCAAACTCACTCTGTTTATGTGGACCAATGGGACTGGGAAAAAGTGATTCCTGAAGGTCGTCGTAACTTTGCTTATTTAAAAGAAACTGTACGTTCTATTTATCGTGCAATCCGCTTAACTGAATTAGCGGTAGAAGCTCGCTTTGACATTCCATCAAGCTTGCCAAAAGAAATTACTTTCATTCACAGTGAAGATTTAGTGAAACGCTACCCGGATCTTTCAAGCAAAGAGCGTGAAAATGCGATTTGTAAAGAATATGGCGCCGTATTCTTAATCGGTATCGGTGGTAAATTATCAGACGGTAAACCACATGATGGTCGTGCACCAGACTATGATGACTGGACAACTGAATCTGAAAACGGCTACAAAGGCCTAAACGGTGATATTTTGGTGTGGAACGCTGAGTTAGGTAAAGCGTTTGAGCTTTCTTCAATGGGTATTCGTGTGGATGAATCTGCATTACGTTTACAAGTTGGTTTAACCGGTGATGAAGATCGCTTAAAAATGGATTGGCACCAAGATTTATTAAACGGCAAATTACCTCTCACCATCGGTGGTGGTATCGGTCAATCTCGTATGGCAATGCTTTTACTCCACAAAAAACACATTGGTGAAGTGCAATCAAGCGTATGGCCAAAAGAAATGTTAGAACAATATCAACATATTCTTTAATCGAAAGAGAAAATAAAAAAGTGCGGTGAAATTTCACCGCACTTTTGTTTTTTTGAAAAGATTAATTAATCTTGTAATGGACCGCTATTAAACATTGGCAACCCCATGGTTTTTAAGCTGTCGCGATAAATACCCAGCAAGTCTTTCTCCGTAATTTTTTGTAACTGATCTAACGGTTTATCTAATGCGGCGACCGTTTCAATCACAAGACAAGGAAACCTTGAAGATTTTTTGCATAATTAGTTCTCCATATTGGATTAAATAACAAAAAGAGCGGTCACTTTTTTATCAGTTTCCGCTCTTTTCACTAAGCTTGATTCATCGACATACACAATAACGTCAATGGATGGATACAAGTCACGTTAGATGACATATCTATCTGCCATTTACAAGTTTGGCATTCAGAGATCACGTAATCAAATCCGCCTGCATTGATGTTATCGAATAAGTTTTTACCGATAGATTGGGAAACCTCGTAGTTTTCTTCTTTGAAACCGTATGTCCCTGCGATACCACAACATTGTGATGGGAGCATCACCACTTCTAAACCTGGAATTTGTTTTAACACTTCCAAGGTGTATGGTGCCCAACCTGCTTTATCCACGTGACATGCGGTGTGATAAGCCACTCGCAATTTCAATGGTTTAAGCGGTAAGGTTTTACCTTCTTTAAAGAGTTGATATAAGAATGGTGTCACCATGTGGATATGCGGACGAACTTTCGCATTATCGATACCTAAAATATGATGATATTCATCACGTAAATTTAAGGCACAACTTGATGCTTCACTGATCACATCCAAGCCATTTTCATCCACCATTTTGCCAATGTAATCGGTGTTAAATTGCGCAATTTTTTTCGCACGTTCAGGGAATTGGTTCACGCTCAATGGCAAGCCACAGCATTTTTCTTTTTCTAATAACACCACACCAATATCCATGGCATTAAACACTTGGATAAATTCTTTACCCAACTGTGGATTATTGTAGTTCACATAACAACCGTGATAATACGCCACTTTACGTTCGAATTTTTGTTGGCTTTCCAACATTTTCTTCATGTACCAGCTACGGAACGTACCAAAGGAATATTTTGGTAACGTACGATGACGGCTGATTTTTAATGCTTTTTCCAACACAAATTTTGTCGCTTTCAAGCCCGTAATCGTATTCACAATCGGAGCAAGCGGTGTATTAAGTGAACCCATAATATCGGTGTTACTTAAAATCGCATCACGTAATTTTTGCACTGCTGGTTTATGTTGTTGAGCAAGGTATTTGTTTCTTGCGCGAACGATAATGTCACCAATTTTTACATCAGACGGACACGCAATTTCACAACGTTTACAGTTAGTACAGTATTTCAATGCTTCATCATAAAGCTCGGCTGATTTTAAGCGTAAACGCTCACCATCTGGACCTGATTGTTTTGGACCCGGGTAGTTTGGATTTTGACGCGAAACCGGACACACTGCTGTACATGCCGTACATTTAATGCAGCTCTCAAAGCTTTCATCAAAAGCATGATGATGCTGTGGTACATTAAGGGATTGTTTTGCATTATCAATTAATTGTTGAATGTTCATAACGCCTCCTTAATGTGTGTTGTGAAGAATTTCATCAGCAACAACAAGTGCTGTTACCACTGCCACGCCAGAACCACAACCGAGTTCTAGTGCATTGAAACCACCAATCACATTACCCACCGCATATAAATTCGTTAAAAATTGACCGCCCTTTTGAACTTGGCATTGCGCATTAATCGCCACGCCTGCAGATTGATACGGTTGTGGATTTGAAAAACGGTGATCAGTCCAAGTAAAGCGATCCGTATCGTTAAAACCTTCCACACCGATGATGTCAGAATGGAATACGGGCTCATAGATTTTATCGAATTCAGAGACTAAACCTTTACTGAAGAAGCTGCCTGACGCTAAGACGAAATACTCAGCCGTGATTTCTTCCTCTTCGTGCAAACGCGTTTGAATAGCACGAACTTTGTTGCCATGAAAATGTGCTTTTAATGCGCTATCACCATTCATCATGAGTCCGCCTAATTTCTCAAAACGATGGCGTAATTGAATACGTTGACGCATACCTAATAAAGAAGGCGGTAAAGTTGGCAATTCAAATAATGGCAAGCCAGTTGCTTTACGAAGTGACTCCATAAACTCTTGATTTTCTAAACCGAAACAAGCTGGTAAGAAAATTGCTTCAGTGCCTTTCGCAGCTTCTTTCATTTCAGCCACAAGATCATCAAATTTCAGTTTATATTCTAAAACTTGAGCAATGTTTACACTGCGGAACTCACGAGAGTTTGCACGTAACTGATCTAATTCTGGGATATTTAAAAAGCCGGTTTTCACTTCACAATGTGCAAATTGTGGATTCAACGTGAGGTTATCTGCCAATAATTCTGGTTGGAAATCGTGATAGCCTTCAATGCCTAAAACCGCAATTTTTTTATAAGGGAATGGGGTTTCGCCTTGCACAGTTGGCACACTATTTGGTGAAAGCCATGCACCGCGTAAACTGCCTAAACCCGTTACACGAAGATGATTTTCTGCGGTTGAACCAACTAAATCTAAATTTAACGACTCCGCTAATTTTTCGAAATTTTGCGCTTTCGCTAATACGCGTTCAGCACCCATAATGCTATAAGGGTGTTGTGGTAATTGAGCTGCAAGTGCGGTCAAATTTTCAGGAATATTTTTAACAAACGCACCATTTGGTAAACGGCTTAATAAATCCAATGAGCCGGATGCAAAATCAATCGCTGCTTGGCCGTTATTGATAATGACACAACGTTTGCCTTGTTCTTGTAGAGCGATGCCGCAAGTTAAACCTGCAAGGCCGCCACCAATAATCACTACATCAAAATTCATTGTTATCCGTCCCTTGCTGTTTGTCAGTTTCAAGCGGTTGAACATCGTTTAAGCCCAACACACTGCCATACATCCATGAAGTAAATTCTGCTTCACGAATCGCTTCACCCCATGCAATAGGTTCAATACCTCGCCAACGTTCTTCCATGAAGGAGGTTAATTGTGTGGTCGATTGACGAGGTGTTGCCACTTCAAAACGGTTCATTAAACCCGCTGCACGGCATGCGCAAAGCTCAGCTTGGCAAGTCCCCATCCCCACACGAGTACGGCGACGTAAATCCACTAAGTTATTCACATTTAATTCATCAACGGCATAACGTACTTCACCCGCTGTCACGGCTTCACATTCGCACACCATTGAACGATCGAGACGTTCTTTATCTAATAAACGAGTTGCACGAGAACCATGACGATACACGGCTGAATAACGAATTGTACTTGGAAGTGAAATCACTTTCTGATTGGTTTCTGCACGGCTTTCGGTTGAACCAGGCAATGGACGCTCAGCGGTTGTACAACGTGCGGTTTTGTTGAGTTTTTTACAAACAAGATCCGTTGCCCATTCAGCCATTAAGCGATAAGTCATTAATTTACCACCAGTGATAGTGATAAAGCCATCTAAGCCATCACGCTCTGCGTGGTCAAGTAACACGATACCACGACTTACGTTACGACCAGATGGGTCGTCATCAGATGCCACTAACGGACGCACTCCGGCATAAGCACGTAATACACGAGTATGACGCAAGCTTGGCGCAAGTTTTTCCCCTTCACGGAATAAGATATCCACTTCTTCTGGGGTGACTTCCATATTATCGATTTGATCGTAAGGAATACGGCTAGAGGTTGTACCGATAACACAAATGGTATCTCCTGGCACAAGAATGTCCGCATCCGCAGGTTTACGGCAACGGTTAATCACCATTTTGTTGATACGATGACCCATGACAAGTAATGCACCTTTTGCTGGGAACATTTTGATTTTGAGATCCGCATATTCTGCGATACCTTGCCCCCAAATACCACCTGCATTGACGACTAATGGCGCAAAGAATTTACGGTTTACGCGATTTTTGTGATCGTAAACATCCACACCGATGACTTTGCCACCTTCGCGAATTAAGCTTTTCACTTCGCAATAAGTGAACATTTTCGCGCCATTTTCGGTGGCATCCATCACGTTAGAAGCCGTTAAACGGAAAGGATCGATTGAACCATCTGGCACCACAACGGCACCCACTAAATCTGGGTTTACCGATGGTTCCATAATTTGGGCTAGTTTAGGATCAATGGCGACAGCTTCAATACCGGATTTGGTACAACTTTCGATGAAGGTTTTTTGATAATCAAGGGAATCTTCAGGTAAGGTAATAAATAAACCTTCTGTTTCATCCACACAATGACGAGCGATATTGCGCAGAATTTTATTTTCTTTAATACATTCTTCTGCTGATTCCTGATCGTTTACGGCATAACGTGCACCACTATGTAACAAACCGTGGTTACGGCCTGTTGCGCCTGTCGCAATATCACGACGCTCTAATAAAATACAGTTAATTCCACGCAATGCACAGTCACGAGCAATCCCCGCACCTGTCGCACCGCCACCAATGATAATCACATCCGTCGAGATAGGTGAAAAATCACCCACATCACGATACATATTAGGCGATAATCCCATTGTTACCCCCAAAGCCAAAATGTTAATAAAAAGAAACGTAAAAACTGTTACAAATTCCATGGCTATTGTATGGGAGAGCGGTTAAATTCACAACATTCTGAGCGAAAAAGAAAGCTGTTTTGTGAGATAGATCACACAATTTTCGAATTCGCTCATTTGTTAAAAAATATTTTGTGAAATGCATCACATTTTTGAATTATTTCTCTTTTTAATTTCTATTTTTATTTTATCATGCACGCTATCCCCATCATGGGGGTGGACTCATAATTAAAATGATTTTGGAGAGAAATTATGTTTGGACCATTTAAACCCGCTCCGCATATTGCGGAACTTCCAGCGGAGAAAATTGATTCCACGTATAAACGCTTACGTTGGCAAGTGTTTGCAGGGATCTTCTTTGGTTATGCCGCTTACTATTTTGTACGTGCAAACTTTGACTTAGCACAACCCGGTTTAATTCAACAGGGCTTGTACACTAAAGCGCAACTAGGTGTTATCGGCTCAGCGGCTGGTCTTGCCTACGGTTTATCTAAGTTCGTAATGGCAGGTATGTCTGACCGTTCGAACCCTCGCGTATTCTTACCATTTGGTTTATTGCTTTCTGGTCTTTGTATGACCATGATGGGTTTATTCCCATGGGCAACCTCTGGCGTTGCCATCATGTGGGTAATGATCTTCTTAAATGGTTGGTTCCAAGGTATGGGGTGGCCTCCATGTGGTCGTACAATGGTACACTGGTGGTCTAAATCAGAACGCGGTACTATCGTATCTATCTGGAATACCGCGCACAACATCGGTGGTATGATGCCGGGTGCAATGGTGCTATTAGCAAGTGCAGTGTTCTTCAGCACTCATGGTATCGAAGCACAAGCAAAAGACATTTGGCAACAATCCCTCTACTATCCGGGTATTGCGGCAATGCTCTGTGCAATTCCAGTTTACTTCGTCATGCGTGATACTCCACAATCTTGTGGTTTACCATCAATCGAAAAATGGCGTAATGACTACCCAGATGACTATAACGAAAAAACTTACGAAAACGATTTAAGCACAAAAGAAATCTTCGTCACTTATGTATTGAAAAACAAATTGTTATGGTACATCGCGATTGCTAACGTATTCGTATACTTAATCCGCTACGGCGTATTGAAATGGTCTCCGGTTTACTTAAGTGAAGTAAAACACTTCAACATCAAAGGTACTGCATGGGCTTACACAATCTATGAATTAGCAGCAGTTCCAGGTACATTATTATGTGGTTGGGTATCAGATAAAGTCTTCAAAGGTAAACGTGGTTTAACCGGTTTCATCTTCATGATCTTAACTACAGCAGCAGTTGTAGCATACTGGATGAACCCAGCTACACCTGAAGCAGAGCTTGCAAACTATGCAGCTTGGTATGAAAACCCATATCAATTAACTGACTTCATCTTAATGACCTTAATCGGTTTCTTAATCTACGGTCCTGTAATGTTAATCGGCTTACACGCTCTTGAGCTTGCACCGAAAAAAGCAGCAGGTACAGCAGCAGGTTTCACCGGTTTATTCGGTTACTTAGGTGGTACTGTGTCTGCATCAGCTGTTATCGGTTGGGCAGCACAACACTATGGCTGGGACGGCGGTTTCTACGTCATGATCGGTGGTGGTGTCTTAGCGGTGTTATTACTCTTCATCGTAATGGTTGAAGAAGGTAAACATAAAGCGAAATTAGGCGATACCTACGGTAAATAATCTATAAATTAAAGGCGACAGGCGAAGGCTTGCCGCCTTTTTTATTACAAAAACAACTGAATTTTTAACCGCACTTTAAAAGGAGATAATGTGATGAAATTGAATAAATTAACCATTATGTTAGGCGCGGCAGTTATGGCAAATGCAGCATTCGCAAATCAAACTTGTGAAGCGCCCTATCGTTCAGCCCTCCCCGCTTATACTTATAAATTAGACAAAGTACTCGAAGTCAACGGACGCCAAGGCATTACCACTGATGGTAAATATTTATATGTATCGGGTAGTAAAACGCTCGCCAAATACGATATGGATGGAAAACTGATTAAAGAAAATAAAGATCCTTTTGTCGGCTATCAAAAAGAAGCCAATCACATTGGCGACATTGATATCTACAACAATGAACTTTATGTTTCCTCCGAATGGTTTGATGCTGGCGTAGGTAAAAATATTCAAATTGCGATTCACGATCCCGAAACCCTCGCATTAAAAAGATCAGTTGATTTTAATCCTGAGTCAGGTCAAGTCGAAGTTTCCGGCATCACCGTAGATACCGTTCACAATTCAGTTTGGATGGCATCTTGGGTTGGTGAAGAAAGTGGCCGTTATTTATATGAATACGATCTTTCAACCGGTAAATATAAACGTAAAGTGCATTTACAACCTGTTCCACAATGGATTCAAGGCGTTTATGCCTATAACGGTGATCTCTACGTCACATCTGATGATGGTACGGCAGATGAAAAAGAACCCGATCATATTTATCGTGTAGAAATTTCAGATAAAAATAATGAAGCTCGCGTTGTTTTAGAAAAAACATTGAATGACATTCGAGATGTCGGCGAAGTCGAAGGCTTGAATGTGAATCCGAAAACGAAACAACTGCTTGTCCATGCAAACCGAGGCAAACAAATTGTGTTAGGGATGCCAAAAGGATTTTATCCAGGATATGACCGTGAAATTAGTGAAATCTATTTTTACGACATGAAACCAAGATGTAATAAGTAAATCAAGGAGAACACACCATGAAACTCAAAACTTTAGCGCTTTCTTTATTAGCTGCAGGCGTACTTGCAGGATGTAGCGCACACTCTTCTGTGGACACGATGAAATCAGACAAAATTATCATTGCTCACCGTGGTGCAAGTGGTTACTTACCAGAGCACACACTTGAGTCCAAAGCGCTTGCATTTGCACAGCACGCAGACTACTTAGAACAAGACTTAGCGATGACAAAAGATGGTCGTTTGGTTGTTATCCATGACCACTTCTTAGACGGTTTAACTGATGTCGCGAAAAAATTCCCAAATCGTCATCGTAAAGATGGTCGTTACTACGTAATCGACTTCACCTTAAAAGAAATTCAAAGTTTAAATATGACTGAAAACTTTGAAACTAAAGATGGTAAACAAGTTGCAGTATATCCAGGCCGTTTCCCACTTTGGAAATCACACTTCAAAATCCATACTTTTGAAGATGAGTTAGAATTCATCCAAGGTTTAGAAAAATCGACTGGTAAAAAAGTGGGTATCTATCCTGAAATCAAAGCACCTTGGTTCCACCACCAAAATGGCAAAGACATTGCAGTTGAAACCCTTAAAGTGTTGAAAAAATACGGTTACGACAAGAAATCAGACATGGTTTACTTACAAACCTTCGACTTCAATGAGTTAAAACGTATCAAAAACGAATTGCTACCAAAAATGGGCATGGATTTAAAACTTGTTCAATTAGTGGCATACACCGACTGGCATGAAACTGAAGAAAAAGATGCGAAAGGCAAATGGGTGAACTATGATTACGATTGGATGTTCAAACCAGGTGCAATGGCAGAAGTCGTGAAATATGCTGATGGTGTTGGTCCAGGCTGGTACATGTTAGTGGATAAAGAAAAATCTAAACCAGGTAACATTGTGTACACCCCATTAGTGAAAGAACTCGCACAATACAAAGTGGAATTACACCCATACACTGTGCGTAAAGATGCGTTACCTGAATTCTTCACTGACGTAAATCAAATGTACGATGCGTTATTGAATAAATCTGGTGCAACTGGTGTATTCACCGACTTCCCAGATACTGGCGTTGAATTTTTGAAAAAACAAAAATAATACGTAAGTAAAAGTAATAAAAAGAGCGGTCAAAATTCGGTTTGATTTTTGACTGCTTTTTAACTAAGAGTATTAACATAATAATATACAATTAAAAATTAATACTATAATTCTTTCTCTATGTTATTAAACTGCTAACTAGTATCTTCCAAAATTAGTTGTAGTGTAATAACGATTAAGGATTAATATTGTAGCCTAGAACATAAAATTTCGTCTCAAAATATATGAACTTTAATAGAATACAGCGAACCTTATCATTACCATTTAGGGAAAAAATAAAAAATGACCATTGAAGTTGCACTTTTTAGTATCCCAGCAATCATTATTATGATGTTAAAATCGCTGAAGTATTTAGATGATACTTTTGGCAATGGTAGCATTGCAAAACAAATTCCTAAATTCTTACAAAATTTTAAAATGCAAAGAAAAGTATCATCTTTTCTTGTGAATTCAATTCTCCTCACTGATATTATTTATGGAAAAAAAATTATTTCCGTTAGATCATTTGTATCTTCATGCATCATAAGCTCTTCATGGGTTTTGATATTGTTATCTTATTCGTATTTCTCTAAACAATGGATTTTATCAACCCCTGTCACACCTATAATATATAAATTCCTTTGGTTCTTCCTGATTGGAATAGTAATTGATTATGTTTCATCTTGCATCACCCGTTGGTTATTTAATAGACATATAAACTCTAGTGTAAGTCAACAAATATTAGTTGTAATTTTAAATACTCTTATTTCAATAACAATTTTTGTTTTCTTTTATACCACTATAAAAGAACTGATCATCACTCAAGAATTCTCTTTTGATTCATTTTACAATAACTTAAGAACCTGGATATCTGAACCTATGGAGATTAATATATTACTTAAGTTTATTACAGATGCTTACTTAATAGATAAAGGAGACGGTTCATTTGATATTATAAATGGAAATACAGAAGTGTTTTTTGCATTTCCTGAAGGAATAATGTTTTTATCGAGTTTATTAACCTCACTATGGTCTTGGGTATTTCTTGTAGCATTGTTAACTAATCAATTAACATACTATTTAGATAAAAGTAAGGATTTTTTATTACAGCAGTCAAATATAGAAAGTAAACCTATACTTACTTTAGGTATGATAATTACAATTTTATTAGCTCCAGTATGGATATTCCTATACCTTTTAATTTTATTTTTGGGACTCATCTAAGTCATTAACAAACATAAAAACCGACTGTTCCTAGTCGGTTTTTTATTATTAAGTTTTTATATCTTAATAACAAAAAAAGCTTGCTGTTTATCTCAGCAAGCCCTTTAAAATCCTGCTATTACGCGAACTGCTTTTTATTCTCTAAATAGCGTTTTGCACATTCTGCTGCAGCAACTAAGCCACCTGCCATCATAATTATATCTTTAATCACGAGTCGACCAGCACCTGAGAGATATGGGAAGCCATAATTAGGTGTTGGGAAGTCCCCACCTAAATTCGGCACCCAGGTTTCTGGCGTAAATATCAGGAACGACAGCGTGACTATCGACATGCCAAAGGTGAGTAAACCTCCGAATAAACCTAATGTTGGAGACCAAATCCCCGCTAATACTAAAATACCAATTGTTACAATGATTGCGCCAATAATATAAGAAGCCGTATAGGTGCCGTTGGCTTTATGCCATTCGATATTTTTTGCGACCATTTTGCCTTCAGGGTTTTTATATAAGGTATATTCTTTCACTAAAACACCCTTATCATTTGTCACTTCATTTGCACCATTTTTGTAAAGGAAGCTTAAGAAAGGACTATTTGACACAAAGTGTGCAATACCATCCGCCTCATATTGGCAAACTTTTAAACCTCCAATCCAAACCATCACCACACAAATCGCAATGCGGATAAAGTTAATAAATTGACGTTGCAATGGCGCAACAATATTAGCTAGCAATGTAACTAATGCACTCATGTAGAACTCCTCATATAGTTCAATTGATATTACAGGCATAATGCCCAAGAATTTTTATATAAACATTAACAATATTACTCTCTAATATTGTTGGCATTTTTTTATTACTCAGGTTATGCAATAAAAAAGAGATACCAATTTAGTAGTATCTCTTATTTTTAATTAATTTTCTGTGAGCAATCTCACATTATTTAAAATTCACTCTCGCATTTCTAAAAATTCGCATCCAAGCACCATCTTCAGACCAATCTTCTGGATGCCATGAGTTGCTCACAGCACGGAATACACGCTCTGGGTGTGGCATCATCGTGGCGATACGACCATCGACGTTAGAAATTGCGGTAATCCCTAATGCCGAACCATTTGGGTTAGCTGGATAGGTTTCTGTTACATTCAAATGGCTGTCGATATATTGTGCCACAATCAAGTTTTGCGCTTGAAGTGCGGTCAAATTCTCAGGTGTTTTGAATTCTACGCGACCTTCACCGTGAGAAACCGCAATCGGCATATGTGAGCCAGCCATGCCTTTAAACCACAATGAGTTGGTGTCGTTGATTTTCACCATCGCGGCACGAGCTTCAAAGCGTTCTGATTTATTACGCACGAAACGTGGCCAATTTTCTGCACCAGGAATGATTTCCGCAAGGGTGGAGATAAATTGACAACCGTTACATACGCCTAATGAAAGGGTGCTTTCATTAGCGAAGAATTGGCTGAATTGATCGCGTAATTGTGGGTTAAATAAAATGGATTTTGCCCAGCCTCCACCTGCGCCTAATACGTCACCGTAAGAGAAGCCACCACAGGCCACCATCGCGTTGAAGTCGTTTAAGTTGTAACGACCAGTCATTAAATCACTCATGTGAACATCAATCGCTGCAAAGCCTGCACGGTCAAAAGCCGCTGCCATTTCAACGTGGCTATTTACGCCTTGTTCACGCAATACGGCCACTTTTGGTTTCACGCCTTTGCTGATGTAAGGCGCAGCAATATCTTCATTAACATCATAGGTTAAATGAGCGGATAAACCTTTATTGTCTGTTGCTTTTTTCGCTTCAAATTCTTGGTCAGCACATTCTGGGTTATCACGTAAGCGTTGCATTTGGTGAGTGAGTTCTGCCCAAATACCACGTAATTCAGAACGTTTTTCGCTTAATAGTTTTTTACTGCCTCGTGTGATTTCAAAACGATCTTCTGAACTTACAGAACCGAGTTCATAAGTTAAACCAAGCAAGTCATACGCTTTTAATACCTCACGCACGGCGCTTAATTCACGTTCTGACACTTGGATTACCGCACCTAATTCTTCATTGAATAACACGGCTAAATCATTATCGCCTAATGCAGAGATATCCACATCTACACCGCAGTTACCCGCAAATGCCATTTCTGCAAGGGTGGTAATTAAACCACCGTCGGAACGGTCGTGGTAAGCCAATAATTTACGCTCTGCCACCAATGCTTGCATTGCATCGAAGAAGTTTTTCAGTTTAGCTACGTTTACCACATCGGCTGGTTTATCACCTAATTGTTTATACACTTGCGCAAGTACGGTCGCGCCTAAGCGATTTTTTCTTTCACCTAAATCAATCAACAATAAACGGCTTGCGCCTTTGTCTGTGCGTAATTGAGGTGTCACGGTTTTGCGGACATCTTCCACGCGTGCAAAAGATGAAATCACTAAAGAAAGCGGTGCGGTGACGGATTTTTTCTCGCCATTTTCTTCCCAAGTGGTTTTCATCGACATCGAGTCTTTACCCACAGGAATGGTGATACCTAATGCTGGGCAAAGTTCTTCACCGACTGCTTTTACGGCTTCATATAAGCCTGCATCTTCACCGCCATGGCCCGCTGCAGACATCCAGTTTGCAGACAGTTTGATGCGTTTAATATCGCCAATGTTAGTGCCCGCAATGTTGGTAATAGATTCGGCTACCGCTAAACGTGCAGAAGCACCAAAGTCTAATAACGCTACTGGTGCGCGTTCGCCCATTGCCATGGCTTCACCATGATAGCTGTCTAATGATGCAGTTGTAACAGCCACATCAGACACCGGAATTTGCCATGGGCCGACCATTTGATCGCGTGCCACCATACCCGTTACCGAACGGTCGCCAATGGTGATTAAGAACGTTTTTTCTGCCACCACCGGTAAACGTAATACACGATGTAACGCTTCTTTTAATTGAATATTTTCTGTTGCAAGCGGTCGATTTTCCACAGTTTTTGATGAAACCTCACGCGTCATCTTCGGGGTTTTGCCTAATAACACATTCATTGGCAAATCAATTGGATTATTGTCGAAATGGCTATCGTGCAAGGTTAGATGTTTCTCTTCCGTTGCCTCGCCAATGACTGCAAATGGCGCTCGCTCACGTTCACAAAGTGCGGTAAATAATTCGAGTTTTTCTGGCGCAACCGCTAATACATAACGTTCTTGCGATTCGTTACACCAAATTTCTAATGGTGACATACCTTTTTCATCGCAAAGGATTGAGCGTAAATCAAATTTACCGCCACGTTCACCATCGTGCACCAATTCAGGCATCGCGTTGGATAAACCACCCGCCCCCACATCGTGAATAAAGAGAATTGGGTTTTCATCACCTAATTGCCAGCAGCGATCAATCACCTCTTGACAGCGGCGTTCCATTTCTGGGTTTTCACGTTGAACGGAAGCAAAATCTAAATCTTCTTTTGATTTACCGCTGTCCATCGAAGAAGCGGCACCACCGCCTAAACCGATGTTCATCGCTGGGCCACCTAATACGATCAATTTCGCACCAACGGGGATTTCACCTTTTTGAACGTGTTCGCCACGAATATTACCGATACCACCCGCTAACATAATCGGTTTGTGATAACCACGCACTTCTTCACCGTTGAAGCTGTTAACTTTCTCTTCATAGGTACGGAAATAACCCAATAATGCAGGACGACCAAATTCGTTGTTAAATGCTGCGCCACCTAATGGGCCTTCAATCATAATATCTAAGGCTGAAGCAATACGGTTTGGTTTGGAAAGTGGATTTTCCCAAGGTTGTTCAAAGTTTGGAATGACAAGGTTAGATACAGAGAAACCGGTTAAACCGGCTTTTGGTTTGGCACCACGACCGGTTGCACCTTCATCACGAATCTCACCGCCCGAACCTGTTGCAGCACCTGGGAATGGCGAAATCGCGGTTGGGTGGTTGTGGGTTTCCACTTTCATTAAGATATGGGCATCTTCATTGTGATAGCGATATTGCCCATCTTGATCCGCAAAGAAACGGCCGACTTTTGAGCCTTCCATTACTGCAGCATTATCTTTATAAGCTGAAAGCACGAAATCAGGAGTTTTCTCAAAGGTATTTTTAATCATCTTAAACAGGGATTTATCCTGTTTTTTACCGTCGATAATCCAATCCGCATTAAAGATTTTATGGCGACAGTGCTCAGAGTTGGCTTGCGCGAACATATAAAGTTCAATATCGTGCGGATTGCGCCCTAATTGGGTGAAGTTTTCCACCAAATAATCAATTTCATCTTCTGCCAGTGCCAAGCCTAATTCTACATTGGCTGTCACTAAGGCTTCACGTCCACCTTTCAAAATATCCACTGTTTTGAACGGTTTCGGATCTTGATGACGGAATAAAATCTCCGCATCTTGCGGATTGCGCACCACCGTTTCCATCATTCGGTCGTGTAAAAGTGCGGTCAATTTTTCAGTTGTTTTTTCATCAAGCGGTTGGCTTAACTCAAAATAATACGCCAAACCACGCTCAATACGCTCCACTTCACTTAAACCACAGTTATGCGCAATATCGGTCGCTTTAGAAGACCAAGAAGAAATGGTTCCAACGCGTGGAATCACGATAAAGGTTTCGCCTTTGGCATCGTGTTCTGCCAAAGTTGGGCCGTAATGTAACAACGCCTTTAATGTTGCTTCCTGCTCGCTAACAAGCGGCCGATTTAATTCCACAAAATGCAAATATTCCGCATAAACCGATTTCACCGGTAATTGATTTTGTTGGAATTTTTGCATTAAGCCTTGAATACGGAATTCAGAAAGGGCGGGTGAGCCACGAAAAGTTTGAAACATACGGGTACCTTTGAGTTGTGTTTGAGATGAAAATCGCGGGCTATTATAAAGGAAAACACACCAAAACGAAAACGTTTGCGTCAATCATTTTCAAATGATTTTAAGTGGGAGAAAGCATATAATCATCAAGCAATTTAAAAACAATCCGAAAACTAACCGCACTTTGGGGCGCCACTATGATCATCAATGACATTAATTTCAACGATCTCTATCAACAACATCTGAAAGCCTGCAATCACTATAATCTTCCACCAACAAAGTGGGATAAAAAAGCGCCTAAAATGGCCGAGAATTTAGTGGGTAAACCAAGCCGTTATAACGAAACGTTGCTTAAAGCCATGAATGTGCAACCCAATGAAACGGTGTTAGATATTGGCTGTGGTCCCGGCACGTTTGTGATTCCTTTAGCCCAACAATGCCAAGCTGTGTATGCTCTCGATTACAGCCAAGGGATGTTGGATATGGTACAGCAATACAAAGAAAAGCATCAACTGAATAATATTACCCTTCTACATAAATCATGGTCAGATAACTGGGATGATGTGCCTCAAGCCGATGTAATACTCGCCTCTCGTTCTACGCTGGTTGATGATTTGGATGACATGATTGAAAAGCTGCAAAGCAAGGCTAAAAAACGCGTCTTTTTAACCTCGGTAACACAACGCCATTTTCTCGATGAAGGCGTATTTGAAGCCATTGGCCGTGATGATGTGGGCTTTCCAACTTATATTTATTTAGTTAATCGCCTTTACCAAAAAGGCATTCACGCGAATGTGAGTTTTATTGAAACCGAATCAGGTCATTTCCAAGGTGAAACCTTTGAGGATTTATTAAATTCCGTGGAGTTTTCTCTCGGCAATCTCACTGAAAAAGAAAAACAAAGTTTGGCTCAATTCTATCAACAAAAACAAATAAACAATGAACCGATAAAACACGGACAACGCAAATGGGCGTTGATTTGGTGGGAGGTTTAAGAAAAAATGCGGTCATTTTTGACCGCACTTTACGCTTTAAGATAGATTAAAGAATCTCTAATAACTTCGCAAAGTCATCAAACACCCAATCTGGATTTGATTCCGCAATTGGAATGTTGTAGTTGTAACCGTAAGTTAAACCCACAGCTGGACAACCTGCTGAATGAGCAGCGAGAATGTCATTTCGAGAGTCACCTACAAACAATACTTGGCGGGGTTCTACGCCAAATTTACCACATAAATAATACAATGGGCCTGGATGTGGTTTAATCGCGGGTAATGATTGCCCACCAAGCATTTCTCTGAATAAATGATCGATACCAAATGCCGCTAATACCGGCTGAACATGGCGAGTGGGTTTGTTCGTTACCACAGCTAAGGTATAACCACGAGCTTTCAAGGTTTCCAATGTTTCTTTTACATTTGGATATAAACGGCTCACATTACAAAGGTTCTCCGCGTAATACACGTTAAAACGCTCTTTCACTTGTTCCATTTCTGCATCTGAAAAGTCTTTACCTGTTTGCTCTTTTGCCCATTCTAAAGCACGAGCAATCAATACAGGTGCTCCATTACCAATCCAAGTTAACACTAACTCTTCGGGTGCTTGAGGTAATCCAAAGTCTGCTAAAGCAGAATTCACAGACAACGCTAAATCTGGCAAGCTATTCACAAGCGTACCGTCTAAATCAAAACCGATAACTTTAAATTGAGTCTTCATTCTTGCTACCATCTATTTAACTGAAGCTAACTGCGCACGCATTTGATCAATGATTTGTTTATAATCTGGTTTGCCAAAAATCGCTGAGCCTGCCACGAACATATCTGCACCTGCTGCGGCAATTTCTGCAATATTATCTACTTTTACCCCACCATCAACTTCTAAACGGATATCTAAACCGCTTTCATCAATCAGACGACGTGCCTGTTGTAATTTTTTCAATGTGGAAGGTAAAAAAGATTGCCCACCAAATCCTGGATTCACGGACATTAACAAAATCACATCCACTTTATCTAATACATAATCCAAATAACTTAATGGTGTGGCAGGATTAAACACTAAACCCGCTTTACAGCCGTGATCACGAATGAGCTGTAAAGAGCGATCAATATGTTCACTGGCTTCAGGATGAAACGTAATGTAATCCGCACCGGCTTTGGCAAAATCAGGAATAATACGATCAACCGGTTTTACCATCAAATGCACATCAATAGGTGCTTTAATACCGTAATCACGCAAAGCTTTACAAACCGCTGGGCCAAAGGTTAAATTTGGCACATAGTGATTATCCATTACATCAAAATGAATCACATCCGCACCTGCATTCAATACGTTTTGCACATCATCACCAAGACGAGCAAGATCTGCAGAAAGGATAGAAGGGGCGATTAAATAAGGTTTCATTTGTCATCTCCTAAAGGATAAAAGTGCTTGTAGTTTACTACGTTGAGCTCAATTTTACCTTGATTATTTACAAGTTTTAGCTGAAAACAAAGAAAAAAATAACCGCACTTGATTCAATTGCCTCAAAGTGCGGTTGGTTTTTATTGTATTTTAAAAGGACCGATTAGTTTAATCCAATGATTTCCCAACGGTTGTGAGATTGACCATCGATTTTACCTTTCTTCACGTTGGTGATGTAATCGATCATCATATTTTGGATAGTGCCTTTTTCACGGCCCATTGCGACTTTAGATTCCCAAAGTACCGGAATTTGTTGGCCTTCCCAAATCCCACCTTTACCGTTTAATTGAGCGAAACGATATGAGTTCATACCCACTTTTAATTTCATATCATCTGTCACCGGTTTGCCGTCAGCAAGGGTTAAATCAACGATTTTGCTACCTTTTGGATTACGTAAGTCAATTTTGTAATTTACGCCACCGAAAATGTCGTAAGTCACATATTTTGATTTTTTACGCTCTGCATTGTAACGGTATTCAGTATCACCTGGTTGGATGGTATCGAAGTAGTTTGCAGACCATTCCATATATTCTTTCAATTGTTTACCGGTCATTTCATAAACGGTAACATCACCGCCTGCATAACGATAGTTAAAGATGATGTCTTTTTTCTTGATATCGCCTTTATCCATACGTGCTTTTTGATGGTCGAAAGAGAAAGTTACCACATCTGCACCACTGTAATGTTGTTCAACATCATTAATGAATGAAGACAAACCAGTATCTCTTGAGAATGCAGCAGATACACCGTGTTTGGTCTCTTGTGGTACCATTTCGTTTTCGGTTTGACCAATCACCACATTGTTTAATTCACGTAATTTCTCGTGGTAAGGTTTATAGATTTCCGCAATTTTCTTATCTGCTTCAAGTGCTTTAACTGGAACCGTTTTAGATTCTTTCTTCACTAATTTCACTTCTTTTTTATCGTTGATATCAAAAGTTAAATCCACTTCAGATACCACGGTACCGTAGCGGTGTGGTTCAGTGATTAGTGTGTTTTTAATGGTTTCACTTGGCACATCTTTGTGCATGTGACCCGCGATAACCACATCAATACCATCTACTGCATTGATCACATCACGCATACCGGTATCAGGAATATTATTTTCATTATCGATACCCATGTGGGTCACCGCAATAATCGCATCCACACCTTTTGCTTTTAATTTCTCAACTTGCGTACGCGCTTCTTCTGTCGGTGAAGTAAATTTCATGTCTTTTAAGTTGCCCGTATCTTCTTCAAATTTTGCTGACATTGGGGTACTTAAACCAATAATCCCTAACTTCACGCCATCTTTTTCGATGATGGTTGTCGCATCGATATAACGTTTGTCATTTTTCTTATGATAGAAGTTTGCGGTTAATTTTTTCGCTTTGATATCTTTTAGGATTTCATCTAATGCTTTCATCCCAAAGTTAAACTCGTGGTTACCCAATACGAAAATATCATAATTCATTTCGTTTAATACTTTTGGAATCGGGTGATCTTTATAGTATTTTTTATCTTTTGCAAACACATCGATTTGGTTATCTTGGATCGCATCACCGACTTCCACTAACACCACGTTTTTATTATTTTTACGCACATCTTTCACATAAGTTGCAATTTGTGCATAAGAACCAGATTTGTCCTCTACGTCTGCACCATAGCTCCAAGGTACGATACGACCGTGAACATCGGAGGTCCCTAATAATTTAATATTCACTTCTTGTGCCATTGCTGTGCTAACAGCAGAAAGCGCAAATAATGAGCAAAGTAATTTTTTCATAGAATTTCCTTTAAAGTTGCACAAAGTGCGGTTAAAAATGCCGGAGAATTATAGCGGTGAATCGATTGCTTACATAATTTTATTTTGAAGAAAAATAAAATTTGTGAGCTTGTTCACATTTCATTTGGAGGATTAATGCCCTGTTTGAGAAAACAAGTTAATCACTAAAACGCCACTGATAATCAACACTATACCTATCAGCCCTGCGGTATCAATTTTCTGACCAAATGCGAAATATGCCACAATAGCGGTCAGAACAATACCAACGCCCGACCAAATGGCGTAAACCAAGCCCACGGAAAGTGTTCGGAAAACAATGGAGACAAAATAAAACGAAATGGCATATAGCGCTAATGAACCAACGGTGGGTAAAAGTTTGGTAAAGCCATCACTGACTTTTAATAAATTCGTTGCTACGATTTCAAGGCAAATAGAGATAGCAAGCAATGTCCAAGGATTCATATCAATCAAACAGTAAAATAGAAAAACACTATTCTACCTTAAGCGGCGGATGGATGTAATCGAATTTGACGAGCCATGGCTTGCATATAAGGCGCAGTTTGTTCAAAGAAATAACGGTAAGAGGCACATAAATAATTATGTGGATTAGGTTCATTTTCGAGAGAAATAAAACGATGTTTCGGGCAGCCGCCATAACAGAGTTTACGAAACTCACAATGACGGCAAAGTGCGGTCAATTTTTGTGATTTTTCTAAACCGAATTGTTGCTGTTTACTGGAAAGCACAATCTCTGTTAAAGGTTGCTGAGTTAAATTTCCGACCTTGTATTCGGGATACACAAAATGATCGCAAGTATACACATCGCCATTGGCTTCCGTGACAAGCGATTGCCCGCAAGTAGGTTGATGAACACAGGTTGTGGAAGGATAACCAAGCCATTGTCCAAGCAGATTATCAAACTGCGACACATAAATTTGTCCTACATCATGCTCATACCATTCATGAAAGACATCCACGAGAAATTGTCCATAACCTTCTGATGGTACTGAAAAATCAGTGACAGATTGTGTTTGTGCATGACGTTCGACAATAGGAATAAACTGCATATAAGTCGAGCCAAGCTGTTTGAGTGCTAAATAAGTTTCTTTTCCTTTTTGCCAGTTTTGATCGTTAATGACGGTTAAGGTGTTAAATTCCACGCCATATTCTTGTAGCAGATTTAATGCTTTTACGACTTTTTCAAAAGTGGGATTACCGTTACCCGAAATACGATAACGATTATGCACAGCACTTAAACCGTCAATAGAAAGCCCAATGAGAAAATGATGTTGTTTGAAAAATGCAGCCCATTGCTGATTAAGGGCAATACCATTGGTTTGAAAGGCGTTTGTAATCTGTTTGCCTTGAGCAAATTCCTGCTGATATTCAACAGCTTGCTTGTAAAAATCTAAGCCTAAGAGAGTGGGCTCCCCCCCTTGCCAAGCAAATTCAACCACATTACCGGCGTGAGATTGGATATAGTTTTTGACGTAATGTTTTAAGGTGTCTTTTGACATAAAAGGCACATGTTGCCCAAACTGTTCTGATTTTTCCAAATAGAAGCAATATTCACACTGAATGTTACAGTGAAAACTGCTTGGTTTCGCCATTAAGTGAAAATGAGCTTGTGGTAGAAAAACAGACATCAACCATCCTTTGTTACAACATTATTTATGACCTGATATTCGATCAAATGCCCCGTTTTGTTTGAGCTCTTTCGCAATACGAATCGCGGTTTCGGTTTCACAGCCAGCATATTCCGCAATTTCGCGATACGTCCAATTATAATCAGGAAAGTTTTGTTTAAGGAAATATAAACTATCCATCACACGATCTAAGGTGCGTAGATAAGCACTTTTTGCCAAACGTTCTTCTGCTTCGCGTAATTCATCTGCCAAGATTTGCAATAAACATTGGCTCATCACCGTATTATGCGTGAAAAATTCACTCACTACATTAGGTTTGATGCGAGTAATCTCTGCATCAATTAAGACTTTCGCATTGCAATGATAGTGTTTATCCGCCATGGAGAATAAGGTTCGGAAACCAAAATAATCCCCTTTGGAATATAACCGCACCAAGCTTTCCTTGCCATTTTCAAGGGTATGAAATAAGCCAATCAAGCCTGCTTGCACATAATAAAATTCATGTGCTGACTCACCTTGTTGATACAAGAAGGAACCTTTCGGCAAGTGATGCAGCTCAGTAAACTGACAATGTGATAATTCAGTAGGCTTGATTGCGCAATTTTCCATAATCGTCCCTTAAAAGTGCGGTCAATTTTTTATTGGTTTTACACTTCGTTTATAATCCGATATACCCAGTTTTCTAATGGATCATTTAAGCGTTTCATTTCTTGGTGCATTTCTTCCAGCATCTCTTTTTTGACCGCCTCATACTCTGGCTTGTAGAACAAATTATGCATTTCAGCTGGATCATTTTTTATATCATAAAGCTCGCAAATGTCCGAAGCATTAAACACTAATTTATAGTCTTTACGGTGCCACATGCGTTGTTCAAAATAGACGAAATGCCCCGCCAACTGTGCCAATATCCCTTTGCGTTGATTATCTTGATGTTGACGAACAATCGGCAAAATACTTTCCCCTTCAAAGGCTTGAGGAATGGGTTGATTAGCGAGATCATAAACGGTCGAGGTTAAATCGTGGAGATAAACAAGGTTATCATCTTGTTGATTAACACGATTTGAATTCGGGTCTTTGATAATCATCGGAATGTTGTAGGTGGTATCGAACATGAACTCTCCTTTCTCAATCATTCGATGAGCGCCCATCGCATCACCATGATCAGCGGTTGCCACAATAAAAGTGCGGTCATAAATTCCCTTATTTTCTAAGAAAGCAAAGAGCTCACCAATTGCATCATCAATCAAGGTGATATAACCCCAGAATTTTGTGATCACTTCTTTCCAATGATCTTCACTCGCTTCCCACATCCCCCACATTTTAGAGATAGTACGATAGTGTCCTGGTTTGCCTTCTAGTGGCTTGAAGAAGCTTTCATCCAGCACCACATCTTCTTTTCGATACATGGAATAATACGGTTCTGGCACGATACAAGGCGTATGCGGTCCCCAGAAATTAATCCATGTAAAGAACGGTTTATTTTCAGCAAGTGATTCACTAATATAATTTTTCGCTTCATCAATGATGAAATACGGGATGGTTTGTTCTTTTGTGCCTGAAAGCAAACCACAAAGTTCTTGTACGCGCAAATGTGGGTTATCACCAAAATAAGCACGACTCACTTCAGGAATGTCATAATCTTTTTCATCTAACCATTCTTTATAACGATTGGAATGTGTCGGCGGTTGGTTGAACACTAAATTTTTATACACGCCACTGCCTGGATAACCATAACCATCAAAGTTATGCCCTTTAATGCCGTAATCTTCTGGTACGGATTTTGTCCCAACGTGCCATTTTCCTACGACATAGGTGTTATAGCCGTCTAGTTTACCGATATTTGGTGCCGCTTCGCTCACTTCACCGGTACCGCCTTTTTCACCATTACGAATGATGCCATGGGTAGATGGCATTAAACCAGTAAAGAGTGATGTCCGTGCAGGTCCACAAACGGAAGCGGGTGTAAAAGCATTATTAAAACGCACGCCATCTTTAGCTAGACGATCGATATTAGGGGTTTTGACGATCTGGTGACCATAAGCACCCAACATATCTTTACGCACTTGGTCGAGTAAAATATAGATAATGTTCATACATAATCCTTATCTATTTTAAGGGCGTACGTGATGTACGCCCGACTGCTTAATTTTGGTTAGAAAGATGTAATTGATGTTCTGTTTTTTCATTTTTTGGTCTAAAGACAATCAACACGATGAGTTGTAATACCGCATATACTTCCAACACTAACATTGGATTGCCATCTGGTGAAGCAATACCAATTGGTGATAAGAATGCATAAAGCGCAATTAAACCAAGAATCAATGAAACAGACGTCACTTTAATATATTTCCAATTGGTTAAGTCCACGTCGCCTTTATTGACGGTATTTTCCACATAAGGCTCACGTTTTAAGAATTGACCTAGAATCAACATGAAGACAACATCAAATACGAATAATCCGCCCATGACATACACGAAATTAATTTTCACATTGAACACCCAAACAATACTGAAATAAAGTACTACGTGTACAAGTAAAGCAATACGTGCAGCCAAGCCTGAAACAGTTTTATTAAATAAACCCACAGCAAATAGCGCCACGATTGGAATATTCACAAAACCGGCAAAGCGTTTAGTGATTAAGAAGATACCATCTGTACCAAACATCAAAAGTGGGCCAATAATCATGGTCACAATCGCCATAATGGTAGAGACTTTTTTCGCATAGACGATCAATTCTTGATCAGTACGTTGTTTTTTACTGATAGATGGTAATAAGTCTTTACAATAAATGGTCGCTGCAGAGTTTAAGAATGAGTTAAAGGTACTTAAAATCGCGCCGAAAAGTGCCGCAATAAAGAAACCTTGCAATGCAGTCGGCATCACTTTATTAACCAACAATGGATAAGACGTATCAATTGGATTTAAACCCTCACCTAAAATATGGAAACTCAATAAACCCGGTAAATTAAGAATAATCGGTAATGTGAGTAGGAAAAGCGCTGCAATTAAAATCCCTTTTTGACCTGATGCTAAATCCTTCGCCCCTAAACAACGTTGTACGATGGCTTGGTTCGTTGTCCAATAGAAGAAGTGAACAACCATAATACCGGTAAAAATTGTTGGCCAAGGAGTAGAGTCTGTTGAGCTACCAATGGCGTTCCATTTTTCAACGTGAGTGGTAGTGATAATATTCAAGCCTTCTGAAATGCTGCCATTACCTAAATAAAGCAATGCAAATACAGGTACAAGCAACGCACCAATCACTAAGATCACGGCATTGATAGTATCGGAAACCGCTACCGCTTTTAACCCACCAAAAATCGCATAAATCGCCCCCACTACACCGATAGCAATGACCGTATAAACAATCGCTTGAGCGTAGCTTAATCCGAAGATAGTTTCTAGATTAAAGATTTTATTAAAGGCAATCGCCCCGGTATAAAGTGCGGTCGGAATCACGATCAAAAGATAGAAGACTAAGAATAACCCTGACATAATCAAACGAGTTTGTCGGTCAAAACGATTTTCAAAGAATTCTGGAATGGTGGTATAACCGTTACGCAAATATTTCGGTAACATATAAAGCGCCAAGAAACAAAGCGGAATCACAGTTGGCACTGTCCACGCAATAATAGAAAAGTTGTTTTGATAAGAAACGGCATTCACGCCAATCAATTGCTCTGTTGAAAGAGAGGTCAACACCATTGAGCAACCAATCACAATACCGCTTAATCCTCGTCCCGCTAAGAAATAACCTTTCGAGGTGGTTAAATCATCGTTTTTAGTACGTAGCCATGAAACATAGGCCACTAAAGCCGTTACGATGAGGAAACTCGAAACCGTTAATAGCATACGCTCCTCCTTGTAGAAGCCATTATTAAATTCCATTTATAGACTACTGCTAGGTGTGTAAAGAGCATATGATAATTGTCATACTGATTGTGTGAGAAGGATCACAAAATTAAAATAAAGTCTATTTTTATAGATAATTATGAGCAAGATCATAAATTATTTATTTATCCAAAAGAATAATAATGCCGTACTCCCACACAAAAGGAGTTTGAAATGAGCTTACAGTTAATTCTTATTTTGATTTTATGTGGTGTCATGACGAATATCATGTCGGCCATCTTTGGTATTGGTGGCGGTGTATTGATGGTGCCGATTCTCTACACTTTATTCCCACAATTTCCTCTACAAATGATTGCTGCAACATCATTGACGATTGTCATGGGATCATCCTTTATTAATTTAATTTATTTCTACAAACAAAAAGTATCAATTAATTACAAAGCGATACTTATTTGGTCTGTTGGCATGATTATTGGTGTACAACTAGGATTTGAATCCAGTTTTTATATACCTGATATTGCTATTATCAGTGTGTTTGTTATTACGCTTTCCCTATTGGCAATTCGTACTATTTTTAGTAAAGAAAGTGTTATGAATCAGCAAGCAACAGCTGATGAAACCATAAAAGGAATGGGCCTTTCGACTTTTGGGGGATTTATTGCTGGTATGACGGGTATTGGAGGAGGCTCAATCATGGCACCTTTAATTGGTCAGCTAAAATCCGTTAAAGCCCATCAAATTGCCCCTTATACCAATGCAATGATGTTTATTGGTGGATTAGGCAGCCTTTATGGCTATCTTTCAAAAAGCTCACCGCATCACTTTGGTTGGCAAATCGGTTACGTTAATTTTTCGATCGTGATTATTGTCGTGCTAAGTGCTTTTGTAACAGGTTTTTTCTCAATGAAAATTCGAGGTAAATTATCGCCGCACTTAGTCAAAAAACTATTAGGCATTATTTTATTGGTGATAAGTGCCTATATGTTACTTATCCATGCTATAAAATAAAAAAATGGCAGAGGAAAACTCCCTCTGCCATTTCAATTATTTTTCTTCTCTTTTCACTTCATCCCATAGGATATCCATTTCAATTAAAGAAAGATCTTTAACTGATGAACCTCGTTCCAATGCTTTTTCTTCTACTTTACGAAAACGTTGTTCAAATTTATTATTCGCCTTACGCAAAGCCTCTTCTGCATTACATTTGAGATGTCGAGATAAATTAACCGTTGCAAAAAATAAATCCCCAATTTCCTCTTCTATTTTTTCCTGATTACGAAGAGTTTGATTGATTTCATCCCTTACTTCTTGCAATTCTTCTTCAACTTTTGCTAATACAGGTTCAACATCATCCCAATCAAATCCAATCTTTGAACATTGTTTTTGCATTTTTTGTGCTCTTAACAATGCAGGAAAAGCATTCGGAATATCATCTAAAATAGAACGTTTTTCTTGAACTGATTTCTCTTGTGCTTTGATACTATTCCAACGAGCTAATGCCTCTTCTTCATTTCCTGCTGTTGCATCTCCAAACACGTGAGGATGACGACGCACAATCTTTTTAGAAATATCATTAAGGACATCATCAAATGTGAAATAACCATCTTCAGAAGCAAGCTGACTAAAAAATACAACCTGTAATAAAAGATCGCCAAGCTCTTCCCTTAAATTAGCAATGTCTTTCTTTTGGATGGCATCAATGACTTCATAAGTTTCTTCGGTTAAACAGGGAATCATTGATTCATAATTTTGTTTAAGATCCCAAGGACAACCGCCATTAGGATTACGTAATTGCGCAATTAATTGAATAAAATCTTGAATGGAATAATACATAAGAATATCTCTGAAATACTAAAAGTGCGATTAGTATAAAACGAATAGCAAAATAGACAATATTCTTACAAAAATTAGAGATAATTTGATATGGAATAATGGCAGGGGCGGAGAGGCTCGAACTCCCAACACCCGGTTTTGGAGACCGGTGCTCTACCAATTGAACTACGCCCCTATTGGTATTAAGAATTGGCGGAATGGACGGGACTCGAACCCGCGACCCCCTGCGTGACAGGCAGGTATTCTAACCAGCTGAACTACCACTCCGCTAAATAAGGTATAATTGGCAGTGACCTACTCTCACATGGGGAAGCCCCACACTACCATCGGCGTAACAATGTTTCACTTCTGAGTTCGATATGGATTCAGGTGGGACCATTGCACTGTTGCTGCCAAAATTTTTATTTTGTTAATTTACTCTAAAAATAAACTAACAAAATAAAAAGTACCTGGCGGTGTCCTACTCTCACATGGGGAA
>NZ_KV801805.1:443635-470772 GCF_001810545.1 Haemophilus sp. HMSC066D02 | reverse complement strand
CGAGAGGCTTAACTATACAACGCTCAAGGGTTTTTGAGGTTGTAAGACTAAAATAAAAAAACTCAAAGACGAAAGAGAAAGTTTTTAGGTTTAATCAGCTTGTTTGGTTGTGAGCACTAGAGATAGTGAGAGCAGAGTAGAGAAAAGTTATTAAAGGAATAATCCTGGCGGCGATAGAGCGGTGGTCCCACCTGACCCCATACCGAACTCAGAAGTGAAACGCCGATGCGCCGATGGTAGTGTGGGGCTTCCCCATGTGAGAGTAGGACACCGCCAGGTACTGAATGTGAACCCCGAGCTGAATGGCTTGGGGTTTTTGTTTATGGAGTTTTCAATATTTTAGCAAAGCGTTGATTCTATGATACAATCACCGCCGTAATTTTAATAAAACAAGAGAAAATATGACCGCACTTAATGTATTAATTTATCCAGATGATCACCTTAAGGTTGTTTGTGAGCCAGTTGTCGAAGTCAATGATGACATTCGTAAAATTGTAGATGATATGTTTGATACGATGTACCAAGAAGAAGGGATTGGTCTTGCCGCTCCACAGGTAGATATCTTACAGCGTATTATTACGATTGATATTGAAGGTGACAAACAAAATCAATTAGTGTTGATCAATCCAGAAATTTTGGCTTCTGAAGGTGAAACAGGCATTGAAGAAGGTTGTTTATCTATTCCTGGATTTCGTGCTTTAGTGCCTCGTAAAGAAAAAGTCACGGTAAAAGCGTTAGATCGTCATGGAAAAGAATTTACGCTTGATGCAGATGGTTTATTGGCAATTTGTATTCAGCATGAGATCGATCATTTGAACGGTATTTTATTTGTGGATTATCTTTCACCGTTGAAACGTCAACGTATCAAAGAAAAATTAGTGAAATACAAAAAGCAAATTGCAAAACAATAATCAAAAGTGCGGTATAAAATGACCGCACTTTTCCTATCAACGCCATAACGTAGAACATTATGAAACCATTGAATATCATCTTTGCCGGTACACCGGACTTCGCAGCACAGCATCTTGCTGCACTTTTAAATTCTCATCACAATATTATTGCTGTTTATACGCAGCCAGATAAACCGGCTGGCCGCGGTAAAAAGTTACAGGCGAGTCCTGTAAAGCAATTAGCAGAACAGCATCAAATTCCTGTTTATCAACCAAAATCCTTACGTAAAGAAGACGCGCAAGCAGAGCTTAAAGCGTTAAATGCCGATGTAATGGTTGTTGTCGCTTATGGTTTGATTTTGCCTCAAGCAGTGTTAGATATGCCTCGTTTAGGTTGTCTAAATGTGCATGGTTCTCTCTTGCCACGTTGGCGTGGTGCTGCACCTATTCAGCGGTCTATTTGGGCAGGAGATCAACAAACTGGTGTGACGATTATGCAAATGGATGCAGGCTTAGATACTGGTAATATGTTACACAAAGTGTATTGCGATATTGATGCGCAAGAAACCTCAGCCTCGCTTTACCATAAATTAGCTGAAATTGCGCCAGCTGCATTGATTGATGTTTTGGATCATTTGGAAGAAGGGAAATTCATTGCAGAAAAACAAGATGATAGCCAAAGTAACTATGCAGAGAAACTTTCTAAAGAAGAGGCTAAATTAGATTGGTCGCTATCGGCAGCCCAGCTTGAACGCAATATTCGCGCATTTAATCCTTGGCCGATTAGTTTCCTACAGTTAACTGATGAGCAAGGTAATGAACAAACCCTAAAAATTTATGCTGCTGCCGTGTTGCCACATGTGGATAAACCAGCTGGGACGATTTTAAGTGTCGATAAAAAAGGTATCCAAATTGCCACGAAAGAAGG
The DNA here is from genome assembly GCF_001810545.1 of Haemophilus sp. HMSC066D02. Taxonomy (NCBI): domain Bacteria; kingdom Pseudomonadati; phylum Pseudomonadota; class Gammaproteobacteria; order Pasteurellales; family Pasteurellaceae; genus Haemophilus; species Haemophilus sp. HMSC066D02. The sequence goes on along the minus strand of NZ_KV801805.1, from coordinate 468,954 downwards.
CGTTTTAAATTTATTGCAACTTCAGCCCGCAGGCAAGAAACCTATGTCTGTGCAAGACTTCCTCAATGGTCGAGCAGATTGGTTCCAGGTTGGTAAGGTTCTAAACTAATGGTATTTCAACGCAAAAAAACGGGAAAATCGACTGCTCTTTCGGTACGCGCTATTGCTGCTCAAGTGATTTTACAGGTTTTAGATCAGGGTAAGTCCTTATCAACATTGATTCCTGAAGTGCAATCGCAGGTAAAACCACAGGATTTACCTTTATTACAGGAAATCACCTTTGGTATTTGTCGCGTATTACCTCGTTTAGAAAATATTATAAAAAAACTATTAGATAAGCCATTGAAGGGTAAAACCCGCATCGTGCACTGTTTGCTATTAGTGGGATTGTACCAATTACTTTATATGCGCATTCCGGCTCACGCTGCAGTGGATGAAGTGGTGAACGCCACAAAATCATTGAAATCGGATAGTTTCCGTGGTTTGGTTAATGGTGTACTGCGTCGCTTCTTACGGGAACAAGAAGAGATTCTTGCTGTAGTAGATAAAAATTGGCAAACGCTTCATCCTGAATGGTTTGTGAATAAACTCAAAAAAGCTTATCCGAATTGGTGTGACATTATTGAGGCGAATAACCAAAAGCCACCAATGTGGTTACGGATCAATCAACAGCAAAATAACACGAAAACTTACCGCACTTTATTGGAAGAGCAAGAGATAGTCTCATTTGAATGTGATAACCCACATGCTTTGCGCTTAGCTCAACCGCTTTCTGTCTCGAAACTACCGAATTTTGAACAAGGCGCAGTGACAGTTCAGGATCTCAATGCGCAATGGTCGGCCTTATTGCTTGAGCCACAAAATAATGAATTAATTTTAGATGCTTGTGCGGCTCCAGGTGGGAAAACTACGCATATTTTAGAAATGGCACCACAAGCGAAAGTGATTGCGCTTGATGTCGAGGCTTATCGCTTAAAACGTGTTGAAGAAAATCTTGCCCGTTTGAATCAACAGGCGACAGTTGTTTGTGGCGATGCGACCGAGCCTGAAAAGTGGCTTGCGGAAATAGGTTTAAGCGGTGCATCCTTTGATCGTATTTTATTAGATGCACCTTGCTCAGCAACGGGCGTGATTCGTCGTCATCCAGATATTAAATGGTTACGTCAAGAAACGGATATTGCTCAATTGGTTGCCTTGCAAGGACAAATTCTAAAAGCGCTTTGGGCAAAATTAAAACCTAATGGTATTTTGCTTTACGCGACCTGCTCGGTGCTTCCTGATGAGAACAGTCAGCAAATACAGCATTTTTTAGCTGAAAGACCCGATGCAGAATTAATGCCATTGCCGTTTGAACAAACGGAAAATACGATTGGAGTCCAATTCTTACCACAAGAGAATGGCGGGGATGGGTTCTATTATGCAAAATTGAGAAAACGGTCAGCTTAAATGAATTTGCCTTTAATTGATGTCGTCATTCCTTGCTATAACACTGAACAAACGCTTGTTCGTGCAGTAGAGTCTGTGTTGCAGCAAAATAATCTTGGTCACCTTTGGTTGATTGATGATGCGTCAACAGATAATACATTTGCATTAGCCTTACAGCTTGCAGAACAATATCCTGACAGAATCTCTATCGAGCAAATGCCGAAAAATAGTGGTGTCGCAATGGCTAGAAATTGGGGTGCGATGCTCTCTGCTAAAAGTGAGGTCGATTTTGTCGCATTTTTAGATGCGGATGATGCATACGAACCTGGAGCATTAGAAGTGGCGGCGGCAACCTTTCATTTTCAGCCAGATACTTCGGTGGTGAGATTAGCATTAAAATCGATAAATTTAGCCCAACGTTATGCTGAACACCCTAATTTTGATCAGGCATGGCAATATATGCGCATGACCTGCGGGGGAAATATCGTTTTCAATAAAGCTTTTTTCTTAGCTTGCGGCGGATTTCCAATACATCAATTATTCAGAGAGTTCGGCGGTGAAGATGGCGCTTTAGGCATTGCAACCACTAAAACGGCAAAAGTAGCGACATTATTTGAAGATGTAGGTGTTCTGCATTTTTGTCGTGAAGGTATGCATGCAGAACGTTTACTCGATGGGCTGTTATTTGGTAAACAAGATCCAACGATTACCGCAGAAAAAATGGCAGAAGCTGAACAAGTAACATCGACCATTTGTCGCCGTATTGAAGCATTAAAGTGCGGTCTAAATTCAGCTGAAATTGGTATCCGACCTTTGGTTGTGGAGAGAACAGAATGAAAATAATCATCTTAGGTGCAGGGCAAGTAGGCACAACGCTTGCGGCAAATTTAGTGAGTGAAGATAACGATATCACACTGGTAGATAATGAATCTCAACATCTGCAGAATTTACAAGATAAGCATGATTTACGCGTAGTTAAAGGTTCCCCTTCTTCACCCAAGGTTTTACGTGATGCGGGAGCCGCTGATGCAGACTTGATGGTTGCAGTAACGGCATCAGATGAAATCAATATGATTGCTTGCCAGCTGGGATATACTCTTTTCAATACTCCAACACGTATTGCACGTATTCGTAATGCGGAATATTTGCGTGAGAAAGATAAATTATTTAATGATGAAAACGTACCAATTGATCATCTGATTTCGCCCGAAAATTTAGTTACGGATGAGATTACACGTTTAATTGCTTATCCAGGTGCGTTGCAAGTGGCGCATTTTGCCAATAATCGAATTAGCATAGTGGTTGTAAAAGCCTATTACGGTGGTCCCTTAGTGGGTTATGCGCTATCTGCTTTTAAAGAGCATATGCCACACATTGATTGCCGAATCATTTCGATTTTACGTAATGATAGATTAATTCGTCCGCAAGGTTCGACCATTATTGAGGCGGGCGATGAAATTACCTTTATTTGTGCGACGGAACACATTAAAGCGGTGATGAGTGAGTTGCAACGCCTTGAGAAAACCTACAAACGTATCATGATCGTTGGCAGCGGGAATATTGCCTCAGGTGTGGCAAAACAGTTAGAAGATAAGTATCAAGTAAAACTCATTGAGCGCGATGGAGAAAAAGCGAAAGTTTTAGCTGAAAGACTCTCTAAAACCCTGGTTTTCCATGGTGATGCTTCTGACCAAAATTTACTTTTTGAAGAGCATATTGAGAGCGTTGATGTCTTTTTATCTCTAAGTGCGGATGATGAAGCCAATATAATGTCGGCGTTACTAGCAAAACGTCTAGGGGCTAAAAAAGCCATGGTGCTTATTCAACGAATGGCATATATCAATTTGATTCAGGGCGGAACCATTGATATTGCGGTTTCACCACAACAAGCGACAATCTCAGCGTTATTAGGCCATGTACGTAAAGGGGACATCAAAAATGTGGCCTCTTTGCGTCATGGTACTGCAGAAGCCATTGAACTTGTTGTACATGGCGATGCGACAACATCCAATGTGGTAGGAAGACAAATTGGCGATATTAAGCTGCCTGTAGGGGCGATGATTGCGGCAATTTTACGTAAAAATGAAGTAATCATTGCTCGTCGTCAAGTTGTTATTGAAGAAGGCGATAATGTGATTGTTTATATTAACGACAAGAAATCCGTGTCAGAAATTGAAAAATTATTCCAACCAAGTGCATTTTTTATTTAAATAACAGTTTACTTTTTAATCTGAAAACCTATAATACGCACTCTTTTAATTTTTTAAACCAACACAAAAGGAAATTTTATGAGCTTTCTTAAAGAATTCCGCGAATTCGCAATGCGCGGCAACGTAGTAGATATGGCAGTCGGTGTGATCATCGGTGGTGCTTTTGGTAAAATCGTAAGTTCACTTGTCGGTGACGTAGTAATGCCTGTATTAGGTATTTTAACTGGTGGCGTGGATTTCAAAGATTTGAAAATCACGTTAGCTCAAGCTGTAGGTGAAACCCCAGCAGTAACCTTAAACTACGGTGTATTTATTCAAAACGTCTTTGATTTCATCATCATTGCATTCGCAATCTTCATGATGATCAAAGGTATCAACAAAGTGAAAAAACCAGTAGAAGAAGTAAAAGGTCCTTCACAAGAAGAATTACTTACTGAAATTCGCGATTTATTAAAAAAACAATAAGAATTTAATTCAAATAAAAAAGGTTGGTATTTTACCAACCTTTTTTTTACCTAAAATTTAAGCTTTTAATAATAATGCTACAGCCTCGCAAGCAATGCCTTCACTTCGGCCTGTAAAGCCAAGTTTTTCTGTTGTGGTTGCTTTCACGTTGACTTGCTCAATATCACAATGTAAATCTTCCGCAATTTTTGCTCGCATTGCATCGATATGAGGACGCATTTTAGGGGCTTGAGCAATAATGGTTACATCCACATTACCGACCTTATAGCCTTTTGCTTGTACTTGGCGGAATGCTTCTCGTAATAAAACACGGCTATCTGCATTCTTATATTGCATATCGGTATCGGGGAAGAGTTTACCAATATCACCTAATGCTACTGCACCTAATAAAGCATCTGTTAAGGCATGTAAGGCGACATCACCATCAGAATGGGCAATAAACCCAGTGTGGTAAGGCACTTCAACGCCACCAATAATTAAAGGGCGGTCTTCACCAAAGGCATGAACATCAAACCCATGTCCAATTCGTATCATAGTGTTTTCCTTGTTAAATAAAATTCGGCTAAAGCTAAATCTTCTGGACGTGTAACTTTAATATTATCACTTCGTCCTGCAACTAAGTGCGGTTGAAATCCGGCAAGTTCCATCGCAGAGGCTTCATCTGTAATATTGGCGCCTTGAGAAAGCCCCTGTTTAAGTGCATTTCTTAATAGATCGCAACGGAAAAATTGAGGCGTCTGAGCAAGCCAAAGTTCTGAGCGATCTTCTGTTTTAATAATATTTTGTTGTTTATTCGCGCGTTTAATCGTATCGACCGCTGGAATAGCTAAAATAGCACCTTGCTCATCATTGATTTGGAGCAATTTATCTAAATCTTGATGTGTTAAACAAGGTCTTGCAGCATCATGTACCAACACCCAAGCATGGTTATTTTTGATCGCGTTGAGTCCATTTAGAACTGACTCTGCTCGTGTTTCACCACCTTCAACGAGGGTGATGTCTTCATGAGGGAATAAAGTCATTTCAGAAAGATAGGGATCATTTTTTCCTACTGCAAGAATAACGTGAGTGATAGCAGGGTGGGATAGAATGACAGAGAGAGTATGTTCCAGAATCGTCTTGTCTAGGATTTTAAGATATTGCTTAGGTTTATTTGCTTGCATACGGCTTCCAACACCTGCAGCAGGAATGACGGCAATAATTTCACGGTTCATTATTTATGCTCTTTGACGATGTGATAGAACACTTCGTTTGGTTTGACCATATCGTGACCCATGCGAGCACGTTCTTCAATGGATTCAAAACCTTTTGTTAATCCTTGAATTTCAGCTGAAATCATTTGATTTCTTTGTGAGAGCTTTTCATTTTCAGCTTTATTCTCTTTGATTTGAGCGGCGACATCTTTGTAGTCAAAATAGCCATTTTTACCAAACCAAAGATCGTACTGAAATAGCACGAGAATACCTACTAAAATTCCAATGAAAAGACGCATAAATTACCTATTATTTCTGAAAACTTGGGATAGTTTACCGTGAAATACAGCGAAATGCGATGAAAAAGTGCGGTTAAAAATAAGATGATTTTTGAAATGATTTCATTGGGTTCGTTGGATAACTTAAAAATAAAAAATGTGATCTGCCTCACAAAATAGTTATAAAGTTTGATAAAGCCATAGTCACTGCCCAAATAGGCTTGTTATACTTTTACCTGTCATTATGACTTTTTAACAGAAGGAACAATCAATGAAAACAACATTAAAACTTACCGCTATTGCAGCGATGTCAGCATTTATTTTAACCGGTTGTGCGACTCAAGATAAGAGTGCAGAAGCAGATGCGCAGCTTCAACAACAAGCGGTATTAGGTCTTAACTGGATTCAACAATCAGGTGAATACCAAGCCCTTTCTTACCAAGCATACAATGCGGCAAAAGTGGCATTTGATCACGCTAAAGTGAAAAAAGGTAAGAAAAAAGCTGTTGTGGTGGACTTAGATGAAACCATGTTAGATAACAGCCCTTATGCAGGTTGGCAAGTTCAAAACAATAAACCATTTGATGGCAAAGACTGGACTCGTTGGGTAGAAGCTCGTCAATCAGGTGTGGTACCAGGTGCAGTAGAATTCAATAACTATGTAAATACCCATGGCGGTAAAATGTTCTATGTTTCTAATCGTAAAGACATCAATGAAAAAGCAGGTACGATTGATGACATGAAACGTTTAGGTTTTAATGGTGTTGAAGATTCAGCGTTTTACTTGAAAAAAGATAAATCACCAAAAGCAGCACGTTTTGAAGAAATTGAAAAACAAGGTTATGAAATCGTTGTTTATGTGGGTGATAACCTAGATGACTTCGGTGATGCGATCTACGGTAAACAAAATGCAGAACGTCGTGATTTCGTTGCACAAAACAAAGCGAAATTTGGTAAAACATTCATCGTATTACCTAACCCGAACTACGGTGGCTTTGAAGGCGGCTTAGCAAAAGATTATTTCAAAGGCGATTCAAGCAGCAAAGTGAAAGCGCGTTTAAATGCAGTTAAAGCTTGGGATGGTAAATAATTCCCTTCTTGAGATAAACAAACACCCGCAGAGATGCGGGTGTTTTGTTTTAGTCTAAAAGTGCGGTCTATTTTCGCATCATTTTTTCTTTATGAGATGCGAAGTCCGCGCCTTTCGCCAGCATGCGAAGTTGTAAAATAACACGCTCTTTTAGTAAATCTTGTTCAGCTTTTGTCATGTCTAAAGCGTTGGAACCTGCCGTGAATACGATGGTTACCATTCCCTCAGCCTGAACATAAGACACATATTGCGAGTAGTGATTTTTCTTCGCAATATATTCAGCCAATTCATCAACAAAGTGTTTGATTTCACGAGCGGCTGCAGTACGGAAAGCCTGAGATGTGCCCGAACTTTCACGTAAGAGCAAACGGAACACGTTGGTGCTGTGAGTTATAAATTCAAAAAAGGTTTCCACGGATACGCGGATCACACTGCCACCTGCATCAATACGTTTACGCGCTTGGCGCATTAATTGACGGAGGGTTAAACCTGCTTCATCTACCATTTCTAATCCGAGCTCATCCATATCGCTAAAGTGGCGATAGAAAGAAGTTGGTGCAATGCCCGCTTCACGGGCAACTTCACGCAAGCTTAAATTAGAAAAGCTTTTTTCTGCACTCAATTGATTGAATGCAGCGTCAATTAAAGCTCGACGGGTTTTTTCTTTTTGAATTGCTCGAACACCAGCCATTGGGTTTTCCTCAGCTTATGATAAATTATTTTTTATTCGCTAAAATCGATTTAACTTGTTCACTGACCGCACTTGCAACGCGTTCATAGCGATTACGTAATGGTGAACCTGGGCGGTAAACGAGAGCAATAGTACGAGACGGTTCTGGCGAATGACAAGGAATATATTTTACACCTGCACGTGTGCCTTCATTTAATACAGCAAGTTCTGGCATAAAGGTGATGCCTGCATTAGCTGCCACCATATTACGCAACGTTTCAAGGCTAGTGGCTTGGAAGTGAGAATCTTCCTTCGCTCCAGCCGTGAAACAATAATCCAATGCTTGATTACGTAAGCAATGACCGTCATCTAACATGAGCATTTCTTGACCTTTTAAGGTATTCATAGATATTTTGGTTTCTGAAGCCCATGGATGTTCTTCTGAAACTGCCAGTAACATTTTTTCATCAAAAATAGGCACTTCGATAAACGCTTCAGTTTCGGGTACGCGAGCGACAATCGCACAATCTAGGCGGCCCGTTTCTAATTGTTCTAATAATTGATGGGTTTGAGCTTCGTAAAGAAATACTTCAAGATCAGGGAAAGTTTCTTTCAATGTTGGTACAATGTAGGGTAGTAGATAAGGACCAACAGTTGGGATGAGTCCAATGTGTAATGGACCCGTCATTTCTTTACCTTGATTACTAGCCATTTCTTTAAGTAATTTTACTTCACGTAATACAGTGCGAGCTTGATCGACAAGTAACATACCAGATTGCGTGAAGAGTACTTTACGGCTCGTACGTTCAAGTAAAATAATGCCTAATTCATCTTCGAGTTTGCGAATTTGGCCACTTAAAGTGGGTTGGCTAACATTGCAAGAATCCGCCGCTCGACGGAAATGTTTAAACTCGGAAAGGGCTACTAAGTATTCTAAATCACGAATATTCATAGGGTTCTCACTTTATAGAATATGTCAATTAAAAGGATAGAATTAATTGATTATGACTATATCACAAAACTTTCTATAATGCCTATCAAGTTTTTAGGATAAATTAATTTTACTCACAGAGGAGACACATTATGTCTAATATGGAAGGAAAAAAAGTTCCACAAGTTACATTCCGCACTCGCCAAGGCGATCAATGGGTTGATGTGACCACATCTGAATTATTTGATAACAAAACAGTTGTTGTTTTCTCATTACCAGGTGCATTCACGCCAACTTGTTCATCTTCTCACTTACCACGTTATAACGAACTTGCGCCAGTGTTCAAAAAACATGGTGTAGATGATATTTTAGTTGTGTCTGTAAACGATACTTTCGTTATGAATGCTTGGAAAGAAGCGGAAGAAGCACACAATGTAAAATTTATTCCAGATGGCAACGGTACTTTCACTGAAGGTATGGGCATGTTAGTTGGAAAAGATGATTTAGGTTTTGGTAAACGTTCTTGGCGCTATTCTATGCTCGTGAAAAATGGCGTAGTGGAAAAAATGTTTATTGAACCAAATGAGCCAGGCGATCCGTTTAAAGTATCTGATGCTGATACCATGTTGAAATACATTGCACCAGATTTCCAAGTGCAAGAATCAATCGCTATCTTCACAAAACCAGGCTGCCCATATTGCGCGAAAGCAAAACAACTTTTACGTGATAAAGGTTTAAGCTTTGAAGAAATCGTATTAGGTCAAGATGCAACTATCGTGAGTGTACGTGCGGTTTCTGGTCGTGCAACTGTGCCACAAGTATTTATCGGTGGTAAACACATCGGCGGTAGCGACGATTTAGAAAAATACTTTGCATAATTGATTGCAGGTAGGAATTTTTTATATTTTTGATTATTAGGAACATAATTTAAAAGGGAGCGAAAGCTCCCTTTTTTGTTGTCTATTGTATTGTTATGTTCTTAAGCGTTAAAACCAATGTAGCAAACCGAGATTAAAACGACGTAGAAAATGACCGCACTTAGCAGTAATAATTTTACGGCAAGTTTAGGTTTGTGCTGATGCAACTTATAAAGTAAACGTGCAATCAAAACCAAAACAAAGGGGTAAACCCAAAAGATAATCGAGAAAAGATCGATCTGAAAATCGCTTAGTGTAGGGTTTTTCACAAAAGAAGTAGAAAGCAAAGATGCCATAGGCCACAGTAAAATGGGTAAACAAAATGCCGCAATTCCCCAAGCGAAGCTGCTAAATCCTGTCGGCATAGTTTGTTTTTTCATAATGAACCTTATATGATGAACAAAAATTAAATGAAAAAGGAATATAGCAAATGCAGCCTTTATTTGGTAGCGAAACTGATGGGATTCAAGAGAGAAAATTGGTGAAACGTCTATTAAGAAAGAAAAAAATTACGTTTATTTTGACCGCACTTTGCGCGGTGATTTATCTCTTGCAGAATATCGGATTTGAAGAGCCAATGATGGATTTATTCCATTATCCGGCTTATTCTTGGGAAGATCAGGAAGTATGGCGCTATTTCACCCATGCTATTGTTCATTTGTCGGTACCCCATATTTTATTTAATCTTTCGTGGTTCTGGTTATTTGGTGGCGCGATTGAGCGCCGATTTGGTTCTTTCCATTTTTTATTATTGGTCTTAGTGTCTGCCGCAGTGAGTGGTGCTGTACAGAATTACTTTACCGGTCCAGCCTTTTTCGGGTTATCTGGTGTCGTTTATGCCGTGTTAGGTTATGTGTTGGTGGTGGACAAATTGCACCCACATAGCTTTGACTTACCAGAAGGCTTTTTCACGATGTTGCTGGTAGGGCTTGTATTTGGCTTTATTAGTCCGCTTTTTGGTATTAATATAGGCAACGCTGCCCACATTTCAGGCTTTATCTTAGGATTGGTTTGGGGATTTCTGCAGAGTAAAATTAAGGCTAAATCGTTTAGCTAATTCAAATTTATAGGCATTTATATGAAGCAATCATTACGCCATCAGAAAATTATTGAGCTTGTGAAGCTAAAAGGGTATGCCAGTACAGAAGAGCTGGTTATCGAACTGGAAGTCAGCCCACAGACCATTAGACGCGATCTGAATATCCTTGCTGAACAAGATTTAATTCGTCGTCATCATGGTGGTGCGGCCCCTTCTTCTACCGCAGAAAATTCTGATTACATTGAACGTAAACAATTTTTCCCTTCCCAAAAAAGTGCCATTGCTCGTGAAGTGGCAAAACGTATTCCAAATGGTGCCTCCTTATTTATTGATATTGGAACCACGCCTGAAGCTGTTGCAAGTGCCTTGTTAAACCATGAACGGTTACGCATTGTGACAAATAATATCAATGCCGCTCATTTATTACGCCAAAATGAAACTTTTGATATTACAATGGCGGGTGGCTCCTTACGTAAGGATGGGGGCATTATTGGTGAGGCAACGGTTAATTTTATTTCGCAATTCCGGTTAGACTTTGGAATTCTGGGCATTAGTGCAATTGACCTTGATGGTTCATTGTTGGACTATGATTACCATGAAGTCCAAGTTAAACGAGCCATTATAGAAAGCTCTCGCCAAACGTTATTAGCGACCGACCATTCGAAATTCTCTCGACAAGCGATTGTACGGTTAGGTGAGCTTAAAGATGTGGATTACCTTTTCACCGATGATGTGCCAAAACAAATTGCAGATTATTTAGAAAATAGCAATACAAAGTTAGTGATTTGCAAATGATAGAAATAGGAAGTGCGGCCAAAATTGACCGCACTTTTTTTGTAAGCATCCGTGCTTAGCCACTGCTGTTTCGACCAATTCAAAATTAACTTCATTCACCCAACCTCCTTATTGATGTGAGATGAAACTAATTTTGCTGCAATAGTTGTTAAATTTTAGGGATAAAAACGGAAGGCAAATCATTCGACTGCCAATTCTTTATTTAGGACTACGGGGAAGGTTTGCTTGAAGAGTCAAGAAAGACAAGAGCTTGATAGATCAAGTGGGTACATCGAGATCCCTCTCTAAATGTAATTTATTTATACTGCTGTTTTGGTAAAAAGGGAACCTTGAAATTATAAATATGTGATCGAGATCACAAATTAAATGCAAAAAGAAAGCTGCTTATTTTTGTTTAGAAAATAAGCGGCTATTTTACTGATTTTTTATCGATTTAAATTCACTGCACCTTCATAACCAAGTTGTCGCCACGCCTCATAAATCGTCACGGCTACCGAGTTAGATAAGTTCATACTACGGCTATTTGCGGTCATAGGAATACGGATTTTTTGTTCCATTGGCATCTTATCTAAAATAGACATAGGAATACCACGTGTTTCAGGGCCAAACATCAAATAATCGCCTAATTCAAATTGCACTTCGCTATGTGCGGGGCTGCCTTTGGTTGTAAGTGCAAAAAGACGTTTAGGTTTTTCACTTTCTAAAAAGGCTTCAAAGGTTTTGTGCTTTTTGATTTCAGCAAATTCATGATAATCCAAACCTGAGCGACGTAATTTTTTATCATCCCATGTAAAGCCAAGTGGCTCGATTAAATGAAGGCGAAAGCCGGTGTTGGCACAAAGGCGAATAATATTTCCCGTATTTTGTGGAATTTCAGGTTCGTATAACACAATATCTAACATAATCATTTCCTAATCTTTTTGATACAGGCGATAACTCACCATACCTGTAGTTTTTTCTTTTAATAATTGCCAATTGTCAGGCACGCTAAGCGGTTTATCTTTTTCTGTTTCAACATAAATCAACGCATGGGGTAACAGCCAATTCTTTTCCTCCAAGAGAGCAATTGCTTGTTCTGCTAAGCCAAAATGAAAAGGTGGATCTAAAAATACCACATCAAAGTGCGGTTGATTTTGCACTTGTTTTAAAAATTCTAAACTATTTTGATTGATCACTTGAGCTTGTTCACTCGTTGTTTTTAGAGTTTGCAAGTTTTTCTTTAATTGGTTTGCCACATTTTTATCTAACTCTAAAAACGTCACCTGTTTCGCTTGGCGAGAAAGGGCTTCAAAACCAAGTGATCCACTGCCCGCAAAGCAATCAAGACAATGGCTATCCACAATGTAAGGCATCAACCAGTTGAATAAGGTTTCTTTTACGCGATCGCCTGTTGGACGCAAACCTTCAGCATTTAAAACTGGTAATTTTCGTCCACGCCAAAGACCCGCGATGATTCGAACTTCGCCTTTTGCATTTTGAACTTGCATTTTTTTCATAAAGAAACAGATTTTTAGTGAAAATTGTGCTTAGTTTAGACGATTTTTTGCTAGAATAGGCAGTATTTTTTACAGATTTGTGTTTAAGAGAAGAATTTATGTCAGAAGAAAAGAAAAAAGGTGGATTTTGGGCCTCCCTTTTTGGTCGCAATAAAAAGCAAGAAGAACAAAAAATTGAGCCAATTATTGAAGAGCCATCTGTAGAACCTGCTGATGTTTCGCCTGAGAAAGAAATTGTTCACGCTGAAGAGAACGTTCAATTAGAACAAGTTGAACAGGAAGAATTACAGGAATTAGCTGAACAACTGCAAGAAGATAAAGCAGAAGAGGTCGTTGTTGAGCACCTTGAACCTATCGTCGAAGAAGTGATTTCACCTGAAAGTGCGGTCAATGTTGAACCTGTTTTAGATACACCGGTGATTGAAACAATTGACGAAGAAACGGTAAAAACAGAAGAAATTGCTACCGCACTTCCTACAGCAGAGCCAGCAGAAAGCATTATTGAACAAGATAATGTCATTGAAGATCTTCCTGTGGTTGAAGCTAAGATTGAGCCTGAAATTGTTGACGATGTTAAAGACGAATTACGTTCAGATATCAATACCGAAACGCAAGAAAAACCAAGTGAAGGTGGCTTTTTCAGTCGTTTAGTCAAAGGCTTACTCAAAACCAAACAAAATATTGGTGCGGGTTTCCGTTCTTTCTTTTTAGGCAAGAAAATTGATGATGATTTGTTTGATGAGTTGGAAGAGCAACTTTTAATTGCCGATATTGGCGTGCCAACAACTAATAAAATCATTAAGAATTTAACGGAGCATGCAAGTCGTAAACAATTACAAGATGCGGAATTACTTTACCAACAACTTAAAGTTGAAATGGCGGAGATCTTAAAACCTGTCGCGCAGCCGCTAGTTATTGATACCACTAAAAAACCGTATGTTATTTTAATGGTTGGCGTAAACGGTGTAGGTAAAACAACCACAATTGGTAAGTTAGCTCGTAAATTCCAAAATGAAGGTAAATCAGTCATGTTAGCAGCAGGGGATACTTTCCGTGCGGCAGCAGTAGAACAACTTCAAGTATGGGGTGAGCGTAATAATATTCCGGTGGTGGCACAAAGTACGGGTTCAGATTCTGCGTCGGTGATTTTTGATGCGATGCAATCTGCCGCAGCACGTAACATTGATATTTTAATTGCAGATACGGCAGGACGTTTACAAAATAAAAATAATCTCATGGATGAATTGAAGAAAATTGTTCGTGTCATGAGAAAATACGATGAAACCGCACCGCACGAAATTATGCTTACTCTTGATGCGGGTACAGGACAAAATGCAATTAGCCAAGCGAAACTCTTTGATGAAGCAGTTGGACTAACCGGTATCTCATTAACCAAGTTAGACGGTACAGCAAAAGGTGGGGTAATTTTCGCCATTGCAGATCAGTTTAATTTACCAATTCGTTATATTGGTGTGGGTGAAAAGATTGAAGATTTACGCGAATTCAATGCGGAAGAATTTATTGAAGCATTGTTTGTTCACGAAAATGAAGAATAAAAAGGAATAATAAAGTGATTCGATTTTCAAATGTCTCTAAAGCTTATCACGGTGCGACTCAGCCGGCCTTGCAGGGTTTGAATTTTCATCTGCCTGTCGGAAGTATGACTTATCTTGTTGGGCATTCTGGCGCGGGTAAAAGTACCTTGCTTAAATTAATCATGGGAATGGAAAAGGCGAATGCCGGTAATATTTGGTTTAATGGTCATGATATTACGCGTTTGTCTAAATATGAAATCCCATTTTTACGTCGTCAAATCGGTATGGTTCACCAAGATTACCGTTTATTAACGGATCGTAGCGTGGCAGAAAATGTGGCGTTGCCATTGATTATTGCTGGCATGAACCCGAAAGAAGCGCATACACGTGCATTGGTTGCGTTAGATCGCGTGGGTTTACGCAGTAAAGCGAATTATATGCCGCCACAAATCTCAGGTGGGGAACAACAACGCGTAGATATCGCGCGTGCAATCGTACATAAACCGCAACTTTTATTAGCGGATGAGCCGACTGGCAATCTTGATGATGAACTTTCCTTAGGGATTTTTAATCTTTTTGAAGAGTTTAATCGTTTAGGCATGACAGTCTTGATTGCGACACACGATATCAATTTAATTCAAAAAAAACCAAAACCATGTCTTGTACTTGAACAAGGCTATTTACGCTATTAAGGATAAAAAATGACAAGACGTATTGATGCTTCTTTTGGCGCGCAAACTGCCTATACTTTGCGTTCTGTTTGGGGCGATTTAGTAAAACGTAAATTTGGTACATTGCTAACAATTTTAGTCATTGCCGTGTCTTTAACGATTCCAACGGTGAGCTATTTGTTATGGAAAAATTTACATTTAGCGACGACTCAATTTTATCCGGAAAGCGAACTCACAATCTACTTACACAAAAATTTAAGTGAAGAAGATGCTAACTTAGTGGTGGAAAAAATCCGTCAACAAGAAGGCGTGGAATCTTTAAATTATGTTTCTCGCCAAGAAAGCTTAAAAGAATTTAAAAGTTGGTCTGGTTTTGGTGAAGAATTAGAGATTTTAGATGATAATCCATTACCGGCAGTCGTGATGGTGAAGCCGTCTAAAGACTTTAATGCATCTGAAAAACGAGCAGAATTACGTACCAACTTAAATAAAATTAAAGGTGTGCAAGAAGTTCGTTTAGATAACGATTGGATGGAAAAATTGACCGCACTTTCGTGGTTATTTGCGCATGTGGCAATTTTCTGCACGGTTTTGATGACTATTGCGGTATTCCTTGTTATCGGAAATAGTATTCGCTCTGATGTCTATAGTAGCCGAGCAAGTATTGATGTGATGAAACTATTAGGCGCAACGGATCAATTCATTCTTCGTCCTTATCTTTATACAGGCATGATTTATGCCGTATTGGGTGGATTGGTTACAGCGCTGTTTAGCAGTCTTATTGTCGGGTACTTTACTTCGGCGGTGAAGTATGTGACAGATATCTTTGCGGTCACATTTGAGCTCAATGGATTAGGTGTTGGTGAGCTAATCTTCTTATTAGTCAGCTGCTTGATTATGGGCTATGTTGGTGCTTGGATTGCTGCAACAAGACATATTGCAATGTTAGATAATAAACTATAAATTTCATTTATATTAAAGTGCGGTCATTTTTTGTCGTGTTTTCATCTGAAAAACATTCGGGAAAATGACCGCACTTTTTTGTATGTGGAAATTAATTGAACAAAAAGCTTGCATAATTAGGTGTTTTTGTGTAATATCCACAGGCTTTCAGATATTGAAAGCCGTTTAATGTAATCATTTATTAAACGAGTATTACGATATGTAATACTAACAATGTTTCCGATTTGGAGACTATATAACAGGTAACTTACACCTCCTTTTCTATTTTGAAGTTAGAATTGTGATTGGTGTTAGTTTTTTATTAGCTAAATTTTATTGGAGCTCTGGTCTAATGCAGAACCAAAGAATCCGTATCCGCTTAAAAGCTTTCGATCACCGTTTGATCGATCAATCTACTGCGGAGATCGTAGAAACAGCTAAACGTACTGGTGCACAAGTTCGTGGTCCAATCCCTTTACCAACTCGTAAAGAGCGTTTCACCGTGTTGATTTCTCCACACGTGAACAAAGACGCGCGTGATCAATACGAAATTCGTACACACAAACGTTTAGTAGATATCGTAGAGCCAACAGAAAAAACTGTTGATGCATTAATGCGTTTAGATTTGGCTGCCGGCGTGGACGTGCAGATCAGCCTAGGTTAATTAAGAGGTTATTACAATGATTGGTTTAGTCGGTCGTAAAGTTGGTATGACCCGTATCTTCAATGAAGACGGTGTTTCTGTACCAGTTACCGTTATCGAAATCGAAGCCAACCGCGTAACTCAAGTTAAAACTCTTGAAAACGATGGCTATACTGCAGTTCAAGTTACTACAGGTTCTAAAAAAGCGAATCGTGTAACTAAACCTGAAGCAGGTCATTTCGTGAAAGCAGGTGTTGAAGCTGGTCGCGGTTTATGGGAATTTCGTACTGAAGGTGAAGAATTCACTTTAGGTCAAGAAATCAATGTTGACATCTTTGCAGATGTTAAAAAAGTAGATGTTACTGGTACTTCTAAAGGTAAAGGTTTCCAAGGTGGTGTTAAACGTTGGAACTTCCGTACTCAAGATGCTACACACGGTAACTCTTTATCACATCGTGTACTTGGTTCTATTGGTCAAAACCAAACTCCAGGTCGTGTGTTTAAAGGTAAAAAAATGGCAGGACATTTAGGTGCTGAGCGTGTAACCGTTCAATCACTTGAAGTTGTTCGTGTAGATGCTGAGCGTAAATTGCTATTAGTAAAAGGTTCTGTACCTGGTGCTATCAATGGCGATGTTATCGTTAAGCCGGCAGTTAAAGCATAAGTCTAGGAGATAGAGATGGAATTACAAGTTGTAGGTGCAAACGCACTAACTGTTTCTGAAACTACCTTCGGACGTGAGTTTAACGAAGCTTTGATTCACCAAGTTGTTGTTGCTTATGCAGCAGGTGCTCGTCAAGGTACTCGTGCGCAAAAAACTCGTGCTGAAGTGTCTGGTTCAGGTAAAAAACCTTGGCGTCAAAAAGGTACAGGTCGTGCTCGTTCTGGTGATATCAAATCACCAATCTGGCGTTCTGGTGGTACAACCTTCGCGGCTAAACCACAAGATCACAGCCAAAAAGTGAACAAGAAAATGTACCGTGGTGCTATCAAAAGCATTCTTTCTGAATTAGTTCGTCAAGACCGTTTGGTTGTTGTTGAAAAATTCGAATTAGATGCACCAAAAACTAAAGTTTTAGTACAAAAATTAAAAGATTTAGCAGTTGAAGATGCGTTAATTATCACAGCAAGTTTAGATGAAAATCTATTCTTAGCGGCACGTAACTTATATAAAGTTGATGTACGTGATGTTCAAGGTATCGATCCAGTTAGCTTAATCGCTTTCGATAAAGTGATTGTTACTGTTGACGCTGTGAAACAAATTGAGGAGATCCTAGCATGAGTCAAGAACGTTTGCTAAGCGTGCTACGTGCACCGCACATCTCTGAAAAAGCAACTAACAATGCTGAAAAATCTAACACTGTTGTACTTAAAGTTGCTTTAGATGCGAACAAAGCTGAAATTGCTGCTGCTGTTGCTCAATTATTTGAAGTAAAAGTTGACTCAGTTCGTACTGTGGTTGTTAAAGGTAAAACTAAACGCCGTGGTAATAAAATGGGTCGTCGCAGCGACTGGAAAAAAGCTTATGTAACTTTAGCCGAAGGCCAAAACTTGGACTTCGTGGACAGTGCAGAGTAATCGGAGGAAATTAGAGAATGGCTATCGTTAAATGTAAGCCGACCTCCGCTGGTCGTCGTCACGTTGTTAAAATCGTGAACCCTGAATTACACAAGGGTAAACCTTACGCGCCTCTTCTAGATACTAAATCTAAAACTGGTGGTCGTAACAATTATGGTCGTATTACCACTCGCCACATCGGTGGTGGTCATAAACAACATTACCGTTTAATCGATTTCAAACGTAACAAGTTAGATATCCCAGCGGTTGTTGAACGTTTAGAATATGATCCAAACCGTTCAGCTAACATTGCTTTAGTGCTTTATAAAGATGGTGAACGCCGTTATATCTTAGCACCTAAAGGTTTGTCAGTTGGCGATCAAATCCAATCTGGCGTTAACTCACCTATTAAAGTGGGTAACTCATTACCAATGCGTAATATCCCAGTTGGTTCAACAGTACATAACGTTGAATTAAAACCAGGTAAAGGCGGTCAAATCGCTCGTTCTGCTGGTGCTTATGTACAAATCATCGCTCGTGAAGGCAACTACGTAACTTTACGTTTACGTTCAGGCGAAATGCGTAAAGTATTAGCTGAATGTGTTGCTACAATCGGTGAAGTTGGTAACTCAGAACATATGCTTCGCGTATTGGGTAAAGCTGGTGCTAACCGCTGGAGAGGCATTCGCCCTACAGTTCGTGGTACTGCAATGAACCCAGTAGATCACCCACACGGTGGTGGTGAAGGTCGTAACTTTGGTAAACACCCAGTAACTCCTTGGGGCGTTCAAACTAAAGGTAAGAAAACTCGTCACAACAAACGTACTGATAAATTCATTGTACGTCGTCGTGGCAAATAATTTAAATTAATAAGAGGATAAGCCATGCCACGTTCTCTCAAGAAAGGTCCTTTCCTTGACCTACACTTGTTGAAGAAGGTAGAGAAGGCGGTGGAAAGCGGGGATAAAAAACCAATCAAAACTTGGTCCCGTCGTTCAATGATCATTCCTTCAATGATCGGATTGACCATCGCAGTCCATAATGGTCGTCAGCACGTTCCTGTTTATGTATCTGATGAAATGATCGGCCATAAATTAGGTGAATTTGCACCGACTCGTACATACCGCGGTCACGCGGCAGATAAGAAAGCTAAGAAATAAGAGGTAAATAGATGGAAACTATCGCAAAACATCGTTACGCTCGCACTTCTGCCCAAAAAGCTCGCTTAGTTGCCGATTTAATTCGTGGTAAAAAAGTTGCGCAAGCATTAGAAATCTTAACTTTTACTAACAAAAAAGCTGCGGCTTTAGTGAAAAAAGTATTAGAGTCTGCTATTGCTAACGCAGAGCATAATGATGGTGCAGATATCGATGATCTTAAAGTTGCTAAAATCTTCGTTGACGAAGGTCCTAGCATGAAACGTGTTATGCCACGTGCTAAAGGTCGTGCAGATCGTATTTTAAAACGTACTAGCCACATCACTGTGGTTGTGTCAGATCGTTAATAAGTAGAGGAATAGCAATGGGTCAAAAAGTAAATCCAAATGGTATTCGCCTAGGTATTGTAAAACCTTGGAACTCTACTTGGTTCGCGAATACACAAGATTTTGCCGACAATCTTGACGGTGACTTCAAAGTACGCAAATTCTTAACTAAAGAATTAGCAAACGCTTCGGTTTCACGTATTACTATTGAGCGTCCAGCTAAAAGTATTCGTGTAACAATTCACACAGCTCGCCCTGGTATCGTTATCGGTAAAAAAGGTGAAGATGTTGAAAAATTACGTAACGCAGTATCTCAAATCGCTGGCGTTCCGGCTCAAATCAACATTGCTGAAGTGAAAAAACCGGAATTAGATGCAAAATTAGTTGCAGACAGCATCGCTTCTCAATTAGAACGTCGTGTAATGTTCCGTCGTGCTATGAAACGTGCAGTACAAAGCGCAATGCGTTTAGGTGCTAAAGGTATCAAAGTTGAAGTTAGCGGTCGTTTAGGTGGTGCAGAAATCGCACGTTCTGAATGGTATCGTGAAGGTCGTGTACCTCTACATACTCTTCGTGCGGACATCGATTATAACACTGCAGAAGCTCATACTACATACGGCGTAATCGGCGTTAAAGTATGGATCTTCAAAGGTGAAATTTTGGGTGGAATGGCTGCAGTTGCGCAATCAGAACAACAACCTGCCGACAAGCCTAAAAAGGCTCCGCGTGGCAAAGGTCGTAAGTAAGGAGAAACGCTAAATGTTGCAACCAAAACGTACAAAATTCCGTAAAGTTCACAAAGGCCGTAACCGTGGTATCGCGGGTGGTACTGAAGTTAGCTTCGGTACATTCGGGTTAAAAGCAGTTGGTCGTGGTCGTTTAACCGCTCGTCAAATTGAAGCGGCTCGTCGTGCAATGACACGTGCAGTTAAACGTCAAGGTAAAATCTGGATCCGTGTTTTCCCAGATAAACCAATTACTGAAAAACCATTAGAAGTCCGTATGGGTAAAGGTAAAGGTAACGTTGAGTACTGGGTAGCCTTAATCCAACCGGGTAAAGTACTTTATGAAATGGATGGTGTGTCTGAAGAGATCGCAAGACAAGCATTTGCATTAGCAGCTGCTAAATTGCCAATCAAGACTACCTTCGTAACTAAGACGGTGATGTAATGAAAGCTCAAGATTTACGTACAAAAAGTGTTGAAGAGCTGAATGATGAATTAGTGAACCTTTTAGGTGAACAATTCAAATTGCGTATGCAAACAGCCACCGGTCAGCTTCAACAAACCCATCAGGCTAAACAAGTGCGTCGTGATATCGCACGCGTTAAAACCATTTTAACTGAGAAGGCGGGTGAGTAATGACTGATAAAATTCGTAGCGTACAAGGTAAAGTTGTTAGCGACAAAATGGAAAAATCTTTCGTTGTTGCTATTGAACGTAAGGTAAAACACCCGTTATACGGTAAATTTATCCGTCGTACAACTAAATTACACGTACACGATGAGAACAACGAAGCCAAATTAGGTGATGTAGTAGAGATTCGCGAATGTCGCCCTCTCTCTAAAACCAAATCTTGGACTTTAGTTCGTGTTGTTGAGAAAGCAGTTATTGCTTAATTAACAAGTTAAAAATAAAAGCCAATGGTTTATACCGTTGGCTTTTTTCTTTCCAAAGTTTGCTAAAAAGTCATAAAAATTTGACCGCACTTTAAGCACTCTGATTTAAGCATAAAATTTTGATTGCGTTTATAGCTTGATTTTGGTAAACTCCGCCATCTATCCGCCATATATCTTTATAAGGCATGGATAGATTCGTCCCGCAAGGGTGTATTATTAACTTAACGGAGCATAAAATATGATCCAAGAACAGACTATGCTGGATGTTGCCGATAACTCTGGTGCTCGCAGTGTAATGTGTATCAAGGTTCTAGGTGGATCGCACCGTCGTTATGCTGCTATTGGTGATATCATCAAAGTTACTGTGAAAGAAGCAATTCCACGCGGTAAAGTTAAAAAAGGTGATGTATTAAAAGCAGTTGTTGTGCGCACCAAGAAGGGTGTTCGTCGCCCAGACGGATCAGTCATTCGCTTCGATGGTAACGCTTGTGTAATTTTAAACAATAACACAGAGCAACCAATCGGTACTCGTATTTTTGGACCGGTGACTCGTGAACTTCGTTCTGAGAAATTCATGAAGATCATTTCTTTGGCACCAGAAGTACTCTAAGGAGAAGTGAGAAATGGCTGCAAAAATTCGTCAAAACGATGAAGTAATCGTACTTGCCGGTAAAGACAAAGGCAAGCGTGGCAAGGTAACTAAAGTGTTACCAAACGGTAAAGTGTTTGTTGAAGGTATCAACATCATCACTAAACATGAAAAACCAGTTCCTGCTTTAGGACAAGCTGGTGGTTTAGTGAAAAAAGAAGCGGCTATCGATGCTTCTAACGTTGCGATTTTCAATCCAAAAACAAACAAAGCTGACCGTGTAGGTTTTAGATTCGAAGACGGCAAAAAAGTACGTTTCTTCAAATCTAACAATGAAATTATCTAACAAACTGGAGTAATGCGATGGCGAAACTGCATGATTACTACAGAGATCAAGTAGTAAACGAGTTAAAAAATAAATTCGGCTACAAATCTGTCATGCAAGTCCCACGAATCGAAAAGATTACCCTGAATATGGGTGTGGGTGAAGCATTGACCGATAAGAAATTGCTAGACAACGCAGTAGCGGACTTAGCAGCAATTAGCGGTCAAAAACCTTTAGTAACTAAAGCTCGTAAATCTGTTGCTGGCTTTAAAATCCGTCAGGGATATCCAATCGGTTGTAAAGTAACACTACGCGGTGAGCGTATGTGGGAGTTCTTTGAACGTTTAATTACAATTGCTGTTCCACGTATTCGTGACTTCCGCGGTTTAAGCGCGAAATCATTTGATGGTCGTGGTAACTACAGCATGGGTGTGCGTGAACAAATCATCTTCCCTGAAATCGATTACGATAAAGTAGATCGTGTACGTGGTTTAGATATCACTATCACAACTACTGCTAAGAATGATGAAGAAGGTCAAGCACTACTTGCTGCCTTTAATTTCCCATTCCGTAAATAAGGCAGGTTATAATGGCAAAACAATCAATGAAAGCACGCGATGTAAAACGCGTTAAATTGGCTGAAAAATTCTTCGCTAAACGCGCTGAATTAAAGAAAATCATTTCTGATGTCAATGCCTCTGACGAAGATCGTTGGAATGCAGTGTTGAAGTTACAAACTTTACCACGTGATTCTAGCCCTAGTCGTCAACGTAACCGTTGCCGCCAAACTGGACGTCCTCACGGCGTTTTACGTAAGTTTGGTTTAAGCCGTATTAAGGTTCGTGAAGCTGCTATGCGCGGCGAGATCCCAGGCCTTAAAAAAGCGAGCTGGTAATATACCACTTTATTTTGGAATCGGAGAAAAAGTACAATGAGTATGCAAGATCCAATCGCAGATATGTTGACTCGTATTCGTAACGGTCAAGCTGCGAACAAAGTTGCAATCAATATGCCTTCTTCCAAGCTAAAAGTGGCAATTGCCAACGTATTAGCTGCTGAAGGTTATATCGAAAGCGTTAAAGTTTTAGAAGGTGCAAAACCTGAATTGGAAATTACTTTAAAATATTTCCAAGGCAAACCGGTTGTGGAAAGCATCCAACGTGTAAGCCGTCCTGGTCTTCGTATTTACAAACGTAAAGACGAATTACCAAAAGTTATGGGTGGTTTAGGTGTTGCTGTGATTTCTACATCTAAAGGTGTTATGACTGACCGTGCAGCTCGTCAAGCGGGCTTAGGCGGTGAGATCATCTGTTACGTAGCTTAATAGAGAGGTAGGAAAATGTCTCGTGTTGCAAAGGCACCTGTTAATATTCCTGCCGGCGTTGAAGTTAAACTCGACGGTCAGCTATTAACAGTAAAAGGTAAAAATGGCGAGTTATCTCGCACAATTCATAACTCAGTTGAAGTTAAACAAGATAATGGTCAATTTACTTTCACTCCACGTGAAGGTTTTGTTGGAGCGAATGCTCAATCGGGTACAGCTCGTGCATTAGTTAATGCAATGGTTATCGGTGTTACTGAAGGCTTCACTAAGAAATTACAACTAGTGGGTGTTGGTTACAGAGCTCAAGTTAAAGGCAACGTAGTTGCATTAAGCTTAGGTTTCTCTCACCCTGTGGAGCACACTTTACCAGCAGGTATTACTGCTGAATGCCCTTCACAAACGGAAATCGTTTTAAAAGGTGCTGACAAGCAGTTAATTGGTCAAGTTGCAGCAGATATTCGCGCTTATCGCCGTCCTGAACCTTATAAAGGTAAAGGTGTACGTTACTCTGATGAAGTAGTACGTATGAAAGAGGCTAAGAAGAAATAATTAAGGTAACACTATGGATAAGAAATCAGCTCGTATCCGTCGTGCAGCTCGTGCACGTCATATGATGAGAGAGCAAGGTGTAACTCGTCTAGTTATTCACCGTACTCCGCGTCATATCTACGCACAAGTTATTGCACCAAACGGTTCAGAAGTGCTTGCCGCTGCTTCAACTGTTGAAAAAGCAATTCGTGAGCAAGTTAAATATACCGGTAATAAAGATGCCGCAGCAGTAGTAGGTAAACTTGTTGCTGAGCGCGCATTAGCAAAAGGCGTTAAAGACGTTGCTTTTGACCGTTCCGGTTTTAAATATCATGGTCGTGTCCAAACTTTAGCGGACGCTGCACGTGAAGCTGGTCTACAGTTCTAATGAGGTAAATTGAGATGTCAAACATCGAAAAACAAGCTGGTGAACTGCAAGAGAAGCTAATCGCAGTAAACCGTGTATCAAAAACTGTAAAAGGTGGTCGTATTATGAGCTTTACTGCTTTAACAGTAGTAGGCGATGGTAACGGTCGCGTAGGTTTTGGTTATGGTAAAGCTCGTGAAGTTCCGGCAGCGATCCAAAAAGCGATGGAGAAAGCACGTCGCAATATGATTAATGTCGCTTTAAATGAAGGTACATTACAACACCCAGTTAAAGGTGTTCACACTGGTTCTCGCGTATTTATGCAACCAGCTAGCGAAGGTACAGGTATCATCGCAGGTGGTGCAATGCGTTCAGTGTTAGAAGTTGCTGGTGTACGTAACGTTCTTTCTAAAGCGTATGGTTCAACCAACCCAATCAACGTTGTTCGTGCAACTATTGATGCATTAGCAAATATGAAATCACCAGAAATGGTAGCTGCTAAACGTGGCAAAACCGTTGATGAAATTTTGGGGTAATTGATAATGGCTAAAACTATTAAAGTAACTCAAGTTCGTAGCTCAATTGCTCGTTTACCGAAGCACAAAGCTACCTTGCGTGGTCTTGGTCTTCGCCATATGCACCATACTGTTGAGTTAATCGATACTCCGGCAGTACGTGGTATGATTAACCAAGTTTCATACATGGTTAAAGTGGAGGAGTAAGAGAATGCGTTTAAATACTCTATCTCCGGCTGAAGGTGCTAAGCACAGCGCAAAACGCCTTGGTCGTGGTATTGGTTCAGGTTTAGGAAAAACTGGTGGTCGTGGTCATAAAGGTCAAAAATCTCGTACTGGTGGCGGTGTTCGTCGTGGTTTCGAGGGTGGCCAAATGCCATTATACCGTCGTTTACCAAAATTTGGTTTCACTTCAATGAAATCAGCTGTAACTGCTGAAGTTCGTTTAAA
The DNA here is from genome assembly GCF_001810545.1 of Haemophilus sp. HMSC066D02. Classification (NCBI taxonomy): domain Bacteria; kingdom Pseudomonadati; phylum Pseudomonadota; class Gammaproteobacteria; order Pasteurellales; family Pasteurellaceae; genus Haemophilus; species Haemophilus sp. HMSC066D02. The sequence continues at coordinate 443,898 of NZ_KV801805.1, read as the reverse complement.
CGAATTAACAAAAGTTGAAGGAAATGTTGTCACTTTAGAAGCATTAAAAGCTGCAAACATTTTAACTAAAGATATTCAATTCGCTAAAGTTATCTTAGCTGGTGAAGTGAAATCTGCAGTTACTGTACGTGGTTTACGTGTAACTAAAGGTGCAAAAGCAGCAATCGAAGCTGCTGGCGGTTCAGTTGAGGAATAATTAGCAAATGGCTAAACAACCAGGTTATCAAAGCAGAAGTACTAATAGTGGTACTAGTGAACTAAAA
>NZ_KV801805.1:350214-443535 GCF_001810545.1 Haemophilus sp. HMSC066D02 | reverse complement strand
AAAAGCAGATTGCTTTTTGTATTAGGTGCACTTATCGTTTATCGTATTGGTTCTTTTATTCCGCTTCCTGGTATTGATGCCGCCGTGCTAGCTCAATTAGTTGAACAACAAAAAGGCACCATCATTGATATGTTAAACATGTTCTCTGGTGGTGCATTGAGCCGAGCATCAATTTTAGCATTAGGTATCATGCCGTATATTTCGGCATCTATCGTAATGCAATTGCTTGCTACGGTTTCACCTGCTTTAGCAGAATTGAAAAAAGAAGGCGCAGCAGGACAAAGAAAAATCACCAAGTATACTCGTTATGCAACGGTGGTTTTTGCTACTATCCAAGCTATCGCAATTTCTACCGGTTTACCGAATATGTTGCCACAATTAGTGCCAAATATCGGTTTTACTTTTTACTTCACTGCAGTAGTGAGTCTTGTAACCGGAACCATGTTCTTAATGTGGTTAGGTGAGCAAATTACTGAAAGAGGTATTGGTAACGGTATCTCAATTCTTGTTTTTGGTGGTATTGTTGCAGGATTGCCACATGCAATCATCGAAACAGTTGAGCAAGCTCGTCAAGGACAAATGCATCCTTTAGTTCTTCTACTAATCGCTGCTATTGTTTTTGCAGTAACTTACTTTGTTGTCTTCGTAGAACGTGGACAACGTAGAATTCGTGTTGAATATGCTAAGCGTCAACAAGGACGTCAAATTTTAGGTGGTCATTCAACTCACTTACCATTAAAAGTTAATATGGCAAACGTGATGCCAGCAATTTTTGCTTCAAGCATTATTTTATTCCCAGCTACATTGACACAATGGTTTGGTCAGAATGATAAGTTTGAGTGGTTAAATGACTTATCAATGTTGTTGAATCCAGGACAACCTTTATATCTTCTTGTTTATGCGGTAGCGATTATTTTCTTCAGTTTCTTCTATACTGCAATGCAATATAATCCACGTGATACAGCAGATAATCTAAAAAAATCTGGTGCATTTATCCCAGGAATTAGACCAGGTGAACAAACATCTCGTTACATTGATAAAGTAATGACTCGCTTAACATTAATCGGCGGTCTTTATGTAACGTTCGTATGTTTAGTCCCTTACATTATGACATCAGCATGGGATGTTAAATTCTACTTCGGTGGTACTTCCTTATTAATCGTTGTTGTTGTAATTATGGATTTTATCGTGCAAGTTCAGAGTCACTTAATGTCGTCTCAATATGAATCTGCGTTAAAAAAAGCAAACCTTAAAGGTTTTGGACAGTAATTGTTCATTTAAGTAAAAAGGATAAGCAATGAAAGTTCGTGCTTCCGTTAAGAAGATGTGTCGTAACTGTAAAATTGTTAAACGTGAAGGTGTTGTTCGCGTATTATGCAGCGACCCTAAACATAAACAACGTCAAGGTTAATTAACATTTCTTCTTGCAAAGAACCGGTTGAGTAGTTATACTACTCAACTCATTTATGTCCTTGGTATTCTGTTTGAGTATCCTGAAAACGGGCTTTTCAAGATCAGAATACCAAATTAGTTAAAATAATAGGAGTGCATAGTGGCCCGTATTGCAGGCATTAACATTCCTGATCACAAACACGCTGTAATCGCTTTAACTGCAATTTACGGTATCGGTAAAACTCGTTCTAAAAGTATTTGTGCTGCAGCGGGTATTGCTGAAGATGTTAAGATCAGCGAATTGTCTGAAGAGCAGATTGACAAACTGCGTGACGAAGTTGGTAAATTTACCGTTGAAGGTGACTTACGTCGTGAAGTAACACTAAACATCAAACGTCTTTTAGACTTAGGTTGTTACCGTGGTTTACGTCATCGTCGTAGTTTACCGGTACGTGGTCAACGTACTAAAACTAATGCGCGTACCCGTAAGGGTCCACGTAAGCCGATCAAAAAATAGTCGGGGTAAATAAAGAATGGCTAAAACACCAGTTCGTGCACGTAAACGTGTAAAAAAACAAGTTGTAGATGGCGTAGCACACATTCACGCATCTTTCAATAACACAATCGTTACCATTACTGACCGTCAAGGTAATGCTTTAGCTTGGGCTACAGCAGGTGGTTCAGGTTTCCGTGGTTCTCGTAAATCTACCCCGTTCGCTGCACAAGTTGCTGCAGAACGTTGTGCTGAAATCGTTAAAGAATTCGGCTTAAAGAACTTGGAAGTTATGGTTAAAGGTCCGGGTCCGGGTCGTGAATCAACAATCCGTGCATTAAATGCAGCGGGTTTCCGTATCACGAACATCACTGATGTGACTCCGATTCCTCATAACGGTTGTCGTCCACCGAAAAAACGTCGTGTTTAATGGCGTAATAGGATAGTTGGAGAAAGAAAATGGCAAGATATTTGGGCCCTAAACTCAAGCTCAGCCGTCGTGAAGGCACTGATTTATTCCTTAAATCAGGTGTGCGTGCGATTGATTCAAAATGTAAAATTGATACAGCACCAGGTCAACACGGTGCTCGTAAACCGCGTTTGTCTGATTATGGTAGTCAATTACGTGAAAAACAAAAAGTTCGTCGTATCTATGGTATTTTAGAACGTCAATTCCGTAACTACTATAAAGAGGCAAACCGTTTAAAAGGTAATACTGGTGAAAACTTACTAGTATTATTAGAAGGTAGATTGGATAACGTTGTTTATCGCATGGGATTTGCTGCAACTCGCGCAGAAGCTCGTCAATTAGTGAGCCACAAAGCGATTGTCGTAAATGGTCGTGTTGTAAATATCCCATCTTTCCAAGTTTCTGTAAATGATGTCGTTGCTGTTCGTGAGAAATCTAAAAAACAAGCACGTATTAAAGCATCATTAGAATTAGCAGAACAAAGAGAAAAACCAACTTGGTTAGAAGTTGATTCTGCGAAAATGGAAGGTGTGTTCAAACGTGTTCCTGAACGTTCTGATTTATCAGCAGACATTAACGAACATCTGATCGTTGAGCTTTACTCTAAATAATAGTTAAGCTTAAAAGCAAAGAGAGGATAAAATGCAGGGTTCTGTTACAGAATTTTTAAAACCACGCTTAGTAGATATCGAGCAAATTAGCTCTACTCATGCTAAGGTGATCTTAGAACCGTTAGAGCGTGGCTTTGGTCATACTCTAGGGAATGCATTACGTCGTATCCTTCTGTCTTCAATGCCAGGTTGTGCTGTAACTGAAGTAGAAATTGATGGCGTACTGCACGAATATAGTAGTAAAGAAGGTGTTCAGGAAGATATTCTTGAAGTTCTTTTAAACCTTAAAGGTCTAGCGGTTAAAGTACAGAATAAAGATGATGTTATTCTGACATTAAATAAATCTGGAATTGGCCCTGTTGTTGCAGCTGATATCACCCATGATGGTGATGTTGAGATTGTTAATCCATCACATGTAATCTGTCACTTAACAGACGAAAATGCATCTATTAATATGCGTATTCGTGTTCAACGTGGTAGAGGTTATGTACCTGCATCTGCTCGTACTCATTCGCAAAATGAAGATCGTCCAATCGGTCGTTTATTGGTGGATGCTTGTTATAGCCCGGTTGACCGTATTGCTTACAATGTTGAAGCAGCACGTGTTGAACAACGTACTGACTTAGATAAACTAGTTATCGAGTTGGAAACTAACGGGACTATTGATCCGGAAGAAGCAATTCGTCGTGCAGCAACAATTTTAGCAGAGCAACTCGATGCATTCGTTGATTTGCGTGATGTTCGTCAACCTGAAGTCAAGGAAGAAAAACCGGAATTCGATCCGATTTTATTACGTCCTGTTGATGACTTAGAGTTGACAGTTCGTTCTGCTAACTGTTTGAAAGCAGAAACAATTCACTATATCGGTGACTTAGTACAACGTACAGAAGTTGAGTTATTAAAAACGCCTAATCTTGGTAAGAAATCTCTTACTGAAATTAAAGACGTTCTCGCTTCACGTGGCTTGTCACTTGGTATGCGCCTTGAGAATTGGCCACCAGCAAGTATTGCTGAAGACTAGTTTGGTCATAGGTTAAGATTTTTCTGAGAAGGATAAGATCATGCGCCATCGTAAGAGTGGTCGTCAACTAAACCGTAATAGCAGCCATCGCCAAGCGATGTTCCGTAACTTAGCAAGTGCTTTAGTTAGTCATGAAATCATCAAGACTACTTTACCAAAAGCTAAAGAATTACGTCGTGTAGTTGAACCGTTAATTACATTAGCAAAAGAAGATAGCGTTGCAAACCGTCGTTTAGCATTCGCTCGTACCCGTAACATCGAAACTGTTGCGAAATTATTCAATGAATTAGGTCCACGTTTTGCTCAACGTGCAGGTGGTTACACCCGTATCTTAAAATGTGGTTTCCGTGCAGGTGACAACGCTCCAATGGCATACATTGAGTTAGTTGATCGTCCAGAAGTTGCAGAAGCAGCAGCGGAATAATAATTTGTTATAAAATAAAAAGGCTCACTGATGTGAGCCTTTTTTATATCTCGTTTTCCTAAAATTCAGCTTTAGCTCTAAATGTCATTTTTTCACCTGTGATAGGGTGCGTAATCGTAAGTTCTTCTGCGTGTAAGCATAAGCGAGGTGACATCGATTTAGCTTGTGGGTGAGAATAAAACTTGTCCCCTAAGATGGGATGTCCAAGCGCGAGCGTATGTAAACGCAGTTGATGCGAACGTCCTGTGATTGGAGTCAGTTTCACTCGAGTACAGTTAGTCGGTAATCTTTCTAAAACTTCATAAAAAGTGACCGCTCTTTTGCCAAATACAAAATCAATGCGTTGGCGCGGGCGATTTTCCCAATCACAAATCATAGGAAGATTAATTTCCCCACTATCTTGTTCTAAGTGTCCCCATACTAAAGCTTGATAATATTTTTTTGGTTCACGTTCGCGGAATTGACGTTTTAACTCTTTATCAGCCGCTTTACTTAATGCAAATAGAATAATCCCACTTGTGGCCATATCTAAACGGTGTGCAGGTTCACAAAATCCAAATTTCTCTTTTACTCGACTCATTGCACTATCGTAGTATTCAGGTTGATTGCCAGGAACTGAAAGTAAACCGCTTGGTTTATTTACCACGCAGATATGATTATCTTGGTAGATAATGTCTAAATACGGTTCTAAAGGGGGATGGTATTCAATAAGCGCCATATTATTCCTTGTTTGTCACTATTATCCGAAGGCTATCTAATCGCCAGCTTGCTTTACTTAATTCTTCTAGAGAAACTAATCGTTGTTGTTCTAATAAATCAATTTCTGCCTGACGAATATTTTTATTTACTGCTTTCAAGGCTATAAGTCGATTGAGTTCAGTGCTCAATATTTGATCGGCTAATTTACTAGCTTCTTGAATTTGAGCTTGTGAGACTTCAGTCATTTTGTGATCGCCTAGTTTAATTAATTGCTCAATATTTGGACGAGCCATTTTGACCATTTTATTCGCAATGTCTTTACCTAGCGGCTTAAGTTTATTTTGCAATGTACCAAAATTAACTTGTCCAGCGAGATCGTTTCCTTTGCTATCCAGCAATAAGCGAACAGGTGTAGGTGGAAGAAAACGATTCAGTTGCAAACCTTTTGGTGATTGGCTTTCAATCATATAGATCAATTCAATCAAAAGAGTGCCTGCAGGCAGCTGTTTATTGACTAATAATGCTATCGATGCTTTGCCAATGTCACCAGAAACGATTAAATCAATGCCTTGGCGTATCATTGGATGATCCCAAGTAAGAAATTCTAATTCCTCACGAGCAAGAGCAAGTTGTCGGTCAAAGGTTACTGTAATACCTTCTTCTTTTAGTCCTGGAAAATCAGGAACAAGCATGGTGCCCGTTGGCGTGATGACAATGCTGTTTTCACCTAAATCATCTTGCTCTACGCCAATAATATCAAATAAATTCAGTGCAAAATCGACTAATTGTGGTGAATTATCTGTTTGAGCAATTTCTGACGCAAGTCGTTGTGCCTTTTCTCCACCATTAGAATTTAATTCTAACAAACGATCACGCCCTTTCTCTAAGGCTAAACGCAATGCTTTTGCTTGTTTTTGCGTTTGGAGAATGAGTTGCTCAAAATCCGCTTTATTTTCTGACCGCACTTTTAGTAACGATTCATATTGTTCAAACAGTGTCATTCCGATAGGGCAAGTTTGTTCAAAGGCATTTAAACCTTCATGATACCAACGAGCTAAATCTTGCTGCGCAGAGTTTGCGAGGCAAGGTACATAAATTTGTACATCTCGCATTTGCCCGATACGATCTAAACGGCCAATACATTGCTCAAGTAAGTCAGGATTTTCTGGTAAATCGAAGAGTACGAGATGACAAGCAAATTGGAAGTTTCTGCCTTCAGAACCAATGCTTGAACTCAGTAAAACTTGTGCGCCATTATCGGTATCGGCAAAATAAGCCGCTGCACGATCTCGTTCAATGATTGACATTCTTTCATGGAAAACAGCACTGCGAATGGCTTCTTTTTCTCGTAAAATTTGCTCAAGTTGAATTGCTGTTTGTGCAGTTTTACAAATGACTAAGATTTTTTCATTTCGGTGTGATTTTAGAAAATCAATTAACCAATGAATTTTTTCGTCTACTTCAGCCGCATCAATCGTTATTTGATGGTAAACCCGATGCGGGAAACCTTTCACCCCTTGGCGTGTATTGCGAAATAAAATACGGCTTGTACCGTGTCGATCGATGAGATTTTGAATGAGCTCTTGTCGCGCAGTTTGCTTCTCATCGTCATTATGACAGGCTAAAGCTTTAAATAATGGTTCGACATCTTGCTCATGAAGTAAATCAGAAATATGATTTTTTTCGACCGCACTTAGCGGCTTCTCTGAGAGTAAAGATTGCACAGCATCCGCAACAGGCTGATAGTTTTCCTGTTCCTTTAAGAACGCCTGGTAATCATAAAAACGCTCAGGATCAAGCAAGCGCAAGCGTGCAAAATGACTTTCCAAACCCAGTTGTTCAGGCGTTGCAGTGAGTAATAAAACAGACGGAATAGCGTTGGCTAATTGTTCCACCAATAAATAAGCGGTACTCGGCGCATTTTCAGACCAAGCTAAATGATGTGCTTCATCGACAATTAAACAGTCAAATTCAGCTTCAATGGCTTGTTGTACGCGATGAGGGTGAGATTTCAACCAATCTAGTGCACAAATAATTAAGCTTTCCGTGCTAAATGGATTGATCGCTTGTTCGGCAAAATCTTCACAACGTTCTTCATCAAATAATGAAAAATGTAAATTAAAACGACGAAGCATTTCGACAAGCCATTGATGCTGCAAGGTTTCTGGTACAATAATTAACACACGTTGTACTTTTTCAGCAAAAAGCTGGTTTTGCAAAATCATGCCTGCTTCAATGGTTTTACCTAACCCCACTTCGTCCGCTAAGAGCACGCGAGGATTGATACGATTTCCCACTTCTTGCGCAATATGAAGCTGGTGAGGAATTAAACCCGCACGATTACCTCGTAAGCCTCGCAAAGGCGATTGAAATTGAGCTTGTTGATGCAGAAGGGTTTGATAGCGCAACGCAAAATGTTCACTACGATCAATCTGTGATGAAAAGAGGCGATCTTTCGCTTGGCTAAAAGAAATTATCGGAGAAAGTTCTTTTTCATTGACGATAACGTCTTCGCCTTGCGCATTTTTGACCAAATAAAATAAGAGATCATTCATTTCTTGAACATCAAGGACTTCACTTTGCCAACCTGTTTGGTGATGAAGTTGTTCCCCTTTATTCAATGTAATTCGGGTTAATGGTGCTTGCGCCACCGCATAAATTCGGGTTTCATCCGTGGCAGGAAAGTGAAGGGTAACCGAGCGAAAATCTAAGGCGGTAATCATCCCTAATCCGAGGCTATTTTCGGTTTCACTAATCCAACGTTGACCGATTGCAAATGACATTATCTTCCTCTTAATGAATCTCTTAAAATGGGGCGATATTGTAGTCTGATTATAGGGGAATGCAAGGCACAGGCGAGTAAAAGCATGAAAAATAAAGTGTGATTTTTCTCACAATAATTAAATTAAATGTCACCTAAGCTTTACTTTAAAAAAGTGCGATGTAAAAATGACGTACTTTTTCATAAAACAGGAGTGTTCCATGAATTGGACAGAACGACTTAAAGAAGAATTTTTATCAGGTTGGAAACCTTTTGAAGTGGCATGGGTAGTTATTTTCCTTGCTGCACAAATTATTGCTTATGTTCTTATGCCGGATAGCCCATTAGGCATGATTTCGGGTATTGCAGGTATTCTCTGTGTAGTATTTGTGAGTAAAGGAAAAATTAGTAACTATTTCTTTGGGCTTATTTTTGCTTATACCTACTTTTATGTCTCCTGGGGAAGCAATTTTCTTGGTGAAATGAATACCGCACTCTATGTATATATCCCATCACAATTTATCGGGTATTTCATGTGGAAACAAAACATGCAAAACGATAATGGTGGTGAAAGTGTGATAGCCAAAGCCTTAACACCGAAAGGTTGGGCAATTTTGCTTGTGAGTGTTGGAATTGGTACCCTCTGTTTTGTACAGGCTTTAAAAGCAGCGGGTGGGAGTTCTACAACGCTAGATGGTTTAACCACAATTATCACTGTAGCGGCGCAATTATTGATGATTTTGCGTTATCGTGAGCAATGGTTATTATGGATTGTCTTAAATGTGCTTTCCATTTTGCTTTGGCAAGGGCAGCCAGCGATGTATTTAATGTATAGTGCTTACTTACTTAACTCATTGTATGGTTATTACAACTGGACGAAACTCGTCAAAGTGGAAAGCCACTAATCACATCAATAAAAAAGGGCATAGTAATATGCCCTTACATTTTTAAATAAAATGCCTTCGTCACCGCAATAAATGCTTCGGTGTACTGATTGTTTTCGTCATAAATCACTAAGCTATCTTTTACCTGTGGTAAATCCTCTAGGCTAAACGTGAGTAACATCCGTTGTGGATCTTTCCCTATTTTTGTAATGACATCAGTCTGCTTGATGCAATAAAGTGCGGTTGAATTTATCAATGTTTTTCCTGCCTCATAAGGCAAGACAAAACTAATCTTCCCTTTTTCGGATAAACAACTCGTCGCCCAATTTAACCAATCTAAATGGCTTTGTTGAACATAACGGGCAAGCGCTCGTTCGTCATTTTTACATTCCACACCTTGCGCAAAATAAGGCGGGTTAGCCACAATTAAATCAAATTGATGTGCTGTTTGTTGGCAATAAGTTTGCACATCTTGGTGTGTTAAATGAAGACGATTGTGCCATGGCGAGGCCTGGAAGTTTTCTTGTGCTTGTTGTGCTGCAAGGAGATCAAGTTCAACGGCTTCAATTTGGCAATGCACATGACTTCGTTGGGCGAGCATTAATGCAACCAAGCCCGTGCCAGTCCCCATATCTAGAATATACTGACAATCAGACACATCCGTCCAAGCGCCAAGTAAAATGCCATCCGTACCGACTTTCATCGCACAATGTTGTTGATTAATATGGAATTGTTTGAAGGTGAAACTGCTCATAAAATCTTGCGGAAAATGACCGCACTTTCAGGTATAATCAGCCCCAATTTTAACAAATTAACACAAAATAATGAATTTATCCCCATTTGAAGAATTCGATCTTTCCCCCGAATTATTAAAAGCCTTAGAAAAGAAAGGCTACACCCGTCCAACCGCAATTCAATTAGAAGCGATTCCGGCAGCCATGGAAGAGCGAGATGTGCTCGGTTCAGCACCAACAGGTACAGGTAAAACAGCCGCATTTTTATTACCTGCGATTCAGCATTTATTGGATTATCCACGTCGTAAACCAGGGGCACCTCGCATTTTAATTTTAACGCCAACTCGTGAGCTGGCGATGCAGGTAGCAGAACAAGCGGAAGAGTTGGCGCAATTCACTCATTTGAAGATTGCAACTATTACTGGCGGTGTGGCGTATCAAAATCATGGAGAAGTGTTTAATTCAAATCAGGATATCGTGGTAGCAACACCGGGGCGTTTATTGCAATACATCAAAGAAGAAAACTTTGATTGTCGTGCGGTGGAGATGCTGATTTTTGATGAAGCGGATCGTATGTTGCAAATGGGCTTTGGCCAAGATGCGGAGAAAATTGCCGCTGAAACGCGTTGGCGTAAACAAACCCTTCTTTTCTCTGCCACCCTAGAAGGGGAGCTATTAGTTGATTTCGCAGATCGTTTATTAAATGACCCAGTCAAAATTGATGCTGAGCCAAGCCGTCGTGAGCGTAAGAAAATCAACCAGTGGTATTATCACGCCGATAGCAATGAACATAAAATTAAGTTGCTTGCGCGTTTTATCGAAACAGAGAATGTGAGTCGTGGCATTGTGTTTGTCCGTCGTCGTGAAGATGTGCGTGAGCTTTCTGAAACCTTGCGTAAACGCGGTATTCGTTCTACTTATTTAGAAGGCGATATGGCGCAAACACAACGTAATAATGCCATTGATAAATTGAAATCAGGTGTTGTTACTGTGTTAGTGGCCACTGATGTGGCTGCTCGTGGGATTGATATTGATGATGTGACACACGTGATGAACTTCGATTTACCTTATAGTGCAGATACGTATTTGCATCGTATTGGTCGTACGGCTCGTGCAGGGAAAAAAGGTACAGCCGTTTCTTTTGTGGAAGCCCATGATTACAAATTACTCGGTAAGATTAAGCGTTATACAGAAGAGCTTTTGAAAGCGCGTATTTTAGAAGGATTAGAACCTCGTACCAAACCACCAAAAGATGGTGAAGTAAAATCCATGTCTAAAAAGCAAAAAGCACGTATTAAAGAAAAGCGTGAAGAAAAGAAAAAAGCAGACGTGAAGAAGAAAGCGAAACTTCGTCATAAAGACACGAAAAATATTGGCAAACGCCGTAAACCTAGCGCAGAAAAAACAGTCGAGAAATAATAAAAAAACAACCGCACTCATTAAGTGCGGTTATTTTTTTGACTATTTATTGACTTGGCTACCGATTACGCCACCTAATGCAGCACCACCTAATGTGGTTGCGGCATTACCACCAAGCATATAGCCTGCTGCGCCACCAATAGCTGCGCCAGCTGTTGTATTTTTTTGAGTACGACTCATATTTCCACATGCTGCAAGAGAAATAACAGTCATCGCGATAACAAGTGATTTTCCAATTAATTTCATAGGATCTCTCCGTGTTTAACATATAAAACTATCCATATTGATAGTACTCCATAAGACAAACGGATATGTATGAAAGTTCATTAAATATATTTAATAGGATTGTTTATCGTATTTTTAATCGTATTTTTAATCGTATTTTTATAAGGGTATTACATTTAATATATTGTTTTAAAATGATATAATCTCAATCTGGATTTATTTAATAACCCTAAGAGGAATCTACTATGAAAGTAAAACATACTTTATTATTAACTGTATTATCAGTTGCTTTAGCTGCTTGTGGCAGTGGTGGTGGCAGTGGTGGTGGCAGTGGTGATAGCAATAGCTCTAGCAATAGCTCTAGCAATAGCCCTGCACCAAATAATTCTTCGAATAAAAAAGTTGAATCGAAGAAAGATAAAGTAACAGGCTTGAGTTTTACAGGAAACAATTCGATTTTCTTCGATTCTTATGAAAGAGACAATAATATTGATAAATTAAGTGTAAGAGGGAAAGATATTCCACTAGTTGGATCGGATATGATTCGTAATGATGGTTGGTTGCAAGATGCTAAGTCGACAACCTCTGGTGTTACAACTCGAATGATTGGTGATAACCTAAAAAATGCTCGTTATGGTTTGGTGGTTGATCAGATGTCTCATGAGGGTATTCTTTTTGCTCAGGGTAGAGAAACTGATGTAGAAAACATTCCAGCTAGTGGCTCAGCAAGATATGAAGGTCAACATTTGATTGAAGTAGATAATAAAGATAACAAGTTTAGCAACGCTAAATATTACCTTGTAACCGGTAAAGCAACACTTGACGTCAATTTCGGTGATAAGACTATTTCTGGTGCTTTTGAAGTTCCAGCTGAAGATGGTAAAGGTAAAGCAGATCTTCCTTTCAATGCTCAAATTAAAGGCAATAAATTTAGTAATGAAGACGCATCCTCAGTTAGAAGTTTAAGAGTTTCTGGTGGTTTTTATGGCAAAAATGCTGAAGAGGTTGCGGGAGTTTATAATAACTTCAATAGATATGGCGGAGCTTTTGGTGCTAAAAAAGTAAGCAATTAATTATTCAATTTGGTTTGGCCCTGTCTATTTGGCAGGGCCATTATCTAATACTTTCGCTACCACTTTCAAATATTCAATCGCCAATCCATGGTGTCCTGTACTCGCATTAAATACTAAATCTTCACTTAATACACCACAAGGCATATCATCTGGGATTTTACCATCCTCATAAGCTTGATAATCTTCTCGCCAGTCACCATCGAAATAATAGTGTTCTAAGGTTTTCATTTTTGGTAAGAAGGCCTGCCATTTTTCAAGAAATTGTTCTGCGTCAGCTAAGAAACTTTCTGCTTCATTGAGAAGATTTTCCATTTCTGAAATTTTATCTAAGCGTGATTGAGGTAACATAGGTTTCTCCAAAATAAGGTAAAAATAAACCGCACTTTATGCGAACAAAGTGCGGTGAGTTTATCACGAGTTTTTTACTTACACATCATAAGTCGTTGATGCAGTATTACCACCGCGACCTGTCCAGTTGGTGTGGAAGAATTCACCGCGTGGTTTGTCGGTACGCTCATAAGTATGTGCACCGAAGTAGTCACGTTGTGCTTGCAATAAATTTGCTGGTAAACGTGCTGAAGTATAGCCATCTAAGAAGGTAATCGCAGAGGCCATACAAGGCATTGGGATACCCACTTCGATCGATTTTGCCACCACTTTACGCCAGTCGCTTAATGCGTTTTCTAAAATGCCTTTGAAGTAGCTATCTGAACCTAAGAAGATTAAATCTGGGTTCGCTTCGTATGCATCACGAATGTTACCTAAGAAACGGCTACGGATAATACAACCTTCACGCCATAACAACGCTGTTGCTCCGTAGTTAATGTTCCAGCCAAATTGTTCAGAGGCTTCGCGAATCAGCATAAAGCCTTGTGCGTAAGAAATGATTTTTGACGCCAATAATGCTTTACGTACTGCTTCAATCCACACTTTTTTGTCGCCTTCAACCGGTTGAATTGTTTTGCCAAATAATTGATTAGCGGCAACACGTTGATCTTTAAATGAAGATACGCAACGAGCAAAGACAGATTCAGTGATTAAGGTTAATGGAATACCGAAATCTAATGCATTGATACCCGTCCATTTACCTGTCCCTTTTTGGCCAGCTGTATCTAAGATTTTTTCAACTAATGGCTCACCATCAGCATCTTTATAACCAAGAATATCGGTCGTGATATCGATTAAATAGCTATCCAGTTCAGTTTTTTTCCATTCTGCGAAGATAGCTTTCATTTCTTCATAGCTTAAGCCTAAACCTTCTTTTAAAAATTGGTAAGCTTCACAGATTAATTGCATATCGCCATATTCGATACCATTGTGAACCATTTTCACGAAGTGGCCTGCACCTTCGCCGCCAACCCAGTCACAGCAAGGTTCGCCTTGTTCTGTTTTAGCTGAGATTGCTTGGAAGATTGGTTTAACATATGGCCATGCTTCGTGGTTACCACCCGGCATGATTGATGGTCCATGACGCGCACCTTCTTCACCACCCGAAACACCCGAACCAATAAAGCGAATACCTTTTTCAGCCAATGCTTTAACACGACGGTTGGTATCAGGATAGTTTGAGTTACCACCATCAATGATGATGTCGCCTTCTTCTAAGTGTGGTAATAATGCCTCAATGAATTGATCCACTACATCACCCGCGCGCACCATTAACATCACTTTACGTGGTTTTTCTAATTTAGAAGCTAAATCTTCTAAAGAGTATGCGCCGATAATATTCGTGCCTTTTGCTGCGCCTTGTAAAAATTCATCCACTTTTGAAGTGGTACGGTTATATGCCACAACTTTAAAGCCATGATCATTCATATTTAAAATGAGGTTTTGCCCCATTACGGCTAAGCCGATAACACCGATGTCGCCTTTTACTGACATTGTTTTCTCCTGTTTGTGAGGTACAAGTCTTTGTACCGATTGAATATGTTGGTGTAACTAAATTTCACTCTACATTGATTGATATATTTTATCCTCTAAAAGCTCTTGAAAAGATAAAAAGACAGCCATTAAAAAATCAAAGATTATTTTATCTTCAATATTAGCGCTTGTTTTAAGTGTTGAGCTAATATTATCAAGTATATATGCAATATTTTTGTTTTTAACTTCGAATTTCTTATCTAATATTCTTTTTCCATAGTCATATAAGAAGTTAAGGAAGTTTTTGCTTTCTAAAACACGAACGTGGTTAGGATAACTTTCCGTCGCAATATAAACATTATCTTCAGTTTTATATGCGGTTAGATTTAGTTTTAAAAAACCAGAGTAGGATATAGAAATTACATCTTTATATGATCGAATGTGAGCATGTTTACCTATATGTCCATTAACAATACTTGAGTTTTCTATAATTGCATCATCAAAGATAATTGAATTTTCAATTGAAGAATCACAAATTTTACTTTTATCGAAGATATATGAGTCTCCACAAATTGTAGATGCACCTAAAATCATAGCATCTCCGTATACCGAAGAGTTATTTTCAACAGATGAATCTTCAGAAACTATAGCATTCCCAGAGGCTGTTGCATTATGGATGAGCATCGCATTATCACGAACTATAGCATTTTCAGAAACTATCGCATTGTCTAGAACTTTACTATTTCCAAGAACCTTTGCATTATCTTTTATCCAAGCTTTGCCTATATGTGATAAATTATTTTCACTTTCAATATATCCTCCGAGAGAGCCTTCTTCAACAATCGGGGGATCCCAATAGTTATCTTCTTCGTCATCATAGGGGTAAATTGTTATTAGCGCTTCTATTTGATAAAGTGTTCTTCCTTCATAAACAATAGTATTATTTGTTAAACGATATTTTTTCATTATTTAATTTAAAATAGCATGGAAATAACTCCACGTTCGGTCATCTTAACTCTTCGTCAGCGTTAAAAACCAATATGCGGATAATAATCTATAGCAAAACTTCTTTTAAATTTCTCTAATTAAAGAGCTACCTTGCTCTAACGTGTCTAGCCACTGCCATTTTTCATGTCCGACGAGCTTACTTTCTTCTAAAGAAAATCTTGTACAACAACGACCCAGACGATTTTCTAGAGATTGATTTAAATGTTGATACGTAAATTCAATTTGAGTCTCGTCAATCCATTTTCCAATTAAAAAGCCTTTTAAAATTTCACCTCCACCATATTCGGCCCAAATCATGTTGCCTTGTTGGTGATAATGAAATTCTGTTTGGCTACTGACCTCACCATTTGCGGTGTTTTCAACAGCAATAAATTTTTTATTATCTAAATTCAACATTAAAGTCATTCCGCATCTGATGTATCTATATTTTAATTTAACTTTAGTCCGTACAATGCTAATAGATTAACTCTTCGTCCATGCACTCATATGTTGAGTAAATCCAATATGCGGATAATAATCTACAGCTTGTGGAGCCGATAAAAGCACAATTTTGGCTTGTGGATGTAAGGCTTGTTTAGTGTGTTCAATTAACTGCAAGCCGATACCTTGTTTTTGATATTGTTCATCAACCGCTAAATCAGATAAATAACAGCAGTAGGCAAAATCCGTCACGGAACGTGCTACACCCACTAATCGTTCACCATCCCAAGCGGTGACTAACAAATCCGCATGATGCAGCATCGCTGCGACACGTTTTTCATCCTCTAACGGACGGCGTGCCCCGAGCGTTGTTTTATTTAGTAATTCAATAAATTGTTTAACTGAAACTGGTTCATTCACTTTGTAGTCTATCATTTTGCAAGCCTATGATATTTGATACTCAACTTGTTATAGCAATTTCGCCGCCGCTTTATCCAAATACCATTCCGTCACCCCATTTTTTGCTTTAATTTTTGCTGCAGGATAAGGCAGATTTTCTGCTGGCGTGGTTTGGATTTCTTTTAAAATGTCTGCTTTGCTTTCGCCAGTGACCAAATAGGTAATGCGTTTCGCTTGTTCAATGAGTTTGGCGGTTTTAGAAATGCGAATTTGACCACTTTCAGGGTGTTTAGCAATGATAGCTAGGTTTTCATCATCAAAATTGGTTTGATGTGGGAAAAGAGAAGCGGTATGACCGTCAGTCCCCATACCTAAAATGATCCAATCAAAAACACCGTTTGGAATGACCGCACTTAATTCTTCTTCGAAGCGTTTTAGTTCAAAGTGCGGTTCATTTTCGCCACGAATTCTATGGATGTTTTCTGCGGGAATTTGAATATGATCGAATAAGAGTTTTTGCACTTCACCATAGTTGCTTTCTGGATCTGTTGGTGGAACCATGCGATCATCGCCCCACCAAAAATGTAGATTCTTCCAGTTAATTTGTTCCGCATAAGGCGCTTTGGCTAAGGTTTTGAATAACAGCTTAGGTGTTGAACCGCCAGAAAGAGAAATATGCACAGGGTGATTTAATTGACTATAAATCACAAATTCTTGAGCGATCTTTTCAACAGCGTGTTGAGCTGTTGGGAAGGTAATGGTGTTCATGTTTGTTTCTCTCTATTCGGTGATAAGCCTTCTTCTGTTGAAGAAGGCGAGATATTAATGATTAAACCTTTTTCTTCATTTTACCGCTTGGTTTACGCCATACGCGACCACTTTTCGCAATGAGTTTTTCGGCTGCAACAGGTCCCCAAGTGCCCGCTTCATATTCGTAGATTCGACCACCCGATTCTTTGTAATCCAAAATCGGTTGCACAAATTTCCATGCAGCGTGCACCGCATCCGTACGCGCAAAGAGTGTGGCATCGCCTTTCATCGCATCAAGCAATAAGCGTTCATAAGCCGTGAGTACTTGCTCATCGGCCAAATCGGCATAACGGAAATCCATTGAGACTTCTTTCGCTTCAAAGCCCGCACCTGGCTTTTTCAAACCGAAGCGCATTGAAATGGCTTCATCAGGTTGAATACGGATGATCAATTTATTCTCAGGCGCATTTTGACTGAATACCGGATGTGGCGTAGTTTTGAAATGAATCACAATTTCTGTCACACGTGCCGGTAAGCGTTTACCTGTACGCACATAGAAAGGTACGCCAGCCCAACGCCAGTTTTCGATTTCGCAACGTAATGCCATAAAGGTTTCAGTGCGAGAGTTAGCCGGCACGCCTTTTTCTTGTAAATAACCTTTAACTTCTTTGCCATCAATTTCCGCAGCAGTATATTGACCAAGCACTAAGTTGTGCTCAACGTCATCTTGCGTTAATGGACGTAAAGAGTGCATGACTTTGGCCACTTCATCACGCATTGAGTTCGCATTGATGATTGCCGGTGGTTCCATGGCAACCATGGCGAGAACTTGTAATAAGTGGTTTTGGAACATATCACGCATTGCACCAGAGCCATCATAATAGCCACCACGTTCTTCTACGCCAATGGCTTCTGCCCCCGTAATTTCGACATAATCAATGTAATTACGGTTCCAAAGCGGTTCGAATAAGCCATTTGAGAAGCGTAAAACAAGTAGGTTTTGAACGGTTTCTTTACCTAGATAATGGTCGATACGATAGATTTGATGCTCTTCAAAGAAACGATGAATTTGGACGTCGAGTTCTTGTGCGGTTTTTTCATCGTAACCAAAAGGTTTTTCGACAATAATACGTTTCCAACCCTCGTCTTCTGTATTTAAACCATGAGCCGCAAGACATTCTGGAATCACACCATATAAGCTTGGTGGCGTGGACATATAGTAAAGGGTGTTGCCATTCGTTTGATATTTAGTATGTAATTCTTCTAAACGAGGGACTAATTTACCGTAATCGGCCGCATCTGATGTGTTTACCGCTTGGTAATAGAGATGACTACAAAAAGCGTCTAGCGTTTCTGGAGTGGTTTCTTCTGTTTCAAGTAACGCTTCGCGCATTTTTTCACGGAAAGTCTCATCGTTTAATTCTGAACGCGCGACACCTAATACAGAAAATTTGTTTAAACGACCAAATTTGAAGAGATTATAAAGTGCTGGAATGAGTTTACGGTGAGTTAAATCACCGGAAGCACCAAAAATCACGATACAGTTATTATTAGTTTGCATATTATTCCTTATTGTTCCGAGTAGTATTTTTAAATAATGCAATATATTACTGCACTTTACCAATCGAACCAATCAATTAAATTGAAAGACAGATGCCCAATTTTGTGTATTATCTGCCACCATCACAAAGGAGGGATTAATTAAACTTTCACGCTGATTATAGGTGAGCGGTTGATAGTGCGGATCGAAAATCATTCCATTGATTTCAGCTAATAAAATTTCAGCGCCTGCCGTATCCCATTCGCCAGTTTTACCGAGTCGAACATAGCAATCAACAGCTCCCTCAGCAACCAAACCGCTTTTCAAACTGCTCGAACCCACCACCGTAAATTCGCATGCCAAATTCTTTGCTAAAATTGACCGCACTTTTTCTTGTGAGGTAGTGGCGCCTACGGCGATTTTTAACGGTTTGGTGAGATCGATTTTTTGGGGTTGTAAGGTTTTTATTTCTTTGTTGCTTTGCTTGAATGCCCCAAAACCTTTCATTGCGTAATAGGTGATATTCAAAATAGGGAAGTGGATAACACCCAGTACAGGTTGATGGTTTTGTACGAGTGTAATCAATACGGAGAATTGATCTGTGCGATCAATAAATTGCTGCGTGCCATCAAGGGGATCGATTAGCCAATAAGTTTGCCAAGTTTG
The DNA here is from genome assembly GCF_001810545.1 of Haemophilus sp. HMSC066D02. Classification (NCBI taxonomy): domain Bacteria; kingdom Pseudomonadati; phylum Pseudomonadota; class Gammaproteobacteria; order Pasteurellales; family Pasteurellaceae; genus Haemophilus; species Haemophilus sp. HMSC066D02. The sequence continues at coordinate 424,687 of NZ_KV801805.1, read as the reverse complement.
GCGTTGTTCAAAGGGAATATTGCAGTTTTCCTCTGAAAGAACAGGAATGTCAGGGAAAAGTGCGGTCAGTTTTTTGATTAAAAATTGGCTGACAAATAAATCTGCTTCCGTGACAGGGGTGTTATCCGATTTAGTTTGTATTTTTACATCCTGTTGGTAAAAATGAGCTAAATGTTTTCCCGCTTCATTAGCGAGTGCACGGACTTGATTGAGAAGAGATTGAGATAATTGCATGTTTATTTCCTACTTTGATTTCGGTAATAACAAGGAGAGGAAAATTGTCGTATAGATTGCCAGGATGACAGAACCCTCTAAGACAAATAATACACGGTCAGTCAGATATTGAGTATTTTGTGCGATGAGAAGGTTGCCGATACTCCAATAACAAAAAAGAATGATGAATGAAAAAATGAGAATTTTATTCCACTGATGACGTAGATAGCCGCGGTATTTAGCAAAGTAAGCATTGATTATTGCTGGCACGGTGATAGGCCAAAATGTTAGAAAGAAACCAAATAATGCGGCATCGAAGTTGCCTTCTTTACAGTAGCCCATTCCGAAAGCGACATAAGCAATAATGCTACCGATTAGCTGTGTAACCAATGGGAAGATGATAATTGCTTTTAGATAAGGGGATTGCGTTGACACCTTAAGCTCCTAGAAAAATAGGCTATCCGAGGACAGCCTATTTAAATCCATTATTTCGATTTCTTCGCACGTAATACACGAGAAACGAAAATAAAGATACCAAAGATAAATACGGCAAGACCAAGTAATTCGCCAATATTATCCCAATTTTCTAATCCTAAGGCTAATGGATCTTCAGAACCACCTGAGGTGACAGATGCCGCAATAATGAAGGCTAAGATGACGCCCATCAAGCTTTCACCCACAATTAAACCCGCAGCGAAAAGTGTGCCGAAACGTTCTGCTTTTTTCTCCACTTCAGTATCGTTAGTGCGTTTTGCATAGTTTTTAATATGACGGGTGATAAACCATGCCATTACCGCACCGACCACAACCGGCATATTGATTGATGGTGGAAGGTAGATACCAATCCCAACCGCTAATACTGGTAAGGCAAAGCGGCTGTCACTGGTTTTACGCATGAATGCATCCACAATGATCAATACAATACCTAAACCAACACCAGTTAAAATGTAGGTCCATTCTAAATGGTCGGTGAAAATACCTTGTGAAATGGTGGTCATAAGGGTTGCTTGTGGTGCTGAAAGCGCTTGTGCTGGATCCATATCTGGACGTGGTAATGCGCCAGTGAAACCATAAGCGTGGTATAAAATTTCTAATACCGGTGCAATCACTAATGCACCAACGAAACAACCGATAATCAATGCAACCTGTTGTCTCCAAGGGGTCGCTTCAACTAGAAGACCGGTTTTTAAGTCTTGTAAGTTATCGTTTGAAATAGTCGCGGTGGTTAAAACGATAGATGCCGTGAATAAGGTCAATGCCGTTAAGAATTTTTGACCGTCCGCTGTTTCAAATAAACCACTGCTTTTACCAATGGTCACTAAAACAAGTGAAATCACGATAACAGAAATGATCCCGATACCAGAAATAGGGCTAGAAGATGAACCCACAAGTCCTGCCATATAACCAGACGCTGCTGCAACGAAGAAACCAATTAACACCGCGAGTAGCGTACAAACAACCACTAATAACACGGCAAGCTCAGCAGAAATTGGTGCGGCTGCAATGAAGTGATATAAAGAAATCACGATTAGCACGACAGTCGCCAATAAAATGTAAATGATAGTTTTTGGCGATAAGTCGATATCAATACGATGTTCTGATTCAGCTTGTGAGCCTTTTAACATACGGAAAGAATGAACCATCCCTTCAATCATTGGTTTGAAAAGGATTAATAATGTCCAAATTGCCGCGATACCGATAGTACCCACACCAATAAAGCGAACTTTGGTTTTCCATTCAGCCATAGCATAACTAACAATAGAGGCATCCGTTGGCATATCACCTGTTGCGGTGAAATAAGGTACCGCTACACCCCAAGCAAGGAATGTACCGAATAACATGGCAAGACCGCCTACGATACCAATTAAGTAACCGGCACCCACTAAGGCAAGAGAGAAGCCCATTGGTAATTGGAAAATCGCTTTACCGTTAGAGAACCATGCGCTCGCGCTATCAGACATGACACGTAATGCGTTGGTTAAGAATGCAACGGTTCCTGCAAAAATACCGCCGTAAGCAATATCTTTTACACCACTGTCGCTTTCGTCATTATTGCCCGCTTTTAAGATTTCAGCGGCAGCCACGCCTTCAGGGTAAGGTAAGTCACTGTTTACCACCATTGCACGACGTAATGGAATGGTAAATAGTACGCCCAATGTACCACCAGCGGCACAAATAAGCACTGTTTGCCAGAATGGGAATTCTTGCCAGTAACCCATCATTAATAGGCCAGGAAGCACGAAAATAACAGAAGATAATGTCCCCGCTGATGAAGCTTGGGTTTGTACCATGTTATTTTCTAAAATACTGGAATCCTTGAAGAATTTTAAAACAGCCATAGAGATAACGGCAGCAGGAATGGAGGACGCAAACGTCATCCCCACTTTAAGACCCAAATAAACGTTAGATGCAGTGAAGATCACTGTAATTAACGCCCCAAGGAACATCCCCCGGAAGGTCAATTCTTTTAAATTATTATGAGACATAGATTTTCCTATATATATTTTTTGAAAAATGGTGATACATTCTCAAAAAAAGAATATTTATGCAAGTTTTCTTTAAATTTAATCGCTTGCTATTAGAAATTATTTAAATTTATTCAATTAAATTTATCGTTTTTTTAAGTGATCGCGTAAAGAATAAAGTGCAGCAAGATTTCTGGCTTCATTAAATTCATCACTGTCCAAAAGTGCATCAAGTTGAGATAACGGATAACGGACTATTTCTAATGGTTCAGGCTCATCGCCTTCCAGCTTATTGGGGTATAGATCTTCACCCAATAAAACGTGCATTTTATGACCCATGATTTGTGGATTGATCTTCATAGTACGTAAAAATGTCCATTTTTTTGCGCCAAAACCAATTTCTTCCTGCAATTCACGATTCGCACTTTGTTCGGGTGTTTCTCCCGTATCCATTCCACCTTTTACAAAACCGAGTTCATATTGTTCTGTTCCAACAGCATATTCGCGAACCAGGAGGAGATCCTCTCCATCAATTGCAATCACCATGACAGAATCGCGATTAAAAGGGCGGAAACGTTCATAAGTGCGGTCAATGCCATTAGAGAATTTGAGATCTACAGCTTGAATTTCAAACAAGCGGGATTTTGCCACCGTGGAAAGGGAGAGAATGTGTGGAAGTTGTTTTTTCATAATATTAGCCCTATTATTTTGTTATTGGCTCATCATACGCAAAGTGAGAGAAATAGGAAGAGTTATGGGTGAAAATAACGAAGTACGATTAGATAAATGGCTTTGGGCGGCGCGTTTTTATAAAACCCGTAGCATTGCGAAAGCGATGATTGAAGGGGGCAAAGTACATTACAACGGTCAACGAGCTAAAGTGAGTAAAAATGTAGAAATCGGTGCCATGATTAAGCTACGTCAAGGCAACGATGAAAAAGAAATTGAAGTGATTGCGTTGAGTGACCAACGTCGTGGCGCCCCTGAAGCACAATTGCTTTACCAAGAAACGGCACAGAGTTTGAAAAAACGCGAAGAAATGGCATGGGCAAGAAAAAATAATGCACTTTCGATGCCGCATCCTGATCGTCGTCCAAACAAAAAAGAACGTCGAGATTTATTGAAATTTAAACACCAAGATGAGTTCTAGAAAATAAAAGTGCGGTCGAATTTGACCGCACTTTGTGTATTAATGATTTTTATGACTTGTACTGTAGAGAATTTTATCGGTATAAGCCATGGCAATCGCTGAAATCAAGAAAGAAAAATGAATAATCACTTCCCACATAATCGTTTTTTCAGAAATTTTTGAGGCATTCACAAAGGTTTGCAATAAGTGAATAGACGAAATGCTGATAATTGACATAGAAAGTTTCACTTTCAGTACGGTTGCATTCACATGACTCATCCATTCAGGTTGATCAGGATGGTTTTTTGTACGAAGTTTTGAAACAAAAATCTCGTATCCGCCTAATGTCACCATCACCAATAAGTTTGCAATCATCACCACATCAATGAGATTGAGGACGGCGAGCATAATGGTGTCCGCATCCATTTCATTAACATTGGTGATGAGATACCACAAGTTTTTCATAAACTTGTAGGCATAGATGCCTTGCACGACAATTAAACCTAAATAAATAGGCACTTGTAACCAACGACTTGCAAAAATCGTTTTGCTTAGAAAACTGGTTTGTTCGTTATATTTTGCACATGGATCCGTGATTTCTTTTTGTTCTGTCGCCATAAAATTCCCCACAAATAAAAATTCAAATAAAAAAGCGGCAAGAAAATAGCCGCTTTTAAAGAAAAATTCAACCGATGTTTTTTATTTTACCTCATTCTCGGTAGTGATAAGGGATAGGCGCGTTAAATCCACGTCATTATTGAGCAATTCAACGTTTGGCATGCTCTTGTTAGCTTTCGCTGACAAGTCTTTAAAGCGCTCCACTTTTCCCACTAAACCTTGTTGCCCCACTAGGGCAGTAACGGTGCTGTTGTATTGATTGCTCACTGTGGAAAGGGTGTTGCCTAGTTTGTTCAAGCGTTCGGCCACCAAGCAAATCTGGTTGTAAATTTCACCTGCTTTTTCTGCGATTTCTTTGGCTTCGGCATTGCCTCGTTCGATACGCCATAAATTTGCCACTGTGCGTAAAATTGGCATGAGAGTCGTGTGTGAAACCATAATGACATTTTTCTCGTAACCATAATTAAATAGACTTGGGTCTAATTTTAAGGCTTCAATATAAGCGGGTTCCACTGCAATGAACATCAAGACAAAATTAGGACTGCGCATGCCAATCAAATTGCTGTAATCCTTGCGGTGCAAGTCATCAATGTGATTTTTCAGGGCTTTAATATGCTCCCTTAGTAAACGCTCACGTTCAAATTCATCCTCAGAATTGACCGCACTTTCGTAAGCATTCAATGACATTTTGCTATCGATGATAATATTTTTCTCATCAGGTAAATTGAGCACAAAATCAGGATAGTTTCGACCGCCTTGTTCATCTTTAAAATGGGCCTGTGCACTGTAATGCACGTTTTCAATCAAGCCTGCCAACTGAAGTGCGCGCTCAAGTTGTACTTCTCCCCAGTTGCCTAGGGTTTTCTTTTCACCTTTTAAAGCAGAAGTTAAATTATTGGCTTCTTGCGACATATTTAAGCCAATTTCCAACACCTTTTTGATTTCCGCTTCTAAACCCGCATTGCCTTTCACCGATTCCGAATGGATTTCATTGACTCGTTTTTGAAAGCCCTCGATTTGTTCACGGAAAGGCTTCAACAAGGTTTCCAATGCGGTTTGATTGGTTTGATTAAAGGATTGGCTTTTTTCTTCCAAAATGCGGTTGGCCAGATTTTGGAATTCCACACCTAGCTGTTGTTTGGATTGCTCAATATGCTGTTGCTGTTCAGCAAAATGTTTTTCTTTTTCGGAAAGGGTGGTTTTGAGCTCCGTTAATTCTTGTGAAAGTGCGGTCAATTTTTCCTGCGTTTTTTGCTGCTCTTGTTCTTTTCTAAGTGCATTTTCTTGCGCTTGTTGTAATTGACCTTGCAAGCTTTCTGCTTGTGCAGATGCTATCCCAAAGCGTTCTTTTAATGCGGTGATTTGCCCGCCAATTTGATCGTGGCGGAGCTGTTCTTCATCTAATTCTTTTTCTAAATATTGGATTTTTTCATCACGTTCATTAAGACGAGTTTGCAAACCTTCCGCATGAGTTTGTACTTTAACGGCTTGTTGTTCTAATTGATTTTTGACCGCACTTAAGGAGTCAAAACGCTCAGCCAATTGATTGTAATCGCCGATAGTTTTATTGAGATCTTGTTGTAATTCTTGTGTATCTCGTTTGCTACGGCTTAATAGAAAAAGCATCACAACACTCATAAAAACCAGCACGGCAATGATAATTAAGTATTGATTAGACGTGAGTTCTGACATAAATAGGCTCCTGAAAACAGAAAAATTTTAGCATATTCCCAGAAACTTTTTAAAAATTAAGATGGTTAATTAGATAAGAAAAGTGCGGTCAAAATAACCGCACTTTTTAGGAAGATTAGTAATTTGAGTTAATCAATACTTCTTCACCGTAGCCACCAAGGGTTGGCATTGGTTGGTAAGTAGAGTTTGCTGCACGCATTAAACGAATACCACGAATACCCGCTTCTTTTGCGGCTAGGATATCGTCATCACTGTCACCATAGTGAATACTCACTTTGTGCTCAATAATACCCGGTGTTTTGTTATATTTAGTTGGAAGTTTGCGACCGCCCATGAATTCTACAGGATGCATATCTTTAATATTAAAGGCTTTTTGTAGCACAGGTGTCACACCATCTTTATCGCCAGCTGTACGACCGGTAATAAAATAAATTTGGTCACCACGTGCTTGGTGCATATTAATTAAATCCACCGCAATTTGTTTTGGAATGGAATATTGGTCACAACCTGCATTCACTTCATTCCAGAAATCTTGATTTTTTAAGTAATCATTTTTACCTGGTGAGTATTTTTCTTGGCCGTGGTAGAAACAAGGGCTACTGAAAAGTACAGTATCATCAATGTCGAAGCTCACATTAATTGGTGCTTTGCCTTCTAATTCTTTTTTCAACTGCTCAACAGAGATCCAGTGAATCGGTTTTTGCTCTGTCATTTCACGAGCATTCGTACCTTGTTCAGTGTAAGGTTCTTTGTTTGATGCAAAAGTAGAGGCTGCACTTGCCGCTAAAATTGCAATGGCAGAAAGTTTAAGTAAATTTTTCATGTTTTCCTCATTAAGTAGTTTGTTTTATTTGTAACAAATCATATTCCTTTAAAATAAAGGTGTGAAATAATAGCAATCGTTTGCTATTTAAAAAAGTGATCTTTGTCACATTTTTTAAAACTGATTGTCTAATAAAGCATCAAAGAAAAATTTTCCCTTGAATTTGGTGGAATCGATCGCCATATAACGAGTAACTTTTCTTAAAAGAAGGATTAAAAGAATGACAACAATTGTAAGCGTACGTCGTAATGGCCAAGTGGTTGTTGGGGGCGATGGACAGGTTTCATTAGGCAACACAGTGATGAAAGGGAATGCCCGTAAAGTGCGCCGTTTATATAATGGCAAAGTTTTAGCCGGTTTCGCAGGTGGTACAGCCGATGCGTTCACCTTATTTGAATTATTTGAGCGTAAATTAGAAATGCATCAAGGACATTTGTTAAAAGCTGCGGTGGAATTAGCCAAAGATTGGCGAACCGATCGTGCGTTGCGCAAGTTAGAAGCGATGCTGATTGTGGCGGATGAAAAAGAAAGTTTAATCATTACCGGTATTGGTGATGTGGTGCAGCCAGAAGCCGATCAGATTTTAGCCATTGGTTCAGGCGGTAATTATGCATTATCGGCAGCCCGTGCGTTGGTAGAAAATACCGATTTATCAGCTCGTGAAATTGTAGAAAAATCTTTAAAAATTGCGGGTGATATTTGCGTGTTCACCAATACGAATTTCACTATTGAAGAATTACCGAATAAATAAGGAAAAATTATGTCTGAAATGACCCCTCGTGAAATTGTTTCCGAATTAGATCAACATATTATCGGCCAAAAAGAGGCGAAAAGAGCGGTTGCGATCGCGTTGCGTAACCGTTGGAGAAGAATGCAGTTGCAAGAGCCACTTCGCCATGAAGTTACCCCTAAAAATATTTTAATGATTGGACCAACAGGTGTGGGTAAAACCGAGATTGCGCGTCGTCTTGCAAAATTAGCCAATGCACCTTTCATTAAAGTGGAAGCAACCAAGTTCACCGAAGTGGGCTATGTGGGGAAAGAAGTAGATTCCATTATCCGTGATTTAACGGACAGTGCGATGAAATTAGTTCGCCAACAAGAAATTGCGAAAAATCGTGCGAAAGCAGAAGATGCGGCTGAAGATCGTATTTTAGATGCGTTGCTACCACCACCAAAAAATCAATGGGGTGAAGTGGAAAACCACGATACTAATAGCAGTACTCGCCAAGCGTTCCGTAAAAAATTACGTGAAGGTCAATTAGACGATAAAGAAATCGAAATTGATGTGTTGGCGGGCGTGTCAATGGGTGTGGAAATCATGGCACCTCCAGGTATGGAAGAAATGACCAATCAGTTACAATCCATGTTCCAAAGTTTAGGTTCAGATAAAACCAAAAAACGCAAAATGAAAATTAAGGATGCGTTAAAAACCTTAATTGATGATGAAGCAGCCAAATTGATCAATCCAGAGGAATTGAAACAAAAAGCTATCGATGCAGTTGAGCAAAACGGTATCGTGTTTATTGATGAGATCGATAAGATCTGTAAAAAAGGCGAATACAGTGGTGCCGATGTCTCTCGTGAAGGCGTGCAACGAGACTTATTGCCATTAGTGGAAGGTTCGACGGTTAATACTAAACACGGTATGGTGAAAACTGATCATATTCTCTTTATTGCTTCAGGGGCATTCCAAGTGGCGCGTCCATCAGATTTAATCCCTGAATTGCAAGGTCGTTTGCCGATTCGTGTTGAATTGTCTGCATTAACGGCAGAAGACTTTGAGCGTATTCTAACTGAGCCAAATGCGTCTTTAACAGAGCAATATAAAGCGCTTATGGCGACAGAAGGCGTGAGCATTGAGTTTACACAAGATGCAATCAAGAAAATTGCCGAAGCCGCTTTCCGTGTGAATGAGAAAACGGAGAATATCGGTGCAAGACGTTTACATACCGTTATGGAACGTTTAATGGATAAAATCTCATTTGATGCGAGTGAAATGGATGGTCAAACCGTGAATATCGATGCCGCTTATGTGATTGATGCTTTAGGCGAAGTGATTGAAAATGAAGATTTAAGTCGATTCATTTTGTAATGAAAGTTTAGATAAAGAAAAAGTGCGGTTATTTTTAACCGCACTTTTTTTGTCTCTAGTTTTATCTCTAGATTAAGGTTAGTGACCGCCGCAACCACAGCCACCATGACCGTGTCCGTGATCATGATCGTGTTTATGACCACCGCCACAGCAACCGCCGTGTCCATGATCGTGATCATGGTGGTGATGACCGTGACCGCCGCAACCACAACCGTGACCATCTTCGTCATCGTGATGATGGTGGTGATCATGTGCGCCATGCACGTGACCGTGAGCAATTTCTTCTAATGTTGCTTCACGAGTACCAACAACTTCAACCGTGAAGTGTAATTCTTGACCTGCTAACATATGGTTACCATCAACCACTACTTCATCGCCATCCACTTCAGTGATCACAACAGGAACAGGGCCGATATCTGTATCTGCTAAGAAACGCATACCAACCACCACTTCATCAACGCCTTGGAATACATCTTTTGGTACACGTTGAACCATGTTTTCATTGTATTCGCCGTAGCCTTCTTCTGGTTGAACACGCACTTCAAATTTGTCGCCAACTTCTTTACCTTCTAAGGCATTTTCAAGACCAATGATTAAGTTATTGTGGCCTTGTAAATATTCTAATGGTTGATTTGCTGGTGCTTCATCAACTAATACACCGTCTTGAGTACGTACTTGGTAAGCGATACTCACAACCGTATTTTTTGCTACTTTCATATTGTTTTCCTTATTAAAAAAATCGTCGTTCATTGTATAGAAAATTATTCTTTAAGCAATGCAATTCGCGCATTCACACTGACTTTAATTTTCTCTTTGCCACTTTGAGTGTAAGTTTCATCTTTTTCATCCGAGTAAGAGAAACTTTTTGCCATCATTGCCCCAGCAGCATAAGGGCGGAAATCATTCGCTGAATCATTGGCAGAAGATACATCAAGGCTTTGTGTGTGATAACCTTTCATCTGCAAAGATTCTTGAATTAAGAGTGCTTTATCTTTAACTTTTGCTAAAGCTTCTTTGGTTAATTCCTTTTCTAAACTACTTAATTTCTCACGTGAAACAGACGCGCTTACGCGATCAATGGCTAATACGCCATCTAATTCATGTACTAATGTTGATAACACTTGAGAATCTTTACTTTCTAAGGTTAATTCTGCACGCGCAATCCAGCCTTGTTGTTTGCCTTTATTGTCATAGCGAATCCAGGTATTACGAGAATTGTCTTTAATTTCGATCGCACTTTGTTGTTTTGCTAACTCAATGGCTTTATTCATTTTTTCGGCCATGGTTTTATTGAGTGCGGATAAATCATTGCCTTCCGCTTGGTAAAAAAGGGACACTTGCAATAAATCACGTTCTACTTCTTTTTCTGCTTCAACACTAAAGCTGACATCCGTTGGTTGATGAGATACGGGTTCTGCAGCAAAAGAAGCGATAGGCAAGGCAAGTAATGCTAAAGATAACGCTTTGAGTTTCATTTTTTTCATTCCTATTTGGGTAAGATAAAAATTAAGGGCGGTTTAACACGCCCTTTGTTATTATTAATGTAAACGTTCGTTGTCGTCTTCGACATCTTCATCGTCAAAAAATTCGCCGTCATCGCCGTATTCATCGTCCTCTGCATTCGGATCTTCAAAATACGTGCCCCAGCCATCATAAATGCCTTTGTATTTTTCCACTAATGGCAGAATTTCTTTTTGTTGTGCATCAATAATTTCAGGCTTTAATTCCACTTCACTGATGATGTCAAAACAGAAAATGATCTTGCCATTTTCATCTTCAAATTCTTCTGCTTCTGACACTTCATAGCCTGCTTTGAAAGCATCCACGGCAATTTTTTCTAAGGTATCAAAATCATAATGGGCGATGTGATGTTCGATAATATAAAGCGCATCCGGATCGCTGCCGTCATTTAATAAATCCGTAATGATTTCACGGGTTTCTTCTTGAAGTTCGTTAAAGTTCGTCATAAGGTATTCCTTTTGTCAGAAAAAGTGCGGTCATTGTAGGGGATAAAGATGAAAATGTCGCTAAAAATTTATTCTCATTTCAGTTTGCCTTGAAGGGGCGGAAAGGTTAAAATTCTGCGCGAATAAATTGTGCTTAACATGCCCAGCTGATCACGCTATTTATTGCAGCGAAAAAAGTTGGGCTTTCTTATTTTAGAATGAAAAAAATGGTCAAACATCTCCCTTATTTCACCTTAAAAACACCGCCAAAAACAACCGCACTTTTAAAGCAAGAATTTGCTGATTTTATCGTTAAAGAAGATCTTGGCTATGAAATGTCAGGCGAAGGCGAATTTGTGGCGGTAAAAATCCGTAAAACGGATTGCAATACATTGTTTGTGGGCGAAAAACTTGCCAAGTTTGCGGGTATTTCTGATCGAAATATGGGTTATGCAGGTCTGAAAGACCGTCATGGTATTACAGAACAATGGTTTTGTTTGCAAATGCCAGGTAAAGAAACGCCAGATTTTAGCCAATTTCAATTGGAAGGTGTCGAGATTTTAGAAGTGACTCGCCACAATCGTAAAATTCGCACGGGCAGTCTTCAAGGAAATGCTTTTGAGATTTTATTACGTGGCGCAAAAGAAAGTGATGAATTAAATGAGCGCTTAAATTTTGTGGCGAAATACGGTTTCCCTAACTACTTTACCGAACAACGTTTTGGGCGTGATGGTCATAATCTGACTCAAGCAATTCGTTGGGCGAAAGGGGAGATTAAGGTCAAAGATCGTAAAAAACGCAGTTTTTACCTTTCAGCGGCTCGCAGTGAAATTTTTAATTTAGTTGTAGCAGAACGAATTGAACAAAATGTGGCAGATCAGGTTCTAAGAGACGATATTGTGCAATTAAATGGATCGCACAGTTGGTTTAAAGCTGATGAAAATGAAGATTTAGCGGTTTTACAGCAACGTTTGAACGAGCAAGATATTTTGCTGACCGCGCCTTTAATTGGCGAAGAAAATTTATCTGCAAGTGCGGTCGAAAATCAAGTGGTTTTGGAACATCAGGTTTTCCAAGAGTTAATGAAACAAGAAAGAATGAAAGCCGCTCGCCGCCCTTTATTGATGCAGGCAAAAGATTTCCATTGGACGTTTGTTGAAGACGGATTGAAGCTCTCATTTTATTTGCCAGCAGGGAGTTATGCCACTGCATTGGTGCGAGAGTTAGTGAATATTAAGGAAGAAGAATAATGCGAATTTTAGTCAGCAATGATGACGGTTTTCACGCCGAAGGGATTCAAGTTTTAGCAAAAGAATTACGAAAAATTGCCGATGTGGTAATTGTTGCACCCGATCGTAATCGTAGCGCGGCATCAAGCTCATTAACGCTTGTTGAGCCACTTCGCCCGCATCATTTAGACAGCGGTGATTATTGCGTGAACGGCACACCGGCTGATTGTGTACATTTGGCATTAAACGGTTTTTTATCCGGACAAGTTGATCTTGTTGTATCTGGTATTAATGCCGGTTGTAATATGGGTGATGATACCTTGTATTCAGGCACCTTGGCTGCAGCATTAGAAGGTCGCCATTTGGGATTGCCAGCCATTGCCGTCTCTTTAGATGGTCGTCTGCATTATGAAACAGCGGCTCGCGTGGTGTGTGATTTGATTCCCAAATTACATCCTCAATTATTGAATAAACGCGAAGTGATCAATATCAATGTACCAGATTTACCTTACGAAGAACTCAAAGGCATTAAGGTGTGTCATTTAGGCTATCGTGCATCTGCAGCTGAAGTGATTAAACAAGAAGATCCTCGAGGCGAAAATATCTATTGGATTGGTCCATCAGGCTTGCCGGAATATGATGGTGAAGGCACCGATTTCCATGCAGTAAAAAATGGTTATGTTTCCATTACGCCAATTCAAGCAGATCTTACGGCTCATCAGTCAATTGCTGCTTTACAAGATTGGCTGGAAAGTGAATAATGTGCCATTTTGAAACAAATTTTCTCCTGTTGAACCCATGAAGGATAAGTGAATGAATATTTTTGGTGCGATGTACGATAAAACGATGCAATGGTCCAAACATCGCTTTGCTGTATTTTGGTTATCCTTTGTAAGTTTTATTGAGGCCATTTTCTTTCCAATTCCACCCGATGTGATGTTGATTCCAATGTCAATGTCAAAACCGAAAAGTGCGTTTCGTTTTGCGCTTTATACGGCGGTCGCTTCTGTAGTGGGGGGAATGATTGGTTATGCTATCGGCTATTATGCCTTTGATTGGGTTCAAGGTTATATTCAACAATGGGGTTACCAAGCCGCTTGGGAACAAGCTATGGCGTGGTTTAAAGAATGGGGTGTTTTAGTGGTCTTTGTCGCTGGTTTTAGCCCGATTCCTTACAAAGTTTTCACCATTTGCGCGGGCGTGATGCAAATGGCATTTATCCCCTTTGTGATTACCGCATTCGTGTCGCGTTTTGCTCGTTTTATTTTAGTGGCAAAACTCGCCGCATGGGGCGGAGAAAAATTCGCTGCAAAATTACGTAAATCCATTGAAATCATTGGTTGGAGTGTGGTTGCTCTGGCTGTGATTGCTTATCTTATTTTAAAATAACAGGATGACCTTTTTTATGAATAAATTACTCTTTATTATCTCAAGTGTATTGTTGATCTCAGCATGTACAGGAGAACCACAAAAACAAGATCCCGATGCATTGCCTAACGGTATTATGCAACCTGTAGAAGGAACGGGAGCTGTTGCCGGTGGTAGCTTTATGCCGGAAATTGAAAAAAATTCGATGCCAAATCAAATGAAATAAATTTAATGTTAAAGGAAGAATAAATGAAAAAATCGTTTTTATTGCTCCCTGTGAGTATCGCTATTTTAACGGCTTGTAGTTCAAATAGCCCTGCGCCAATTGAAAATGTAGATGGCACACTTTCTCCGGGTGTAATGCAGCCTGTTGATAATAATTCGAGCGGTACATGGCAGCCAGAAATACAACAAAATACTATGCCAAATACCATGGGCAATAGCGTGCCAACGGGAGCTCAAACACCACAACCAAGTTTCCAACCAACTTATCAACCGGTTCAACAACCTGCTGCGGCACAACCTAAACCAATGCCTGCTCCAGCACCGGTTCAACCGCAAACTAAAACGGTAACTAAAACAGTTTCTGATTGTACCAGCTCAGGTGCAATCAACGTGCCACGTAATCCAAATACCAACGCACCAGATTACAGCCAAATTCAAAAAGGTTCATACAAAGGAAACACCTATAAAGTAAACAAAGGCGACACCATGTTCTTAATCGCTTACTTGACGGGTATGGACGTGAAAGATTTGGCAAGCATGAACAATATGAAAGAGCCTTATAGTTTAAGTGTAGGCCAAACGTTAAAAATTTCAAATTGTTCAACTAAAACGGTTACCACGACTGTGCCAGTAAAAACAACGGCACCAGCTGCACCGGCAGCCCCTGCTGAGCCAGAAGTGACTTATACACCAGGTGCAAACGGTACTCAAATTGGTTCTGATGGTACGGTAATTGGTCCAATTAAATCAGGTGTTGCAACAGATGGTGCATCAACACCAGCGTTTACCAACAATACACCTAGCACACCGGTGACAACGACAACTCAAGTGGAAACCACAAACAATACGCCAGTTAATGCAAACGTTGTGGCACCAGTTGCATCAAATGTGGCATGGCAATGGCCAACCCAAGGCAACGTGATCCAAGGTTTCTCTAACTCGGATGGTGGAAACAAAGGGATTGATATCAGTGGTTCTCGTGGACAAGCAGTTAAAGCGGCTGCGAGTGGTCGTGTTGTTTATGCGGGTAACGCATTACGTGGCTACGGTAACTTAATCATCATCAAACATAACGATGATTTCTTAAGTGCTTATGCACACAACGACAAGATCTTAGTTAGCGATCAACAAGAAGTGAAAGCGGGTCAAGAGATTGCGAAAATGGGTAGCACAGGAACCAATGCTGTGAAACTTCACTTCGAGATCCGTTATAAAGGTAAATCTGTCGATCCTGTTAGATACTTACCGAGAAGATAATCTTTTCTCAGAAAAAAGTGCGGTTAAAAATGACCGCACTTTTTGTTATACTCTCACCAATTTTTTCTCAATGCTTAGAATCTAAGGTTAATTCAATGCGTACAAGTCAATATTTATTCTCAACATTAAAAGAAACCCCAGCTGAAGCGGCCATTGTGAGCCATCAATTAATGCTTCGTGCGGGGATGATTCGTCCTCTTGCTTCAGGTCTTTATAACTGGATGCCAACAGGCTGGCGTGTGCTTCGTAAAGTAGAAAAAATCATTCGTGAAGAAATGGATAAAAGCGGCGCACTTGAAATCAAAATGCCAGTCGTGCAACCAGCAGAATTATGGGAAGAATCAGGTCGTTGGGAACAATATGGTCCAGAATTACTTCGTTTTGAGGATCGTGGTAATCGTAACTTTGTATTAGGTCCAACACACGAAGAAGTAATTACGGACTTAGTTCGTCGCGAAGTGTCATCATACAGACAACTCCCAATCAATTTATACCAAATTCAAACTAAATTCCGTGATGAAGTACGTCCTCGTTTTGGTGTAATGCGTTCGCGTGAATTTATCATGAAAGATGCGTATTCTTTCCATGCTGATCACGCGAGCTTGCAACAAACTTATGATGTGATGTACCAAACTTACAGCAATATTTTTAATCGCTTAGGTTTAGATTTCCGTGCAGTACAAGCAGACACTGGTTCTATCGGTGGTAGCGCCTCACATGAATTCCAAGTGTTAGCAAACAGCGGTGAAGATGATGTGATTTTCTCTACGGAATCTGATTACGCAGCAAACATTGAATTAGCCGAAGCGGTGGCGATTGGTGAGCGTGCAGCACCAGCGAAAGCGATGGAATTAGTTGATACACCAAATGCAAAAACAATTGCAGAGTTGGTGGAACAATTTAATTTGCCAATTGAGAAAACGGTTAAAACCTTAATCGTAAAAGGGGCAAGCGAAGAGCAACCGTTAGTGGCATTAGTGATTCGTGGTGACCATGAATTAAACGAAATCAAAGCCGAAAAATTACCAGAAGTGGCTTCACCATTTGAATTTGCAGACGAAGCTGTTATCAAAGCAAAAATTGGGGCGGGTGTCGGTTCATTAGGCCCTGTTAATCTTAATATTCCAGTGATTATTGACCGTTCAGTGGCGTTAGTGTCTGATTTCAGTGCAGGTGCAAATATTGATGGTAAACATTACTTCAATATCAACTGGGAACGTGATGTAGCTTTACCAAAAGTAGCCGATATTCGTAACGTAGTTGAAGGTGACCCAAGCCCAGATGGTAAAGGTACCTTATTGATTAAACGTGGTATCGAAGTAGGTCATATTTTCCAATTAGGTAAAAAATACTCAGAAGCGATGAATGCGACTGTTCAAGGTGAAGATGGTCGTCCAATGGTCGTAACCATGGGATGTTACGGTATTGGTGTAACGCGTGTGGTGGCTGCGGCGATTGAACAACATTTTGATGATCGCGGTATTATATGGCCAACAGATGAAATTGCGCCATTCACCGTAGCTGTCGTGCCTATGAATATGCATAAATCTGAAAGCGTTCAAGAATATGCCGAAGAATTGTACCGCACTTTACAAGCACAAGGTGTAGAAGTGATCTTTGATGATCGTAAAGAACGCCCAGGTGTGATGTTTGCAGATATGGAACTTATCGGCGTGCCACACATGGTAGTGATTGGTGAGAAAAATCTCGCAAACGGCGAAATCGAATACAAAAATCGCCGCACTGGTGAAAAACAAATGATTGCAAAAGAGCAGTTGTTAGATTTCTTGAAAGGACAAATTAAAGCTTAATTGAGTCTTTGATGATTAAAAAGGAGATTGAAGCACACACTTCAATCTCCTTTTTTATTATCGATTAGTAATTGCTTGAGGTATTACCAGAAACACCCGTTACAATCGCAATGCCTGCGCTTGCGCCAATTCGAGTAGCTCCCGCTTTAATCATCGCTAGTGCGGTTTGAGTATCACGAATACCGCCAGAGGCTTTCACGCCAATGTTGCCTACCGTTTTCTTCATTAATGCCACATCTTCTACGGTTGCGCCGCCTTTATTGAAACCCGTTGAGGTTTTAACGAATGCTACACCTAATGCTTTACAGATTTCACAGGCTTTTACGATTTCTTCTTTGGTGAGTAAGCACGTTTCTAAAATCACTTTAAGTGGCACGCCATGACAAGCCGTTAATACAGCTTGAATATCGTCTTTTACGGCATCCCATTTATTGGATTTAATTAAGCCAACATTAATCACCATATCGATTTCACCCGCACCAGCTTTGATGGCTTCTTGGGTTTCAAACGCTTTGACAGAGGATAAGTTGGCACCAAGTGGGAAACCGACTACCGTACAAATTTTTACATCTGAGCCAGCGAGTTTTTCTTTGGCTAAAGGAATATAACCTGAATTAATACAGACTGAATAAAAGCCGTATTGAATGGCTTCATCGCAGAGCTTAAGAATATCCTGCTCTGTTTTTTCAGCTGTAAGGGCAGTGTGGTCAATATATTGTGCTAATTGTTTACTATCCATATTTTTTCTCCTTATAAAATGATGTGGTTATCATAGCAAAATATCTGTAATTTTGACCGCACTTTTCTGATCGATTACAATCCATTTATCCTAGATCATGAAATTTTATTGTGAAACTTAAAACATTATTAAAAAATGCGATTTCGCTCCTGCTGACGTTGATTATCGTAAGCAGTATTCTCGATTTTATTCGTAAACCCAATATTCCACCTGAAATCAATGCGACTGCACTTTATGATTTACAGGGGAATGCCTTCTTTTTACCCCAATTAGATCAAGCTAAGCCGACGATCATTTACTTCTGGGGAAGTTGGTGTGGTTATTGTCGTTATACTTCTCCAGCAATTAATTCACTTTCAGAAGAGGGCTATCCGGTAGTCTCTGTTGCGCTGCGTTCGGGGACAAATAAGGAAGTGGAAGATTATTTACAAACGCATCACTATCAGTTTACAACGGTGAATGATCCTCAAGGCAAGATTGCGGATCAATGGCAGGTGAATGTGACACCAACAATTATTATTTTAAATAAAGGAAAAATGGATTTGGCCACAACGGGCTGGACAAGTTACTGGGGCTTAAAAGTGCGGTTGTTTTTCACAGAGTTTTTTGGCTAAGCGGTACAAAATCTATTACAATACACAGACTTATTTTAAAGAGGACAGAATTATGATTATCGTAACAGGTGGTGCAGGTTTTATCGGCAGTAATATCGTTAAAGCGTTAAACGATATGGGACGCAAAGATATTTTAGTGGTGGATAACTTAAAAGACGGGACTAAATTCATTAACTTAGTGGATCTTGATATCGCAGATTACTGCGATAAAGAAGACTTCATTGCATCCATTATTGCAGGCGATGATTTAGGTGATATCGATGCGGTATTCCATGAAGGGGCTTGCTCAGCGACCACTGAATGGGACGGCAAATACATTATGCATAATAACTACGAATATTCAAAAGAGTTATTGCATTACTGTTTAGATCGTCAAATTCCGTTCTTGTATGCATCAAGTGCGGCAACTTATGGCGACAAAACTGAATTCCGTGAAGAGCGTGAATTTGAAGGCCCATTGAATGTGTACGGTTATTCTAAATTCTTATTCGACCAATATGTGCGTGCGATTTTACCTGAAGCGCAATCACCGGTATGTGGTTTCCGTTATTTTAACGTTTATGGTCCGCGTGAAGGACACAAAGGCTCAATGGCGAGTGTGGCATTCCACTTAAATAACCAAATCCTGAAAGGCGAAAATCCAAAATTATTTGCAGGCAGTGAACACTTCCGCCGTGATTTCGTTTATGTAGGCGATGTGGCACAAGTCAACATTTGGTGCTGGCAAAATGGCATTTCGGGTATCTTTAACTGTGGTACCGGCAATGCAGAGTCTTTTGCAGAGGTAGCAAAAGCGGTAATTAAATTCCACGGCAAAGGCGCAGTGGAAACCATTCCATTCCCAGAGCATTTGAAATCGCGCTATCAAGAATATACTCAAGCTAATCTTGAGAAACTTCGCGCAACAGGCTACGACAAACCATTTAAAACTGTCGCGGAAGGTGTGGCTGAGTACATGGCATGGTTAAATAAATAAAAATATTGAACAAATAATGTTGTTCAATACTAGAAAATGAATAAAGTGCGGTTAAAATTGGTCTTATTTTTAGCCGCACTTTTGTTATAAGGTCAAACATGAATATTTTAATTATCGGCCCGTCTTGGGTCGGCGATATGATGATGTCGCACAGTTTGTATCAACAACTCAAACAGCAATATCCAAATTGCCAAATTGATGTGATGGCACCCAATTGGTGTAAACCACTTTTAGCCCGTATGCCAGAAGTACGTCATGCCATTGAAATGCCGCTCGGACACGGCAAGTTTGCCTTGTGTGAACGTTATCGTCTAGGTAAGGCATTACGCAATCAATATGATATGGCAATTGTATTACCAAACTCGTTGAAGTCAGCCTTTATTCCCGCCTTTGCAAAAATTGCGGTACGTCGTGGTTGGAAAGGAGAAAGCCGTTATTTCTTGCTTAACGATTTACGCAATAATAAACGTGATTATCCTATGATGGTGCAACGTTATGTGGCGTTAGCTTTTGAGCAAAATGCGGTACCGAAAGCGGCTGATATTCCTGTTCTAAAACCTTATTTAACCGTTGACTCAACTCAACAGGCGGAAACCTTAAAAAACTTTGAAAAACAGACCGCACTTTTAGGCGAGTGTCCGATTATCGGTTTTTGTCCTGGAGCAGAATTTGGTCCAGCTAAACGTTGGCCGCATTATCATTATGCTAAATTGGCTGAAATGCTCATTGAAAAAGGCTATGCGGTAGAATTATTTGGTTCACCAAAAGATGTGGAAGCAGGTGAGCAAATTCGCAATGCGTTGCCTGCCGAGCTACAACCATTCTGTTTGAATTTGGCAGGGCAAACAAACCTGAATCAAGCGGTAGATTTAATTGCTAATTGTACCGCAGTGGTAAGCAATGACAGTGGCTTAATGCATATTGCGGCCGCGACAGATCGCCCATTGGTTGCACTTTATGGCCCAACGAGCCCAACTTATACGCCACCATTATCAGATAAAGCCGTGATTATTCGTTTAATTGAAGGCGATTTAATTAAGGTGCGTAAAAGTACAGATAGCTCGGAAGGGTATCATCAAAGTTTGATTGATATTACACCTGAAATGGCATTAGAAAAATTAGAGGCATTATTAGCAAAATGAACCCTCTACGCATACACTTACAATTAATCGGAATGGCCATTTTATGGGGCGCTTCTTGGCCTTGGGGGCGAGTGGTTGCCCAAGCTATGCCGACATTTGTGGCTTCAAGTTTACGATTTTTGTTCGCGATTATTCCGCTCATGATTTGGTTATATGCGGCAAATCGCTTCAAATATGCGAAACAACTTAGAGCGAATCAATGGATTGGTTTGTTTGTCACTGCTTTCTTCGGTGTTTTTGCCTATTCCACGTTTTTTATCTGGGGGCTGAAATATCTTCCTGCGGGGCAAGCGGCTGTTATTGTGGCGACAAACCCGGTATTTACCACGCTTTTGGCAATTTTTTTATTTAAAGAAAAATGGAATCGCTGGGTAATACTCGGAATGGTTATTGCCATGAGTGGATCGCTATTGGCTCTCACAAAAGGGAATTTTTTACAGATGATGGATTCCTTTGGCTTTGGGCAAATATTATTGATTGGGGCGCTGATTTGTTGGGTCGTTTACACCTTATTGGCGAGAAAAGTACTGGCGGGCATTGATTCACTCACCGCGACCACATTATCTTCCATTTTTGGTTTTTTACTGTTATTTATGAGCGCGTTATGCGTGGAAAGTGCAGACGATTGGCTTACTGTACTGAATTTATCGCAAGGCGAGTGGATCAGTTTGCTTGGCCTCGCATTTGGTGCCACAGTATTGGCCTACGCCTGGTATTTTGATGGAGTGAAATACTTAGGCGCAGGTAATGCCTCAGCTTATATTATTCTAGTGCCGATTTTAGGGATTCTATTCTCAGCCGTTTGGTTGAATGAACAAGTGGATTCATCCTTAATTATTGGTGGTATTTTAGCTGTATCAGGTCTCGGTATTATGCACTGGGGAAGAAGGTTTATTAAATGAAAGTATGCGTGATCAAAACGTCTTCTATGGGCGATGTAATTCATACTTTGCCGGCATTGACTGATGCGCAGCGTGCTATTCCTAATCTCTCCATTGATTGGGTGGTAGAAGAGAATTTTGCCGAAATTCCACATTGGCATTCTGCAGTGAAGCAAATCATTCCAATTGCCTTAAGACGTTGGCGAAAATCGCCTTTTTCAGCTCAAACAAAAAACGAATGGAAATCTTACCGCACTTTATTACAAGCCAATCAATATGATGCCGTGATTGACGCGCAAGGGCTTTTTAAAAGTGCCTTTTTTGCGACACGCTTAGCCAATGGCATTAAACATGGCTATGATCGCAAAAGTATCCGTGAGCCGATTGCCTCATTGTTCTACGATAAAAAATACGCAATTTCTTATCAACAGCATGCGGTAGAACGTATTCGTCAACTTTTTGCACAAGCATTATCTTATCCATTACAGAAAGAAAAAGGGGATTACGATATTGCTCGTCATTTTATTTCTACCGATTCTATCGAACCTTATGTGATCTTTTTTCATTCTACGACAAGAGATGAAAAGCATTGGCCAGAACATGAATGGCGAAATTTAATTGAAAAAGTGACCGCACTTTCTGTTCAAGTTCGTTTACCTTGGGGAAACGAAAAAGAAAAGACGAGAGCAGAGCGATTGGCTGTCGGCTTATCTCATGTAGTTGTTTTGCCTAAGCTTTCATTGCATGAATTGGCTGAACAAATTGCCAATGCGAAAGCCGTGGTATCGGTAGACACAGGGCTTGCCCATTTGACTGCCGCACTGGACAAACCAAATATTACGCTTTATGGCGCAACAGCTCCGACCTTAATTGGCTGTTATGGTCAAAATCAGCATTATTTAACAGCGAATTCAATGGGAAATATTACTTCAGACCAAGTATTTTCTGAGCTTAATTTATTAATTAAATAGGCGACAAAATAATCGAATATGTATTTATCTGGATTGATTTTAGTCAAAATATTGCCTATTTTCTGATAGTTGGCAAAAATTAATATTGACCATTTAGGTTGTAGTGTATAAACTGCAAAAAGTTCAATTTTTTAATAAACTTCATTAAATAATAGGGAAAGCGTTATGAAAAAAACACTTCTTGCTTTATCTGTAGCGGCATTAGCAGCAGGTTCTGCACAAGCTTATAACTTCCACATTGACCAAACTGGTACTGATGTTGATTTTTACGGTTCTTTACGTGTTAAATGGGAAAGCACCTCTAACAAAACTAACTATGTAAATGGTGATGTAACTAAAGAACACATCAACCACGCAGTTGATAACAACGGCTCACGTTTTGGTTTTAAATTAAAACAAAGCTTAGGTAGTGATTTCTACGCTTTAGGCCGTGCTGAATGGCGTATGCGTGGTGAAGCGCCTTCACAACACGATTTTGACCATGTTTATACTCACCAACTTTATGCTGGTTTTGGCCACAAACAATTCGGTGAATTAACTTACGGTAATATGGTAACTATCACTGATGAAGTAAAACAAACCGACTTAGCAAATACTTACAGCTTATCTGATGGCTTATTAGATGGTTCTGCACGTCGTGTAACTCAATATGTGTACAACGGTAATTATGGTGATAACAAAGTTAAATTTGGTGCGTACTACGGTGGTTCAAGCAAACGTAGCATGAAAAACCTTGATTTAACAAACAAACGTAAAAATGCTTGGGGTACAGGTCTTATCTTTAATCATGCAATTGATAGCATTCAAAATGTGACCGTAGCAGCAGGTTTTACTCGTGAAATTTCTGAAAATGCTAACAATACATCATACTACCGTAATGCTTATGGATTAGGTTTGGCCTATAACTTCGTTCATACTACTTATGGTTTAGATTTAGAGCGTCAAGTAACTAAAAACCAAGGTGATAAACGTACTAAAAATGAAGTGCGTGCAGTTGTTCGTCAAGGTTTAAACGAAGATTGGAACGTATATGCAATGTACGCATATAAAACAGATAAACAATTTGGTGATACAGACAGAACTCGTCAATTTATGGTGGGTACTGAATACTACGTATACAATCAAGGTTCTTTAAAAGTGAAACCATTCTTAGAATGGCAAGCAACTCGTACTAAATACGAAAACAGCACTGTAGATCGTAGCCGTGATTTCAAAACTGTTATCGGTTTACGTGCATACTGGTAATTTATCAGTTTAATTTTATAAAGCGAGCGGATAGTGAAAGCTATCCGCTTTTCTTTTTGGCTTGTAATTTTGATTTTCACCCCCATAATACTGCACAGGCAAAAAGTGCGGTAATAAAACGACATCTTTTTTGAACGTTTAAGATTTATTCACAAAATTGACCGCACTTTTTACTCAAAGAATAAATAGGAACAAATAATGAATTACACTCAAGACAATGACAAACTTTACCGCTACCTTTTCCAAAACCGTGCCGTGCGTGGTGAATGGGTACGATTAAACCAAACCTTTACTGATACATTGAATACCCACCATTATCCAAAAGCCGTACAAAACTTATTGGGTGAGATGATGGTGGCAACGAATTTATTGACTGCAACATTAAAATTTAACGGTAATATTACGGTTCAAATTCAAGGTGATGGGCCATTAAAATTAGCTTTAGTAAATGGTAATGACCAACAACAGATCCGTGCATTAGCACGTGTACAAGGTGATATTCAAGATGGCATGAGCCTTCATGATATGATCGGCAAAGGCGTATTAGTGATTACGATTGCTCCAACTGAAGGTGAACGTTATCAAGGCGTTATCGGTTTAGATAAACCAACCATTACGGAATGTTTAGAAGACTATTTTGTTCGTTCAGAACAATTACAAACCCAACTTATTATTCGTACAGGTGAATATGACGGTAAAGTCGTTGCAGCTGGGATGTTGCTACAAATTATGCCGGATGGCCAAGGTACGCCAGAGGATTTTGAGCATTTAACTACGTTAGCTGCAACCGTAAAAGATGAGGAGTTATTTGGATTACCCGCAGAAGAATTGCTTTATCGCTTATATCACGAAGAAGTAGTAGAAGTGTTTGAACCACAAGCTGTTTCTTTCTTCTGTGGTTGCTCACCTGAACGTTCTGGAGCAGCATTGTTGTTGATTCCAGAAGCTGAAATTGATGAAATCTTAGAAGAGCATAAAGGCAGTATTGATATGCAGTGTGAATGTTGTGGCACACATTACTTCTTCAATAAAGAAGCCATCAATAAACTCAAACAAGCACAATAAGAAAAATTCCCGTTCATGATAACGGGGATTTTTTTATGCGCTTTTATTGTTGAACTTGTTCCAAACAATGTTTGATAGCGTCAGGAATCGAGCCACCATGATTTTTATTGGGAATGGAAATAAACTCTACGGAATTACCTTGTTTTTCCAATATTTTCGCCAATTGATGCGCATTGATTGTTCGCATTTGTTTCCGTTGATTAATACGCTGTAATTGTTCTTCAGTCATATTCGGATCCTGCTCAGGATGTTCTTCATAATAGCCTAATGTAATCAGAATATGTGACGGTTTTTGGCTAATCCATAGCTCATTTTGAGGTAAAAATGAGCCATTTCCCCACCAAAGAGAAGGGCTTGCCAAGGTGTAATATTGAAATAAATCTGGTTGATGGAAGAGCACGTATAATCCAAACAACCCACCAAAAGAATGGCCAAAGAAATATTGTTTTTCCTTATTGATATCGAAATGCTGCTCAATGTAAGGTTTTACATCTTCTTGAATAAAACGTAGAAAATCAGCGGCTTTCCCTCCTTTGGCAAATTCAGCGCCTTCTACTGGAAAAGTGTAATCTCTCATTCGTTCCTCAATGACGTAAGCTTTATCAGATACATAACCGATACCGACAATAAGGGGGAGAGGTTTGTTAGGATTGACAGCATTCACTGCTATTGGAAATTGAGCGTTACCATCTAACGTATAAAGTGCGGTCAGTTTTTTCGACATTTTCGGTGGAACAGCAATAAATAAACGATAATGCTTGCCTTCAAAAGTAAAATCTTTTTGTTGAATTTGATACATTTTTTTCATGCTTTCTTGAATAGGGGGAATTTTAAAGTCGGGTTCTGCTTGTATGCTTTGCGTAAACATCAGCATACAAAATAAAAAGGGTAAACGCAGAAATGAGAACATGGTTATCGGGTCTTGAGTTGATAATAGTTCTCACTATATCGAAAATGTGATGGGTAAATCAACCTTCTTGTATCCCAGCCTCTAAAACCACCTAAAAAGGGGTAGGATTTTCCAATGAATGTTCAAAAATGAGATCTAGTTAACATTTTTTTTTTGATAATTCCCATACAATGAACATAGGAAAAATTTTTAAACTTTAATCAAGAGGTGAACTATGACTGATGTTAAAAACGTAATTAAAGAACTTGAAGCCGTTGGTATTCATGATGTTAAAGAAGTGGTTTATAACCCAAGTTATGAACAACTTTTTGAAGAAGAAACCAAACCAGGCTTAGAAGGCTTTGAAAAAGGTACACTTACCACAACTGGCGCGGTGGCTGTTGATACAGGGATCTTTACCGGTCGTTCGCCGAAAGATAAATACATCGTTTTAGATGATACCACAAAAGATACTGTGTGGTGGACTTCTGATGTGGCGAAAAACGATAACAAACCAATGACTCAAGAAACTTGGTCAAGCTTGAAAGGTCTTGTGACTAAACAACTTTCTGGTAAACGTTTATTCGTGGTTGATGGTTTCTGTGGCGCAAGTGAACAAGACCGTATCGCAGTGCGTATTGTGACTGAAGTAGCATGGCAAGCACACTTTGTGAAAAATATGTTCATTCGTCCGACAGAAGAACAATTAAAAACCTTTAAACCTGATTTCGTGGTAATGAATGGTTCTAAATGCACCAACCCGAACTGGAAAGAACAAGGTTTGAACTCTGAAAACTTCGTTGCATTCAACTTAACTGAGCGTATCCAATTAATCGGTGGTACTTGGTACGGTGGCGAAATGAAGAAAGGTATGTTCTCAATGATGAACTACTTCCTACCACTTAAAGGTGTAGGTGCAATGCACTGTTCTGCTAACGTAGGTAAAGACGGTGATGTTGCAATCTTCTTCGGTTTATCAGGTACAGGTAAAACCACCCTTTCTACCGATCCAAAACGTGAATTAATCGGTGACGATGAGCACGGTTGGGATGATGTAGGTATCTTCAACTTCGAAGGTGGTTGCTACGCGAAAACTATCCATCTTTCTGAAGAAAATGAGCCAGATATCTATCGTGCAATCCGTCGTGATGCATTATTAGAAAACGTCGTGGTTCGTGCTGATGGTTCAGTTGATTTCGATGATGGTTCTAAAACTGAAAATACTCGTGTGTCTTACCCAATTTATCACATTGATAATATTGTTAAACCAGTATCTCGTGCTGGTCACGCAACGAAAGTAATTTTCTTAACTGCGGACGCATTCGGTGTATTACCTCCTGTGTCTAAATTGACACCAGAGCAAACTAAATACTACTTCTTATCTGGTTTCACTGCTAAATTAGCTGGTACAGAGCGTGGTATTACTGAACCAACTCCAACCTTCTCAGCATGTTTCGGTGCGGCGTTCTTAACTCTTCACCCAACACAATATGCTCAAGTGTTAGTTAAACGTATGCAAGCTGCTGGTGCAGAAGCTTACTTAGTTAATACTGGTTGGAACGGTACAGGTAAACGTATCTCAATCAAAGATACTCGTGGTATTATCGATGCCATCTTAGATGGTTCTATTGAAAAAGCAGAAATGGGCAAGTTACCAATCTTTGATTTAGCGATTCCAAAAGCATTACCTGGCGTAGATTCTGCGATCTTAGACCCACGTGATACTTATGCGGATAAAGCACAATGGGAAGCAAAAGCGAAAGATCTTGCTGGACGTTTCGTGAAAAACTTCGAAAAATATGCAACTAACGCAGAAGGTAAAGCGCTTATCGCAGCAGGTCCAAAAGCTTAATTAGAGAATATCGTATCTAATTAAACATTTCTAAAAATAACCGCACTTTGATTTGTAAACCAAAGTGCGGTTTTTATATTAAGTTTTTTGCGAGTTATTCTTTTGCTACGGTAAGAATAGACCAAATATAAGCCAATATGACCAATACCGCAGAGACAGAAAACATGATGCTGACCACATCAACGAAAAAGAAACTTTCCAGAATCGGTTTAGTGAAGATGCGTTCCGCATATCTCGCGACAAAAGTGATGATATAAGCCCATAAAGCCCAGGTAACTAGATCTAGTACAAAGCTTTTGGCTTTAATCAGCAAGGGAAGACTGCTACCTTTATTAATAACCATCAATTGTTGTAAAGTGGCGGTTGCCATTATTTAAACTCCTCTGTCAGGGCTTGTCCAGACAGCTAGCTTGGACTTGTTTCTAAAAATCGCTTTTGGGATTCCAACGAGTAACGTTATTGTATTGAGTAACCAATAAACGTAGGGATACCAAATGCAGGAAATTCCATATTGGATCAATCCTTTTTCGTAACGTGAATCAATGTATAAGCTTAAGAGACACTGTAAGAAGAAGGAAAAAAACATGATTGAGATATTTGTTTCAAACAACTCCATGTTTTGAATGCCTATACCCAAAGTAATCTTGCGGTATAGTGCAAGCGCAACCAGTGCAACCAATAAGATTGCCCAAGTTGCGGTAACAAAATATTCGGCATACATTGGCCATAGACGGCGGTTTCTCCAACGCCAGACCTGAGGGAAATATTTGAGAATGGTTTCAGCACCACCTTGTGCCCAGCGTAAACGCTGTTTGTATAAGCCATAAAGACGTTCAGGCATTAATACCCAACATAAGGCACGAGGCTCATACATAATGTTGTAACCGGCCGTTTGAATTTTCCAACTAACATCAATGTCTTCGGTGATCATATTGGTGCTCCAGCCACCGATTTCTTCCATTACATCTTTTCGGAATAAACAACATACACCAGATACGGTGAAGATGGTTCCCATCAGGCTTTGAGCACGTTTGATTAAACCGATAATGGAGCTAAACTCAGACACTTGTAAGCGACCTAGGATTGTACTGCGGTTACGTACGCGTGGGTTTCCTGTAACGGCGCCATAAGCACGGTTTAATTCGAGGGATTGCACCATGTAATCGATCGCATCGAAATCCAATACCGCATCGCCATCAATACAGGCCACATATTCACCTTTAGCAACTAACAAGCCATGATTTAATGCGCTGGCTTTACCTTGGTTTTCTTGGTGAAGCGCCACGATGCGTTCGTCAGCTTTTGCCCAACGTTCAATAATTTCACCTGTGTTATCTTTACTGCCATCATTGATAAAGATCAGTTCATAGTTTGGGTATCTGAGTTGGAGCAAGTAAGGAATAGCTTCATCTAGATTGTCCCCTTCGTTGTAGCAAGGCACCATAATGCTGACCATAGGAACGCGTTCTTTGGGCATTTGTTGGAAAGTCGGTTGCCCGAGTTTTCCTTCCATAAACAGGTAATAACACAGACTTGCCGTCACCCAATATATTGCCATCCCGGCAGGATACATGAATACGAAGATACTCACTGCTTCTAAGAATTGTTGGTTCATGATCAATCCTTATTTTTTTCCTGCATTCGTATTTACGGAAAAATACGGTTTCATTTTGTTCATATCCGGTTGGTTTGTTAAAAAGTTATCCGGATAGTAGCCATAGCTATAAATATGATTTTTTTGCAATAGCGTCATCCAATCAATCAATTCGGATTCAGGAATTGGTTTTTGAGTTCGCCAATTCACCGCTTGGAATTCAAATAAGACTTTATCTAATGGTGCTTGAGCTTTCACATTTTCAATAAGAGAAGCAAACCATTGATAGGCTTCTTTTTGTGAAATAGGCTGCTCATTTTCCATATATGGCATCGCCATAATGGCCGTGGTATCGTAATTTTCGGTGAGCGTTTTTAAGTTTTGAGCCAACCATTCTTCTGCATTTGGGGTTGTGATCACTGATGCATAAATATTACGAGCCGTTTTAAGAGAATATGAACCACGCAAGAAATAAGGTTTTAACGCATCAGTGAGTTGATGGGTTAATTGGATTAAATCCTGTGTTTTTTGTTTTGCTTGTGGACTAACCATGCCTTCAGCGTGAGTGCCTTCTGCACCTTCAAAATCGGTTAGGAACGCATCATCGTGGAATAAGATGCCATTAAATTTGGCATAGAATGACAAATCGTTATAAATGGATTTAATGATTTCAACATTCTGGTTGTTATAAGGTGAAAGGCGTAAATAAGCCTTTGTTGAAGGCTTGCCAGTGCGGCTATCAATGACATATTCCGCCTCTTTTACGCCTTTTCGTAAATCAAAGGCGAGTACAGGCATCCAAGCGTAGACTTGTACGCCCGCGCGCGTTTGCAATTGCCAGGCAATTCGGCCAAAAATATCATCTCGTACAGGAAGGTATTTATTTGGGAAATACAAGGCATCCGCTACACCATCCCCATCGGGATCAGAGAAGGCTTGAAGATAAACTGTCGTCACACCATAGCGATAGATGCGGTCGATTAACTTATCAAGGTTTTTGGCTTGCTGAGCTTTATCCGCATCATAGACATAATCCAAATCAACATGTAGCACACGTTGAATTTGCTTGCTTTCATCAATACCATCGAGATAGTTTTTAACGGTATTTAGATCGGTTTCTGCATTCAGTAATAAGCGTCCAATGTGTTTATCGCCAACTTTATTAACAATTTTCTCTCCCAATGAGAAATAGTGTGGCATTCCTGCTTGTCGTGCAATTTGCACCGCAACATCATTAAATTGTCCATAAGGCCACACCATTACACGTGGTTTCTTACCAATATGATTGACTAATGTTTGAACAGTTAGGGCGAAATCAGATCGCAGTCTATTTTTGTAGGCATCTTCCGTTTCATATTTACCATTTTTATATTCAGGTGCAATCACAGCGGGCAATTGACCACCAGATGGGTTAGCATTAATACCGTTATGAAGGTTATGTGTATGGGAAGCAACTTCAACGAGTCCGCTCTGTTCCATTTCTTTCACTTGTGCCCAAGTGGCAAAAACAGAACGGTCTAGCATTTTATCGGCATAAGCGATTTTTTGATTTGCAGGTGTATCTAACCAGCCCGTCACTGGTGCAAAAACAGCAGGGTAGTTATAAGCCTTTAATAGCGGGAAGACCACGTTGTACATGGTCTCATAGCCATCGTCGAAGCTTAGTAATACCGCATTATCAGGTAATGTGCCTTGACCATTTTCAGCATCGATAACTTGCTGCCAACTGATGACGTTGTATCCATTTTCTTTTAGCCAATTAAAATGTTTAATTAACGTTTGGGCAGAAATCGTTTGAGGAAAATAATGTTTTGATTTTCAGCCGCACTTTCATCTACAACGGAGTGATAAGCTAATACGCCATAACGATCTTGTGCAAAGGCAAAAGCCGAAAAAAGGGAAAGCATGCAAATAATGATTTTTGCAAAATGTTTTAGAGATCTCATAAAGTTATACCGCTTAAGTATTTAATAATAAATAGAGAAGTTTAAATTTCCGAAATTGTTGAATTCAGCACTGCCGTCGTAAATATTCTTTTTACGACCAATTTCATAAGACACGCCAAATTTTTTACCAATACGCCATTGATGCCCGTAGCTAATCGACCACATCTTTTCTCGACTGAGTTCTGCCTGTTTATAAGCACCTATGCTGGCTTTCAGGTGGTGATTTAAGACTAAGCCATAATTAAGTGGTTGGTAGTAACTTAAATCCGCACCGAATTCCAAGCTTGTCGCTTTTGCGGGGTTGTAATATTCAGCAGAATCAATGGTTTTATTTTTGCTGTAATCGACTCTGAAATTGTTGGTTAGCGTCCAACGGTCATGTTTGAATGTATTGAGATTCAACCAGAAATTGGCTTCTTTTCTTAAGTTGCCGTCATCAAATTTCATGACGCCACCACCTAGCCCAGCTTGGAAAATATCAGAATAGGAATATGTGGTAGAGAAACCAATATCTTTGGTATACACACCTTTATTGATGGCTTTAACTGGAGTACCACTACCATTAATATTGGCGTTTAAATTAAATGACCAATGTTGATTGAGGGTATAATTTGCCTCTGTAGAGAAATAGGCTTTATCATTAAGCTTAACGCCTTTCCCGCTTTCCATTTTCACTTGGAGTGGATAGAAATTGAGCTCTGTTCCTACGCCAATTCGGCGAGAAATAAGACTTTCTTTGTCATAAGGGGAACGAGTTTCTAAGTAATGAACGTAGAGATCGTGACCATTTGCTGTTTTCGGTGTGTAAATCGCATAATCTTGGCTACTTTCATTGCTATAACTGATTGGTGAGGTACGATGCTGTAAGCCGATACTTCCTACAATTTTGCCAGAACGTGCTTGTTCGTAATGGTTTATGAGGGATTGTGCTGACTGACGTTGTTCTTCATTCATTGCATCAATTGTTTTTGAAACTGTTGGTAAATCATTTTGACTTAAAGCAGTTTCTGCCAGGTTATTGCGTGCTTCTTGCTGATCATTTTTACTCAAAAAATAACCGGCTTTTTCCGCCCATAATTTGGCATCATCATAGTTGCCACGATTTCGCTCAAGTTCCGCTTTTTGCAACATAACCCATGGATCACCAGGCGTTTTGTTAAATAGACGATCATCAATAAGTTGCTGAGCTAATTTGCTGTTACCACGCCATAACGCTAAACGTGCCAAACCAAAATAGCGAGAATCGTAGCCAGGATTCAGAATTTTTGATGTTCGGGTATAGTCATTGATATAAACATTTGAATTCATACGCTCTAAATATTGTTGCGCCAATTCAAATTTGCCCGCATCGCTTGCAGTGAGAGAGAGTTTATGAAGTAAACCATCGCTTACAGCGAGTTTATTGGTTAATGCTTGTTGTTCAATTGCTTGATAAATCGCTAATGCTTTGTGTGGTGAGCCTTTTGCTACCCAATAATCACCAAAAGCTTCTTCTAAATACGCAGGTACATTAGATTGAGCCTGTAATGTATTGAAGTCGTCTTTTATTTCATCAAATTTATTCAAGCGAACACCCATCACAAAACGATCTTGCAATGCTTGTTGATACAGAGGATGCTCAGGATTAATTTTGGCCAAAAGTGCGGTCAATTCTTCAAATGATTTTTCTTGTTGTGTAGGTGTTGTCGCATTTTTTGAGGAGGTAATCGTCTTACCATGCTCAAACCACATCATATCTTTTTGATTGAATTGATCAGGATAGGCTTTTTGTAGTTTCTCTTGTAATGGTTGAAGGTTGTATTTCGATGCTAAACGATACAACTCTCTCATCAAGGTGATATTTTTCGGATTTTGTTCTAACTGACGTTGCCAGCGGCCAAGTTTAGCCATGTCGGGTTCAGTGAAATCAAGCAAATAACTTTCTGCATCAAGATAAGCATGATCTTGTCCAAAACGTTTTTTATAGACATTCAGTGCATTTTTTGCCGCATTGTAGTTTTTGGTTTCAGTGGAGGCTAATGCGCCACCAAGCCATCCATTTGGATTATCAGGGAATTGCTTTTGCAATTGGGAATAGAATGCAACAGCACGGTCGTATTGTTTTTCATTTCGAGCGGCTTTGCCTAAATTTTCCAGTTCATTTTGGGAAAATTGCGCTGGTGCGCAGCTTTCGCAAAGTGAAAGTGCTTTAGCGGATTGATTCGTCCTCAGATAGAGTGTAATTAAATCATCGCGTACTTTAATATCGTTTGTCCTCTTAAATAAGGCCTCAAGTTTTGTAATGGCTTGATTTAATTGGACTTCTCCTTGACGAGATAAAATGATGATATTTTCTCGTTCGGTATCAATAGAGGATTTTTGGGCATAGGCAACCTGTGCTACAGAGGTACTGACACCCGCTAATAGCATTGCCTTAAAGACATGGGCTAGAGATTTCATTTTTTAGTTCTACTATATTAATAATAATTATCTAGTGCTTCGTTATTTCAGACAGTGTAAAAAAGTGTAAGTTTTGCAAAGAGGTCCGACCTCTCTGCGGGCGATGGAAAACATTAATTGTGTATAAATGGAGGGGGGAGATAAAAAATAGGCGTTTTAGTAAAATAAAACGCCTATTTTATATTTAGAGAAGTGATTGAACGTTATTTCAAAATAAACATCGGTGTGTTACTGATAGGATCACGATGAATGATGACATCCAAATCAAACACATCCTTAAGTAACTCTTCGGTCATGACCTCATCAGGTGTGCCTTGTGCCATTACGGCACCTTTTTTCATGACGATTAAGTAATCGCAATAGCGGCAGGCTTGGTTGAGATCATGCAACACCGTAATCACGGTTTTGCCATTTTGTTGCATTTGTCGCATCATGCCCATGAGTTCAGCTTGGCGGTTTAAATCCAGATAAGTAGTCGGCTCATCGAGTAGCACTAATTCGGCATCTTGCGCAAGAGTCATGGCTAAAAATACCCGTTGTTGCTGACCACCAGATAAATCAGAAACTAACTGTTCAGCAAGTTCGGCAGTTTGCGTTTGTGCCATCGCCCAAGTCACCAATTCTTCATCTTTTTGGCTGAGTTTACCCCAGAGGTTTAAGTAAGGCGAACGCCCGTAAGCGATCAATTCGCGTACTTTAATCCCTTCAGGTACCAAGTGTTGCTGCGGGAGAAAAGCCAATTCTTGGGCATATTCTTTAGGGCTTTTTTGCCAAATATCCTGACCTTTATGGGTGATTGAGCCTTGCTTCGGTTTAAGCAAGCGAGCCACCGCTTTTAATGTGGTGGACTTACAGCAACCATTTGGGCCGATTAACGCAATCACTTTATTTTTCGGGAATTTTAGCGACAGATTTTTAACCACGAGTTTATCTTGATAACCTAAAGATAAATTATTGATTTCAATGCTCATTATTTAGTTCTCATCAATAAATAGAAGAAATATGGCGCACCGATAATCGCGGTCAGAATACCCGCGGGTAGTTCAGTTGGAGGGTCAATCACCCGCGCCAAAATATCCGAAAGTTGTAATAAGAGGGCGCCAATAATCAAGGCTGCCGGTAATAGGGTACGATGTCTGCCGCCGACTAAACGACGGGCAAGATGCGGCGCAACTAAGCCTAAAAAGGCAATCGGACCACAAATTGCCACGGCTGTAGTGGAAAGGGCCACCGCTAGCACTAAAACGCTGATTTGTACTTTATTTACGGTCACGCCCAAGGTAGAGGCTTTGTTTTCACCTAAACCAAGGGTGTCGAGATCACGACAGAAAATAAATGGCAAGGGCAGTAATACGATTAACCATGGCAATACCACATTCAAATAAGACCAGCTACGCCCCCACAGGCTTCCTGTGAGCCATAACATCGCCGTGTTGATCTCGACTGGATTGGTAAGCATCAGATAATGACTAATGGCTGCCCACAATGCGGAAAGTGCGACCCCAATGATTGCCATTTTGATAGGGCGGAAGTTAAAACCGCACACGACCCATAAAATGACAAAAGAGAGCACACCACCTAAAAAGGCAAAAATTGGCATCCAGTAAAATGCCAAGTTTGGCAAGAACATCAATACTGAAACAGCAACCAACCCAGCCGCGTTGTTAATCCCTAAAATGTCGGGAGAGGCAAGTGGATTGCGCACCACGCTTTGCACTAACACACCAGAAATTGCTAAGGCTCCGCCTAATAAAATCGCTAATACTGCACGGGGTAGGCGATATTCCATCAAGGTAAAATAGTTTTTATCGTCAGGCTGAAAGGCCGCCCAAATTTCCTCAAAAGAAAGCGTATAAGTGCCAAGGCGAATACTCAATCCAAAGAGTAGTACCATCATACTGAGCGTGATGACATAAAAGCCGATAGCGCGGAAAGATACATGAGAGGTTCGCATTAGTGTCTTCCTCTGGCAAATAATACAAAGACTGGGGCACCGATTAAGGCAAGCACCGCACCAGCAGGCACTTCGCTAGGAAAGTTGACCGCGCGGGCAATGGTATCTGCAGCGAGCATTAAAATTGCGCCGAGTAACATCGCCATAGGGAGCGATTTTCGCAAGTCATAGCCAATCCAATAGCGGGCAAGGTGGGGCACGAGTAAGCCAATAAAGGCCACAGGGCCAGCAACACTCACGCTTGAGCCCACAATCAATAACGCCATGATGTTAGCGTACCAACGTAAACGGAAGAGATTGATGCCTAGTGAACGAGCGGACTCATCGCTTAAATTGAGTAAATTCAAACGACTAGCAAAGAATAGACAGAAAAGTGCGGTCAAAATAAAGAACGGAAATAACGTCAATAATTCATTCCAACGGGCATGTGCAATGCCACCAGCTAGCCAACTCATAATACCGAAGGCATGATCTTCCGCAATAATGAGCACCAATTTTGTGAGCGCTGCACACAGTAGTGATACAGCAATCCCCGCTAAAATCACCCGGCTGCGATCCCCACTGTTGTCTTTCCATCCGTTGCTGATCAGCATCACCACAAACCAACTCAGACCGCCACCGATACTAGCCACTAAAGCAATGCTATAACCAGAAAGAATCAAAGGGCTAAAAGCACTGGCGGTCACCATCGCAAGACTAGCTCCTGAGTTCACGCTGAGTAGCGTAGGTGAAGCAAGCGGGTTGCGCGTAATGGTTTGTAACAACGCCCCCGCCACCGCAAGATTGGCACCTAAAATCATGCCAACTAATGCGCGCGGCAGGCGTAAATCGGTTACGGTAATTTTGGCAATTTCATCGCCATCGGGGAGGAACGCTTGTAACGCTGCAAGCGGTCGAATTTCGATGGGATAATACAAAAACAGGCTTCCCCATAATAGGAAAGCCAGAATGATAAGGGGAAGTCCCCAACGGAAAGCAGACTTCATCATTATTTTTGTTTCACGAAACCTTCAATTTGTTTTGCCATAATTTTGCTCGCTTCTAAGCCGCGACCTCGCGCCCACATGTCGGAGTCAACGCTGTAAACATGGTTTGCTTTTACGGCAGGAATGGCTTTCCAAAGTGGCTCGGCTTCCCATTTGCGCGCAATACTTTCATCACGGTAATGGGCGATGAACAAGTATTCCGGTTTTTCCATTACTAATTGTTCAAGGTTGATTTCCACGAAAGCCTGATCGCTATTGAGTTTGGTTGGAGCAAAACCTAATGTCGTTAAGAAACTACCCACATAGCCATTGTCATTTTGGATATTAAATTTATCTTCTCGGGAAGTACCAAATGAGGCTTTTTTGCCTTGTACACCTAGATTTTTTGCAATGTTGGCAATGTAATCATTATGTTCATTGATCTTCGCTTTCATTTCAGCGCTTTTACCCACTAAATCACCAATTTTTTGTGCTGTTTCAAGATTTCCTTGATAGCTCTCATGACGGGAATCGAACATCACTGTTGGTGCGATTTTTTTCAATTCTTCAAACACCGCTGTGTGACGGGAAGGATCGGCAATAATTAAATCGGGTTTGAGAGAAGCAATCACTTCAAGACTCGGTTGAGAACGCGTGCCAACGGATTGCCATGCAGCAATTTTTTCGCGCACTTGCGGCAAAATACGATCGATTTTGTTATCGTCAGCCACACCCACTGGGCTTACACCGACTTGGGCTAAAGCATCCACAAAAGAATATTCCAATGCCACAACACGGCTTGGGGTTTTATCAAGGGTAAATTCACCTTTCGCATCTTTAACCGTCACGGCGCTAGCAAATGCGGATACCATTAATAATGCAGAAGCTAAAGTGGTTTTGAATAATTTTTTCATGTTATGTCCTCAATAATAAAAAGCATTTGGATTATACACTCAAACAATGTTATTGAGAATAGTTGTATTTTAGCTATTTGGTCGGATTTCTCTATTTTGCCCGCATTCTAGCAAGCAAGCTGACAGCGATAATGATGACTAATGAACCAATCCAGAAATTTAGGCTTGGTACGTTATCCCAGAAGAGCCAGTCACAGATGCTGGAGAAAATTACGCCAGTAAAAGCAAAAGGCGTAATGACATTGGCAGAGGCGTATTTAAAGGCACGAGTGAGTAATAATTGGAAAATAAGACCGAATCCACCCACTAAAAGCAGTAATGCAAATTCATGTAATGTTGGCATTTTCCACTGTGCAATGAAAAAGAGCGGTAACAAAATCGAGCCTAATAAGTGAAAGTAAAACACGATATTTTTAGGTGAATTGTGTTTATTGAGTTCTTGTAAACTGATAAACGCCATCGCAGCCAAGACGGCAGCACCTAACGCATAGCCTACATGGATAGGGTTGATATTCATTGAACCGTTGGTCAGCATAATGATGGATACACCGATAAACCCCATAAAACTGCAAGCTAATACTTTTAATGGCGTTCTGACTTTAAAGAAAAACAGCAATAGAGGCACAAAAAGTGCGGACGTATTCATCAATAAAATCGCAATAGAAATCGGCAAATATTTAATGGCGTAGAAGGTTAGCAACATACTGGCAATGCCGGCGAGGTTGCGCAAAACGAGAAATTTCCATTGCGACATATCGACTTTGAAATCTCCATCTTTAATTAAAAAGGGGAGGAGAAACACAAAACCAATAAAGAAACGGGAAAATAAAATTTCACTGGACGGTAATTCATCAGAGGCGTATTTTACAAATACACCCATTAAGGCAATGCTGATGTAAGCTAACACCATACAAACAACAGCTTTTTGATAATTGTTGCGGAGATGTATGTTTGGCATAAAGGTTCCTTGCACAAAGTGCGGTAAAAAATTGCCTTATTTTGTAAGAAAATGGGCTTGTCTTCGTCTAAT
The DNA here is from genome assembly GCF_001810545.1 of Haemophilus sp. HMSC066D02. Classification (NCBI taxonomy): domain Bacteria; kingdom Pseudomonadati; phylum Pseudomonadota; class Gammaproteobacteria; order Pasteurellales; family Pasteurellaceae; genus Haemophilus; species Haemophilus sp. HMSC066D02. Next base: position 386,600 of record NZ_KV801805.1, on the reverse strand, counting down.
GAAATGTAAGCTGAAGATTTTTCTATAATAAGGAAAGAAAATGAAATATACAAAAACATTTCTCATATTGACCGCACTTTTTGGCGGTTTGCAAAGTAGTTTAACGTATGCTGATAATCCAACCTCATCAAAGGAGCAAAAAATGACAATGGAAAGCAAACAAGAACAACGAATTATTTATCTTGCTGGTGGTTGTTTTTGGGGACTAGAAGCTTATATGGAACGCATTCAGGGCGTGACTGATGCCGTTTCGGGCTATGCCAATGGAAAAGGTGATACCACTAACTACCAATTATTGCACGCGACAGATCATGCTGAAACCGTGAAAGTCACTTACGATCCAAATAAAATTTCGTTAGATAAATTGTTGCAATATTATTTCCGTGTTATCGATCCAACCAGTATCAATAAGCAAGGCAATGATCGTGGCAGACAATATCGCACCGGCATTTACTATCAAAATGAACAAGATAAAGCGGTTATTGAGGCAGCATTGAAAACTTTACAAAGTAAATATCAAGAACCGATTCAAATTGAAGCGGAACCGCTGAAAAATTATGTGGAGGCGGAAGAGTATCATCAGGATTATCTCAAGAAAAATCCGAATGGCTATTGCCATATCGACATCAAAAAAGCCGATGAGCCATTAATTGATGATAAAAAATACCCAAAACCAAGTGATGCAGAATTAAAGCAAAAATTGACCGCGCTTCAATATGATGTGACACAAGGTAAACATACTGAACGCTCTTTTAGTAACGAATATTGGGATAATTTCGCGCCGGGTATTTATGTGGATATCACCACGGGAGAGCCGTTGTTTTCTTCCAAAGATAAGTTTGAATCCGGTTGTGGTTGGCCAAGTTTTACTAAACCGATTGCCGCTGAAGTGGCGGAGTATCAAAGAGATAATAGCTTTAATATGACTCGTATTGAGGTGTTAAGTCGCAGTGGTCATGCCCATTTAGGCCATGTGTTTGATGATGGTCCGCGTGATAAAGGCGGCTTGCGTTACTGCATCAACAGCGCATCGATTAAGTTTATTCCATTAGATGAAATGGAAAAACAAGGCTATGGCGATTTGATTCCCTTTGTGAAATAAGAGGAAAAAATGAAAAAAATATTGACCGCACTTTTATTATTTTTGAGTCCATTGAGTTTTGCACAAGAGAAGGTGTCTTTGGCGGATATCTCCTTGAAAACGTTGGATAATCAAACCGTCACCTTATCACAATATCAAGGCAAACCGCTTTATATCAAAATGTGGGCATCTTGGTGTCCAATTTGCTTGGCTGGTTTAGCGGAAATTGACGATCTCAGTGCAGAAAAAAATCTTAATTTTAATGTGATTACGATTGCCTCACCCGGACAAAAGAACGAACAAAACAGCCAAAAATTTATCAATTGGTATAAAGGTTTGGATTACAAAAATATCACGGTATTATTGGATGAAAATGGTGAAATCATTAAACGAGCTAATGTATTAGGCTATCCGTTTAATTTGCTGTTGGATAAGGATTTAAATCTTATCAAAGAACAACCAGGGCATCTCAATTCAGATCAAATAAAACAATTTGTGAAGGAATAAAAAAGTGCGGTCATTTTGGACCGCACTTTTTATATTGGCTTGATTATGCAAATGCTTGTAATTCAGGATTGATTGGGGTTTCAGCGATGTTATTCACATAGTTACATAATGTGGCGAGGCTGACACCTAAAATCACATCAATAGCATTTTCTTGAGTATAACCTGCATCAAAGAATGCTTTAAGTTGTGCTTCGGTTAATTTTGCTTTTTGCAAAATAACAGCAAGGGTGAAACGCGCTAAAGTATCGAGTTTTTTATCACTTTCAATACGAGCTGTTGCACGAATTTGGTTTACAAGCTCTTCTTCAAGTTTTAACACTTTTAAAGCAATTTTCGTGTGGCCTGCTACACAGAAACCACAACCGTTAACTACGGCAGCGGTAATTTGCACCACTTCGCGTTCTGTTGCTGTTAAGCTGTTACGACCATTAATACCGCCTACTGTGCGATAAGTTTCAAGTGCAGTAGGGGCATTCGCAAGAACACCAATTAAATTTGGAATAAAACCATTTGCATTTTGTACGGCTTTTAAGGCTTCTTGTGCCGCTTCAGGGGCTGATTCAATGGTGTGGATTTTAAATTGAGACATAAACTACTCCTAAGGGATAAATCATAAATTTCCATTTGATAATACCTTTCTAACTTAAGTAAGAAAAAGAAGAAAAGCTTATTTCATATAGCTAAAAGTTATGATTATTTTGGCGTTGCTATGCTAAATGCGTTTTAACGACAGACAGTAATCTCTCCAACTCTTTTTTGCCTTTTTCGGAAAGGACTTTGTTGTCGCACAACATTTGGGTGGCACGAGCTTCAATAAAGCGAAGGTAATCACTGTTTTGGGTTTCTTGGAATTGCTTTTCGGCTAATTGCATTTCGGTGAAGTCTTTATTGGTTTGAGCAATCAGCATTTTTTGACCGATTAACACAATCAGTGCCGCAATTAAGGCGATGACGGCACCATACCCATTAGTGGGGTAATAAAGAATGCCCGCCAGAATAAAAAGTGCGGTCACTAAATTGGATGAATTTTTAATATAGCCTTCAGCGGGTGGTGGCTTAATGAGATCTTTCCAGTTCATAGGATTTATATGTCATGCTAAAAAATTTGCCTTCCCTCAAGAGAAAGAGGGAAGGCAATACCATAATATATTATGCTAACACACCAAAATGATAGCCTAAAATACCCACGCCGAATAAGGCGAAGATGATGTACATGGCGTTGATTTTTTTACGTAATAAATACATACATAAGAAGGTTAAACCTAACGCTGCAAGGCCTGGGAGAAGGTCATTTAACACGCTTTGCACAGTGGTAACCACTTCTTCGCCCATTTGGTTTTTATAGCGGGAAAGTTCTAATGGAATGTTGATACTCGTCCATTTCGATACCAGAGAGCCCATGACAAAGAGACCGAGGATAGATGCCCCCTGCGTCAATTTTTGTAAGCGACCGCCACCCATATCGTTAACGATTGTGGTACCTTTTTCATAGCCGTATTTGAAACCATACCAACGAGTTACTGCACGGCAAAGGTTGATACCGATGAAGAAAAGCAATGGCCCTAAAAGGCTACCAGTAATGGCTAAACCTGCACCAAGTGCGGCCAATACAGGACGTAATGTTCCCCAGAAAATTGGGTCACCCACACCGGCTAATGGGCCCATTAAACCGACTTTCACCCCGCTGATTGCTGAGTCATCAATATCGTTACCGTTCGCGCGTTCTTGTTCCATCGCGGCGGTTACACCGATGATAGATGAGGCTACCCAGGGTTGGGTGTTGAAGAACTCTAAGTGACGTTTTAATGCGGCTGCTTGATCTTCTTTTTTGCTGTAAAGACGTTTAATGGCTGGGATCATCGATACACAGAAACCCATTGCTTGCATACGTTCAAAGTTGAAGGAACCTAGCAAGAAAGTTGAACGCCAGTAAGTGCTACGAATATCGCCTTTTGTTAATGATTTTTTAGTTTGTTCAGTCATAATTTCTTCCTTATAGTCCTTCAAGTTCATCATCAGCTAATTCACGTTTTGCAACTGCTTGTGGTGCAGTAGATTGATGAAAACGTGGGTTCAATTGAATATAAATCATCGCTAAGCATGTGCCTAAAATACCGAGACCGACAAGGTTGTAATTGGTGAAAGAGGCGATTACAAAGCCTAGGAAGAAGAATGGCATTAATGCGCCTGCACGCATCATATTGATGACCATCGCATAACCTACGACCACGATAAAACCACCGGCGATTTGTAAACCGCGAGTGACCACTTCTGGAATCGCATTCAATGCTTCGGTCACCGTATCCGTACCTGCTACTAACGCAACGAAGAAGGTTGGAATTGCCACACGTAACGCTTGTAATGCAAGACCGCTGAAGTGACAGAATTCAATGCCGCGGAAGTTCGCTTTTGCGGCAAAATCATCGGCTTTGTGTTGAAGGAAGATAGTTAAAGTACGAACAAAGATGGTTAATACTTGACCTGCTGCCGCTACCGGAATTGCAATCGCTAATGCGCTCCCTTTATCTTGGCCACCTTTGATGACGAGGATCGTTGCAATCACACTGGCTAATGCCGCATCCGGTGCCATTGCCGCACCCACGTTCATCCAGCCTAATGCCACTAATTCAAGGGTACCACCGACAATAATACCGGTTTCTAAATCACCTAATACTAAGCCGATTAGGGTACAAGCAACTAAAGGACGATGGGTTTGACGTTCGTCCAATACACTCCCCATACCGCAAATGGCGGCAACGAGCGTGACTAAAATAATTTCCATTGTTGTCATAATGAATTGTCCTCGTAATTAAAATTGAATCGCATCAAGCTCTTTGTGTGTGAGCATTGATTTCGGGCTGCTCGCCACTTGTTGTAAGCTTAATTCCACGCCTTTATCTAAAAGCTGTTTAAATGCCGCTACATCTGTTGGGTTGACGGCAACGGCTTGAGAAATAAGTTTATCGCCTTCGCGATAGGTCATACCGCCCACATTGACCTTATCAATTTTCACGCCACCCTCGATTAAACGCAGGATGTCTGTTGGGTTGGTTACCAACCAAAGAATGTTTTTACCTGCATATTTCGGGTTGTGATACACCTTAATGGCTTTTTCTACTGGAATCACATAAGCTTTTAAATGTTCAGGTGCGATTTGAAGTAATAAATCACGACGAAGCGCATCATTTGCCACATCATCATTTACCGCAAAAATGGCTTCGCATTTCACTGCTTTCGCCCAAGAGGTTGCCACTTGACCATGAATTAAACGGCTATCAATACGCAATAAGGAAATGTTCATATTGCCAGAAAGTGCGGTTGGATTTTGAGCGTTTTTTGGTGCTTCAGATGGTTTAGCTGCTGGCGTTGGAGCAGGCTTGCTTTCTTTAGGTTGACGGAAGGATTTTACGGCAGCGACCCCGACTTCTTTCGCGGTTTCTACCAATTCATCTAAGCTGGCGCCATCTTTGGCATCAAGCACTTCTAGCAACATCGGTAGATTAATGCCGGTGACGATATCGGTATTATCCCTTTCACTGGCGACTCGGCTTGCTGCGTTATAAGGGCTACCACCAAATAAATCGACCAAAAAGAGCACCGGTTCATTTTCAGGCAGCGTGGCAATAATCGCATTATATTTCTCGATTAAATGCTCACCGCCTTCACCCGGTAAGAAAGTCACGACATGGCAGTTTTCATCTTCGCCATACACCATAGCGGCGGAATTGACGATTTCTTCAGAAAACTTACCGTGCGTTGCAACGATAATGTGGGTCATGGATATTCCTCCCATTGAGTTGATAAAATCAGTCTATTTTGCTTTCAATACGCATTACGCAAACGATTGCTCCGAATGGAGTTTAGTGTATGGATTTGAAGATTACCGTCAAATAAAGAATAGTCAAATAGTGATCGAGATCAAATAAACAGGTAAGATGACTTACAACTTTTGAGGTATTTATGAATGAAATGCAAAGTACGGTAGATTTTTTGATTATTTTTTCGGAACGGAAAGCATTTCGCGACAAGACAAATAGGAAAAGGTTAAAATAAGCCAAATTTTCTGTTGGGAGTTTCGATGTTTTTTGTTTATCTCATTATCGCCTTAGCGGCAGGTGTCGCACTCGCGACGCAATCAGCCATTAATACGCAGTTGGCGAAAGCCATGAGTGGCGAAGCGGTGATTGCTACCTTCATTTCTTTTGCGGTAGGCACGATTTTTCTCTTTTTTATCGCATTGGCTAAAACTGATTTATGGGGTAATCTATCCACAATTCCATCACAACCTTGGTGGAAATTAATTGGAGGGATACTTGGTGCAGTTGTCGTGTTCACAACGGTTTTGCTTGCACCTAAGCTAGGCATTACCGCGATGTTATTTTTTATCATCGTCGGACAATTAATTACTGCAGCCACTATTGATCATTTCGGTCTTATCGGTATGCCGATTCGAGAAGTCAATATCACGAAATTTATCGGCTTAATTATTGTCGCCTTTGGATTGGTATTTTATTTCTTTGGAGATAAGTTGATTGAGCTATTTGGGGCGAGATAAGATAGAATACGCCTCTGTTCATTTATTTATCGCGTAATTGGGGAAACTATGCGAAAGCGTTGCCTGTGGGCTTTGATTATTTTGTTGCTGTTGATCGTAGTAAGCGTTGGCTTAGTGCGCGTTTTTGCGACCCCGAAACGTGTGGAACAACTTGCAAATCATTTTTTAGCACCGCATTATCACATTGAATTAGCGGATGACTGGCAATGGAAAGCGACAGGTTTAACGCTACCTGAGCTAAAAGTGAAAACAGACCAATGTACCCTCGTAAACCTCAATGATGCGCAACTCACTTGGTGGAATACGCGTAGTCTTGATATTGAAAAGGTTAGCTTGAATTATGATTGTTTAACTCATTTGCCAAGCGATAACGCTGAAAAAACACCGCCAAATTTAACCGCACTTTGGGCGGCATTACCTATTTCTGATGTCAAAGTTAAACACGTTCAATTAACGAATACCAACGCGCTGAAACAAGCCGCGTTGCAGTCTTTTTTATCAGCTGATTGGGCATTAGATGCCAACTATAACGGCAGCCAGTTAGCCCTTGAGGCTCAAGCCAATAATGACGGGCTTGAGCTACATCACCAATCCTCGGTTACGCCACGAGATGGAATCTTCCAATGGACGGGTAATACTGATATTAAACAAGCGGGTGATAAAACCTATGATCTTCAGTTCACTGCAAATTTTGAGCCCGATCTTTCTCAACTTCCTCAACAAGGAAATGTTTTATTCAATTGGAATAACCCAGAACTTGCTGTAACAAAAGGCGAGGCAAAAGTGTCGTGGCAAGGTGCGGATGGTCAGTTAAATGTTCAAGATTTAACGGCAAATTCGCCGTTGTTGGATGTGCCTTTCGTGTTCACCAAAGACGGTTTGGATATTTCATGGGGGAAATTTTATTGGACCTTCGACAGATATCAACCGATTAAAGGTTTCCTTGGGTTATCTATTCACCGTGCGGCTGAAGGCTTATTGCCGTTAAGCATTGATATGAACGTGATAGTGCAAACCTTTGGTGAAATGGGCAAAGGGGAGATCGTGATTTCAGGAAAGAACGGTGAAATCGGTGGTGGCGATGACAATAACGAATTAGATTTTGAGCTGAAAACTCGCGGGGATTTACGTTATAACGCTACCGTGGCACTCACCAATTTAACTTATCATCTAGGTGGGATTTTTACGCATCCAGTGGTGTATTTTTATCCTGGGTCGGTCTTTAAAATGGATACTGTACAACCCGATACCAAATTACATGTTCGTTTACCGTTAGATGACATTATTATCGGTCGTTACGGCTTAGAAGGGCGTTTGCAAGCAACGTTGAATGGCACAACCCCGCAGTTTGAAAATCTCAATTTAAAATTAGACGGAAACGCCCACGAGTTTATTGCCGGTATTAAAACCGTGTTTGACTTCCGAGATGAAGAACATAAGTTACAGTCGGTGGAAAAACAAGCGACAAACCGTTGGGATTGGATTATCAATGGAAGTGCAAACTGGAAATCCTTAAATACGCCAGTCAAAATGGAAGGTAAAGGATTTTGGGAAGCCGATCATATTGAATTAAATCAACTTTCTGCTCATTCCAAAGAAGTCAAAATGAAAGAGGTAAAAATGGCGCCACTTTCATTGGAACTTAAAGATCGACTCCGCTGGGATTATGAAGAAGAACATATTCGAGGCTTGTTACAAGCGAAAACTGATTGGATTGAACTGGCTTATGGAGGTCGTTTTGTTTCGCCTGTTTTTGGCTTAGGCATTGATGGTAAGAGTATCAGTAACTTCAATTTTGCAGGTGATTTAAAGGCGGGTTCGCTTGGACCTTTAGATGTTTTGGGTGTATATCAGAATAGTGCACTTTCAGGTGAAATCAGTTGGAAAGAACAATCCGCAAAAGTATTCCAATCACTCTTCCCACAAAAATGGAACTGGTTAATCCATGAAGGGAGCATCAAAGGACAGAGCAAATTCGTGATTAATACCAATGGCGTGAAAATGGGCGGAGAGCTGAACCTAAAAAACGGTAAAATCACCATGCCAGATGGTGAAGTGTATGGCTTGAATATTCGCTTCCCAATGAATTATGAAAACGAGGCATTACAAGTGGCCTCAGGTAAGCCAATTCATATTTCGACTAAAAATATTCGTTATGGCGCGCTTTCTGTTGCAAATGGGGAATTAGATTTATTCGGTCGTTATCCGAATACCATGAAAAATCCACTTATCTTAAAAAATGTGAAACTTTCCTTATTTGATGGTGAATTGACGGTACCTCAGCTCACTTTCCCACAAAGTAAAATGGCGACACTTTCTTTTACCAATATCGATTTAGCCCAAGTGTTAGCCTTAGCACAATATAATCAAGTAACCTTAACCGGCCGCGCGAATGCGACCCTGCCATTTTGGCTTGGACATAAGGAATGTTTGATTTGTAATGGCACATTGGAACAAGTGGGAAATGTGTCCATCAAATTAACGGATGAAATGGTGAAAGGGCTGAAAAAAGGCGGTTGGACAGAGAATATTTTGGTGGATTTATTAAAAGAAATGGAACTGCAAAATTCCCATGCGGCAGTGACGCTCGATCCGAAAGGACAAATGACGTTGCGTGCAAGTATTAGCGGGTTTAATCCAACCAAGCGAACCCATAATCCGATAACGTTAAATTATACGCACCAAGAAAATATGTTTGAATTGTGGAATATGATTGACTACGGCTCGCAATTTGAACAAAATCTGCAATATAAACTTTATAAGCAATTAGACAAAGACAAATGATAAAACACCTTAAATTTCAACCGCACTTTTTTATTTTTGCGGCTATGTTTACACTCGCGGCTTGTACGCCGACCATTCAATTGGATACACCAAAGGAAGGCATCACCATTAATATGAATGTGGTGGTGGACCATAATATTAAAGTGGAAATGGATGAGAAATCTCAGAAAGCGGTGGGTGAAGTAGAGCCTGCGAAGAAATAATTGAATAAAAAAGACAATCTGAAAAGATTGTCTTTTTTGTATAAACTATAAAAATATTGCATATATAAATAATTAGAAGTGCTAGAATAAATATCATATAAATATCAATTTATTTATGTCTTATGTCTAAAGAAATTTATCTTCCTCGAGTTTTACATGATACTGATGGCAAAGAATTTAATGAATCTGAATTGCTTTCATTTAAGAATAAAGTGATTATTGTTCTAGCTGAGCCAGGAGCGGGTAAAAGTTGTTTATTGGATAGCTTGTCAGAGCAATTAGAAATCAAAAAAAGTATTGCCAATATATTTATTCATTCGAATCCACAGCAATGTTCTTCGCTTGCTATTGATGGTTTTGATGAGTTAGTAAAAATTGGTCCATCAACGGTAACACAAGCACTAATAATGGCCTGCAATACTTCGGCTAAAAGGATCATTTTATCTAGTCGTTCTAGTGAATGGTATGAGGGTTATACACAACAGTGTAGAAATATTTTTAGTGAAGAGCCTTTGTTAGTTTATTTGAAACAATTTAATGAACAAGAACAAAAAGCACTATTTTTATACCATTATCCAGGTCAAAATGTAGAAAAATTTTTAGAGGATGCAGCTAGTATTGAGTTAAGCCCTCTATTATCTAATCCTTTATTTCTGAAATTATTTTCAAAATCCTATGTGGAAAATAATCAATGTTTTGAAAATCGTCATTCTGCTTTTAAGTTGACTATTGAAGGATTAGCAAAAGAAAATAATAGTGGTTATTCTTATGATAGAAATATATTACCAGCATCTAAAAAAATTGAATTAGTAGAAGATGTTTTTACTAAACTGATGCTATCAGGTTCAGAAGGTGTGAGTTTAAGTGATTCTGCATCTAATCGTTTCTACCCGCATATAGTTACTTTAAATTCAGATAAAAATATTAATCAAATTTTATCTACACAATTTTTTCTTCCTAGTGATGGAATAGAACAACACAGGCCTGTTCATAGGATTGTTGCAGAATATTGCGCAGGTAATTATCTTGCTAAAAGATTAATCTCAATAGACAATCCATTATCACTGCTCAAAATCTTATCTATTATTGCTCCGAATAATATTGTACGTGATGAATTACGCGGTTTGTTCGCTTGGATGGCTGTATTGTCAGAAAATCAACGCATTCAGGAAGAGCTAATTGATTTAGATCCTTATGCTATTTTATCGAATGGAGACCCTGCTTTATTATTACCTTGCTCAAAGAAAAAACTACTATCCAAATTAAAAGTTTTAAATCAAGAAGATCCTTATTTTCGCCGTAGCGATAGATGGCGAAGTTTCAGTATCTCTGGATTTTTCACAGATGAATTGCTCGATGAACTGAAAAGTTTGTTATCTCCAGATAATTCTGATGGGGATTTACAAGGACTGCTGTTAGAGCTATTAATAGATTCTCCAATAGTTTCAAAACTAACTAATGAACTAAAAAGCATTGTTTGTAACATTAGCGTTGAATCTAGATATGAATATAACCGAAGATTGGCAGGAAAGTGTTTAGCAAAAATTAAAGACTCTAATTACCGAGAGATTTGGGAATATCTAATTGAAGCTAGAGATAATACCTCACTTGCTATCGTAGCGGATATGATGACCAAATCTAATACTGAATTTGAAATAGATGATTATATTAAATTTTTAAAAATTTGCTCCGAGTTATATCCTACAGATTATCGTATTGAAAGAGTTATTGGTGAACGTTTCTTTATTAAGCGATTTATTCAAAAATTGAGTTTTGCTCTAGTTATACCATTATTAAATGAGTTATCTGCTAATTTATCTTGTTCTTGTCAAAAAAAATATGATTGCCAGTGCAGAGTTGGTATTAGCAAGATTATTAGTATGTTATTAGATCGCTATTTTGAACTAGTTCAAGAACCTTGGGAGCCTGAAAAAATTTGGGAGTGGACTAAAAATCTATATTTTCAGAATGCTGCAACAAAAAAAGAAAGTTTATCGGTAAAAATTTTATCTGAAAATGATGAATTAAGACAGAATATTATTAGAATTGCATTTAAAAATATATTTGATAATAAATCTATTCATGAAACTAAATTTTATATATTTGAAAAAGGCCATTCCGGCTTAAATTTCCAATCGCAAGATTACAAATACATTGTTGATTTAGCCTTTGATACTGATGATGTTGAATTATGGTCGTACTTTATGGCTAGACATAATTTCTATGGCCATAATGGACCTAATCAATTGCGTCAATACATGCGCATGCAAGCATTGAAAAAATATGAGTTCTTGCGTACTTGGTACAGAACGAATATAGAAGATAAAAATAATTACAAACGCAATGTTTTAAGATGTAGACGTAAGAGAAGATATCGAGAAGATAATAAAAGACAAAAAAATATTCATTATAAAAATATTCAATTTATTCAAGAAAATAGACAATTAATAGAAAGCGGAAAACACTGGAAATCTCTTTTACATTTTTCTCAAACTCTTTTATTCGAACCTAATAAAATTGTAGAAAAATTTGGAGATGAGCAACTGGTTAGGAATGCTCTCTATAACTGTTTAGATTATATACAGCCGAATATCCCAAGTTTATCTAAATTAGCAGAATTACAATGTCAATCTAAATCTTTAAACCTTGAGTTCATTTTATATGCCGCGTGTTTAGAGATTTTAAAACGAGATGGGGCATTAAATTCTGTATCAGCTGAAATATTAACAGCTTTACGTACTAATTTATCTACTTATTGGCTAGGTGTTAATTCTGATGATAGAGATCGACTAAAACAAGAAGTGGATAGATGTCTATTCTCTAATCCTGCCGATGCAGAAAATTTTCTACGCAAGTATATTGAGCCACAATTGGCTTGCATGGAGTGTAAAAGTTCACAAGTAAATTGGCTGGCAGATGATGAAACATTTAAATTTTTGCAAACCACTCTTCCTTTAGAGTGGTTGGAAGATTTTCCTGATATGAATTTTTCAGCACAAAAGGAATTATTAAAGTTAGCTATTCAGTTTGGTGATCGCGAAAAACTTAAAGAGATCGTGCAGCAATACTGTGAAAACTTACTCAATATAAATCCTACCTTAGAAGAGGAAGATATTAAATCTAAAAGAAATTTTTGGTTTGCTCACGCTTTTTATCTATTAGATGAAAATTATGAGATTTTTTGGCAAGAGTTAATTAAGGATGTTAATAGTATCTTTATTTTAGAAGAGCATTTTGGCAGTTTTGGTGATTATACAAAATGGATAATGCTTTCGCCTGTCAAAATTGAATTAATTCTGAATGCTTTTATTGAAAAATGGGAAGAAGTGTATTTACCTACCTCTTATGGCTCGGATAGCCCAGATTCAGAAAAAGCTTATCGTTTTTTAAGTGAACTAATTGGTAAATTAGGAGATAGTTATCAAGATAATCCAATACCTGTTCTAGATCGCTTATTGAATAATAGTCAATATAGAAATTTTTATAATAGTTTAAAAAGTATTCGATTTAATTACTTACGTAAATTAGCAGTCCAAAATTTTCAAATGCCAACAGCGGATCAAGTGGCTAATTTTTTAGAGCAGAATGAAATAATTAGCGTTGAAAATTTACGCGCAGTTATATTGGAAGAATTACGAAATTATCAAAAAGATTTAGATGGACATGATATTACTACAAAATCAATCTTTTATCATGGAGAAATAAATATCCAGAATCGAGTTGATGAAAATACTGCAACACAGCGTATAGCAGAGCGTTTGAGATTACGACTTGAAAATCAGCAAGTTAATATTATGCGTGAAGGCTATATGAAAGATAATAATCGATGTGATCTTGTTTTTTCTAAGCTGATTAACGGTAAAACAAAAATTCTACCTGTTGAAGTAAAAGGACAATGGCATCTGAAACTTTATTCTGCATTCGATTCGCAGTTGGATCGTTTATATACTATTCACCCAAATGCCGATGGACAAGGTATTTATTTAGTATTGTGGTTTGGTGCAAATGAAAAGGTAGCTAATCGGAGAACTCATGGAATAAATAATGCCAAAGAACTATATTTTGATCTTCAAAAATACATGTCTGAAGAATTGAAAAAAAGGCTAGATGTTTTTGTTTTAGACTTATCAGTTGATTAAATAATATTCTAGGGTATTTCTTGAAAGGCGGTCACTGTAATTAATATCCTAGACGCTCTTTTTCATTTCAAAGTGCGGTCAGATTTCAAAGCGTTTTTATAAATCGTCTTCAAAATCTGACCGCTTGTAAGCAACCTATTTTTTGTAAAACCTCTGCTAATACATCTAATTTTACCGTATCCAAACCTGCTTCGTAACGGGCTTTTTGAAAAGCGCGTAAGGCTTCAAATTCACGCGTAGACTCGGTGATTTTTTCCTTTTTACCCCACTAAAACCGACGTCATGCTGAGCGATCCTGCAATCAGGTTATCGTTGAAAAACGTAATATCGTCTTGTGGTTCGCGTAATGCCATGATGTACAGCAACGGCAAATAATGATCTGGCGTAGGCACAGAAAGCTCGGCTTTTTCACCTAACTGGTCATAATGCACTAAAGTTTCATCATCTTGTGTCGCAATCGCCTGATTGACTGTTTCACGGAAAGCAAACGCCCAGTCATACCCCGCACCGATTTGATCAATATGTTCCCAGCTTATCGCTCTTAGATTATGCACAATATTGCCACTGCCAATAATCAACACACCTTGTTCGCGCAAAGCAGCTAATTTTTTCGCCAAATTAAAATGCCAGTCTGCTGATTGCAAACGGTTAAGGCTCAGTTGCACCACGGGAATATCAGCATCAGGATACAGATATTTCAATACCGCCCAAGCACCATGATCAAAACCACGCGTTGGATTTAGCTCAACATTTTCCGGCTGTAATAATGACCGCACTTGCTCCGCCAACTCTGGCGAACCAGGTGCGGGATATTGCACTTGGCTGAGTTCATCAGGAAAACCGTAGAAATCGTAAATCATTTCAGGGTGTTCACCTGATGTCACCTGCAAACGGCTGCTGTACCAATGCGCTGAAATCATCAAAATGGCTTTTGGTTTTGGAAAGTTTTGTGTGATTAGGCTGAAATTCTGATTGAACGGGTTTTCTTTATCTAACACGTTCATCGGGCTACCATGCCCAACAAACAATACAGGCATTTTTTTCATTATTTTCTCCTCAATATTTGATGGGGCAGATTGTACGGTTAAATCTTTGTGTGAAAAATACTACTTTATGAACAACATCTTTTACTAATCAGAAATAATGAATAATGAGGTTTAGAGAGATTGATGTGTTAAATAAGGTAAATATTACAAAGTGGGGTTAAATTTTACGAAAATTTTACTTAAAATTTACTTCATTTACAGTTTATTATCTTTATATTTAGGCGTATGATGGCAATTAGTTTTACATACCCCCTAAATTTATTTAGGTAAATATATTATTTCTATTTAATAGGAGATTGAATAATGAAAAAATTATTCACAGCGGTACTTTCTGCGGCAGCCATTGCTGTACCTTTTTTTGCTTCTGCGAATACTGCGCCACAAACAGAACAAAGTGCAGTACAACCGGAAAAAGCAAAAGGCGTTTGGATTGATGTACGTTCAGCTGAGGAATTTAACGCAGGTCATTTACAAGATGCGGTGAATATTCCACATGATAAAATCATTGAAGGTGTTAAAGCGATTGGCTCAGATAAAGATGCACCGATCAACCTTTACTGTCGTAGCGGTCGCCGTGCCGAAGCCGCACTCACTGAGCTGAAAAATGCAGGCTATACCAATGTAACCAACCATGGCGGTTATGAAGATTTGGTAAAAAAAGGTTTAAAATAAACAACGCATCATTTAACGTAAAAATCCCCTAGATTAAGCATTTAGGGGATTTTTTGTATACGATTTTTTTCAACAAACCATGATAGACTAATATCTAATCAATCCTTCTATACTAATGTGGGGAGACTATATCAAGAATATCTTTGAGAGAGTTTCCAACGGACCTCTAGATTAGTGGTAGTAAAATGATATCAAATGAGATTCAAAAATTACTTTCAAATATAACAAAATCTTTAACTAAGGTTGATGTAAAAGACTTGGATGCTTTTATTTCAAGTGAGTTTACTCATGTAACCAATATTGATTTTCATAGATATGAAATCTCTCATAGGGAAGTCATTAATGTTAAATTTTCTTTGAGCTCATTTCGTGGCGCTTTCATAATGTATAGCTCATTTACTAACTGCAGTTTTGTTAATTGTTCTTTTGTCACAACATTGGTCAGTAATACAAAATTTACCAATTGTACCTTTACTGATTGTGTATTTAGGGCGATGCATATAGAAGATAATGTAATACGTAATTGCACTTTTAAAAACTGTTTTATTGGAGATAACATATTTTCTTCAGATGAAAGTGTAAGTTGTTGATTTGTATCTATTACGTATGTGAAATATGTGTAAAGTCTTTAGACTAAGTTATAGTTGATTTGATAATTTAACTTGCCTACTAAGGTTATAATGTTATGGATATAAGAAAAGAATCTAACGATTATATTTTAAAATTAAACGGTGATGAGGTATTGGTTTTTTTTGAATGGATCGTTAAGTTTAATAAAGATAATGAACTAAGTGATAAGGCTGAACAAAAGATATTATCTAACTTAGAGTGTTTATTAGAGTCTGTATTAGAAGAACCTTTTATGGAAGATTATAAAGATATAATAAATCGAGCAAAAAGATACATTATTGATAATTAATTAGTGTAGGTGACCTCTTCCTTATAACGCACATAACAACCAGTTAAATGAGTAACGAAACCTTCTATATTCTAAAGTGCGGTCAAATTTTTCAGTATTTTTGCAAATGCTCTTCAAAACTTGACCGCGTTTATTTTTACTTCAATTTAGCAGTAGTACCTTGTTTAAAGTCGTTTTTTCAATGTCGGCAATATTGCATCCCAAGCGGTTAAAGCCTCTTTCTCGCTGAGTGGCGAACCTTTGGTATTTTTCTTATTGGTACCGAAAGTCATCTTAAATCTCACACTGCCATCATCTTTTTCCCAGATAAATAGATATTGATTTCCCTGCCACTTAACCAGTTTTTCACTGCCAGCCATACCATTGATGTTGCGCTTTTCTTTGCGGATGGTACTGTATTTTGCCCACGATATCAGTTTATCCCAGGCACTATCTTTAGCGAAAAGATCTCGTTCTAATAGTGGTTTATCACCTTCCTCCAAAGCTCCACCTGTCGTTAGCTCGGCATAAACGTCTTTATAGTCTTTGATTTTGATGCCCGCACTGCCAAAAAACGGCTCAGTTCCCTTATCGGCAATAAATCCGTCTGTTAAACAGACACCTTGTTGCTGTGGCATTTCAGTATCTTTACGATCTCTCAACTTGTCGAAAAAATTATTCCGTATTAGTCCAATAGCTTCGTCAACTTTACTTTTCTCCAGTTGCTTAAGGTTTGGGGGAGCTTTGCCGTTAACAGGCATAATGCTTGAAAGGGTTTTAATGGAATAGGCATCATTCTTGCCTAACTTGAAATAGAAATAGACATAATAGATCATGCCTTTTAGGTGCTTTGACACCGAGTGTTCCCATGAACCAGGAGCCTGTGTGACCATCGCTATCGCTTTATTAGGAATAACCGTGCGGTTTTCTATAAAACTCTCGTTTCCGTTATATCCTTTTTCTTTAACCTCTAATACGGATTCTACTTCCAGATTCCAATAATCTGGTCGCACAATTATCTGCCAACCATTATATCGAAGCCAACCAGTCCCACTTATACGGTTAGATGGTAAGTTAATTTGGTAACGCCCGCTGCAAAATGGCTGTTCAGTCCAATACGTAGCCGCTTTTTGAGCATAATTGCTCGCTGTATTTTCTAGTGCTGAGTGAGTTTGGGCATGTTGACTGCAAGAAGACAGCATAACACTAGTTAAAACAGTGCTATAAAACATTAGTCTAGAACATTTCATCTTCGGCATGTGATTTCTTCCTTACTGTAAATTTGAGAATGCTAAATAAAATGGAATTTTTGCTAACGTTTTTCTTTCCATATTGCTCTTAGTCAATAAGTTTACATGTCTTTATCGTAAAGTGCAACTTTACACTATTCATAAAGGTATCGAGTTAATTAAGAGGGGATTCAATATATTTTAGAGAGAATAAAAGGCCTTTTGATATTTCAAAAGACCTTTTTCACGCCAAAGTGCGGGCAGATTTTCGTTTACTAAATACAATAATCTTCTTTTAATAAGTGACGATAGGCATAAAGATAAGATGCGCCGACAAATGCTGCACCACCCGTGACATTGCCTAAAAAGACAGGAATCATATTGAAGAAGAATTGGCTCCAAGTCACATTAGCACCAGCAAAAATTCCGGCAGGAATAATAAACATATTAGCGACAAAGTGTTGTAATCCGATAAGCACAAAAATCATCACTGGGAACCATATGGCTAGGATACGACCGGAGGTTTGTTTGGCGCCAAAATAGAACCAAATCCCCATGCAGACCATCCAGTTACAGGCAATGGCAGAAATAAAGGCGCGACCAAAATCCATTTGTACTTTAGCCTCAGCGATAGCAATGGTTTTAGCAGAGGCAGTCCCTTCTGATAAACCGACATAATGCCCTAAGAAATAGGCCATAAACAGCGCACCGAGCAGGTTGCCCAAACTCACTACAATCCAGTTACGAAATAATTTTTTAAGGCTTACTCTTTTTGTTAAACGGCCTAATGCCATCATCATCATATTTCCCGTAGCTAATTCACCACCACCGATTAGAATACAAATCAAACAAATAGGAAACACGGCCGCACCAAGTAATGTCGATAGCCCACTCCACTCAGGAGGAATACCGCTCACGACTTTTAAATAGGCCATATAACCAAAACTCACATAACCGCCACCTAAAAAACTTAAAATAGCCAGTGTTTTTAGGTGTCCTTCCGACTTAGCATAACTTTTATCAATAACATCTTGTAAGATTTCGTGGGGATAAAGATCGCGATGCTGCATAGTTGTACCTCTAGTGAAAATAAGATAGTAAAAATGTAGCAAAGCACATAGAAAAACCGAAAGAATTGTTAAATATATGTACTGATTTTTAGTTATAACGAAATTGAATAATAATCCGAACCTAAAATTAGGTGTCTAGGTTCTTTTTTGAGGGGCAAAGAGCAGTCGGTGGTGGAACAATGTCGCCCAAGTTAGAAACGGTATAAGGAAACATCGTCTGTTACATTTTTCTATAAATCAAAATCCGCGTAAATTCAGTCGGGTAGTCCAATCTGAATGTCGTACTGGGTGAATGGTAGAGGCGAAACTCAACGGTAACGTTAGGGTATTTATCGATAGAAAATTCATAGGAAGTGAAAAAATATGTGGTTTCATCAAAAACTGTTCTCAGTGTTTCTGATTTTTCCTCACTTTTTTTAAGATTCAGATGAAAGTATTTTGTCAATTCATCTTTGTCAAATAGGATATTTATTGAACCTTTGCTTTCACCCCAATAGAGATTAAGTTTCGTATTCTGTTTTAACTCTTTAGGTACAACCAAATGAACCTTTGATTTTTCCAAAGTGTAGCTTGTATAACCGTTTTTCATGTTTGTATGAGTAAGAACCTTGATATTCCTACGTTTATATTGCAATGAATCAGGATCAACAGATTGTTTTTTCTCCATAATTTCAGATGCAATATCAATTATTTCTGCTAAATAGGCTTTTTCCAATTGGATTTCTGTTTGTGTCATGGAAAATATATTTTGCGAATAGAATAATAAAAAAATAACAGATAATTTCGAAAGGATTTGTTTAAAATTTTCCATATATTCTTACTCCTGAAGATGTTCAAAGGAAATAAAGCAAAGATACATCGTGTTCTTTTTTCTGGTTCTAGTAATGTTGCTTATCTAAGATATGTTCTCCTTGATATTTATACTATTTTCCAGTATTCAAATAAAGATATATTAGATTCGGATGCTGTGCAATAAATTGAGTATTTATTGTGTTTTAGTACTTGAGCGAGATAAGGCGCACGAATAATTGATGTCAAAATGAGAGATAAAAAAGAGACCTTTCAATGAAAGGTCTCTCTTCATAAAACAATGTTATATGAATAATTTGTAAAAAATCTCCAAAATTATGCAGGATTTGGGTGTTTGCAAATTAAAATAACTTATTTTGCCTTCAATTTTTAACCAGTCAAATTTACCATTTTTGCGCCGTAAAGCCCCGTTCTTCAGGTTGGGGATATAGCTTTTTTGACTTTTTCTCTTGCCCACTCTTCGTATTGGGAAGTTTGATTTTTAACTGGTTTTAAATTCATTTTGCTATGATATTCTGTTTAAGGTTTTTATTATTATACCTAATGAATGTTTAAATTGGGGTGTTCACGCAAAAACACATTGACTGCTTTAAATCCGTATGTGGTACTGTGGTGATGGTTATTTTATTTTCTGATATTTCAAAAGCTTGCGGCTCTCTTGTCCAGACAAGTGATTTGGGATGGAATGTGTGCATTATTACTCCTGAGTAATGAGACTGTATTATAGTAAAGATTTCATACATATTGAAAAACAAGCGGTAGGATTTTGAGAAAAATTTGCAAATTATTTTTTCAAATCCCTTGAGCTTAACCCTAGGTTAAGCTTTAACATGATGTCCATTCAATCTCAATAAAAAATAAGGACATCTTATGAAATTACATAAATTCACCCGCTCATTGTTGCTTTTAAGTTTAGGCATAACCGCTTTTGCTCAAGCACAAACACTTTCTATGGAAGTGTGGAAAAGCCCGACTTGTGGCTGTTGTAATGAATGGATCAGCTATATGCAGAAAAACGGTTTTGAGGTTAAAGTCAACGAAACAGGCAATTATGATGCTCATAAGCGCTTTAACATTAAATATGAACATGCTTCTTGCCACACAGCCGTGATTGATGGCTATGTGATTGAAGGACATGTACCTGCTGAGGATATCAAACGTTTACTCGCAGAAAAACCCGATGCAATAGGCTTGTCTGCACCGGGAATGCCAATTGGTTCACCAGGTATGGACGGTGAAGCATACGGCGGACGCAAAGATCCTTATGATGTTGTTTTGATTAAGAAAAACGGTGAAAGTGAAGTGTTTAAATCCTATAACCAATAGGGGGGGAAAGAATGAAACGTCGAGATTTTTTACGTTATGGAATTGGAATTAGCTTAGCCAGTAGCTCGTTTTATAGCCTTGCGAATATGATGAACCACGCACAACATGGCAATATGGCGATGATGCATTCAGTACCTACTGGCCTAATGCCAACTGAGGCAATGCCTTCAGGTTTATCGCTTAATGGGATATTACCAAAACTTGCTAATCAATCGACTCAAGCTGGACTGTTCAAAGCCACTTTAAAAGCAGAGCCAATTAAAATTCGCCTCGCAGACAATAAAGAAACGGAATTTTGGGCTTATAACGGACAACTACCAGGGCCACAAATTGAAGTATTTGAAGGCGATGCCGTAGAAATTGAATTTATCAATCACCTACCACAACCCTCAACAGTACATTGGCACGGCTTAGATGTACCAAATGAAGCGGATGGTAACCCGATGGATATGGTTGAACCGCAAGGGAAAAAAGTCTATCGCTTTACGCTACCTCAAGGCAGTGCTGGGACATATTGGTACCACCCTCATCCACATGACCATGTTTCCGAACAAGTCTATAAAGGCTTAGCAGGCACTTTCGTTGTTAAAGCGAAAAATGATCCGCTTGCACACCTTCCTGAACAACATTGGGTGATTTCCGATCTGCGTTTAAATGCCGATGGCACCATTCCAGCAAACACGATGTTAGATTGGATGAACGGTCGTGAGGGTGAATTTGTGTTAATCAACGGTCAATATCAGCCCCAGATTCAAGTGAAAACGAATGAACGAATCCGTCTTTGGAATGCCACTAGCGCTCGTTATTTTCGTTTAAACATTCCAGGGGTGAAATGGATTGTGGTGGGTACCGAAGGTGGTTTACTTGAAAAACCTCGCTCGCCTGTTGATGAACTGCTACTTACACCAGCCGAACGCGTTGAAGTGATTATGGTGGGTGAAACGCAAGGAACAGTCAATTTACAAAGCGGTTATTATGATCGCCGTAAGATGATGGTGCAAGAACAGCCTAAAGATCTCACTTTAGCCACAATTCAGGTGAAATCAGAACCTGTTCAGTTACCTGAAAGCTTAAGGTCCTTCCCTAACTGGGATGAGCCAAAGCAGGTTCGCCAAATTCGCTTTAGTGAAAAAATGATGAACCATACGAATATGCCAATGATGAATAACGGTACACATCACGCTACTACAACACCAACGGACAACCCTATTCCACCAATGATGAATGGTATGTTCTTAATCAACGGTCAAACCTTTGATATGAACCGTATTGATTTTGTTGCCAAATTGAATGAAGTGGAACAGTGGGAAATTTTCAATGAAAGCCATATGGATCATCCGTTCCATTTGCACGGCACTCAATTTGAAGTGATTCAACATACATTAAACGGCAAAACCTTCAAGCCAGAAGGCAGGGCGTTAAAAGATGTAGTCAATTTGCGCCCTTATGAAAAAGTGATTATTCGCTTTAAGCAAGGACACACTGGGTTGAAAATGTACCATTGCCATATTTTGGAACATGAAAATCTCGGTATGATGGGGATGTTTAAAGTGGAATAGTGGTATCTAACCATAAAAAACAGAGGGATTTTCGTGAAAATTTGTAAATCGCGAAAATCCCACTGCGTATTGATAATCTTGTACCAATACAATTCAGAATGGTTGTTTCTATTTTATAGTAAAATGTAAACCATAAAGTTATTTAAAATCAAATAATTAGGCTATTTTTGTTCGCTTTTTAATCAGGGCTGTGTAAAAATAAAGTATGAAAAGATTAGATTTCATACTTTATTTTTACACAATATGCTTGCTATGAGATACCAAATTGACAATGTTTATCTATAAAATCCTTGAAAGAAGGAAAAGCTGGTAGATTATAGTAGAAATTATCACGTTCAACTCTATAAGAGGCATTGCTAAATTTGAGTATGCTGTTTTTTACGCTTATTGATTATAGTAGTTTAATCTGTTTTATTCCACTTCCATCCCTTTTCCTAATATCTTTTAATTTCGATAACTCATCCACCAATCTTGATACCCTCTATATACTTATTATTATAAAAACATTAAAAATGCTTGTTGAAAAATGTGTTAGTATACAAAAATCTATATTTTTATAAATGAGGGTAATTTAATGTGGTCAGATACTGAATCTAAAGAAGACTATCTCAATTTTGGTGAAGTATCCCAAATTGTTACTGAAATATTAGAAACTGAAGCTATGCTACCAGTTTCAATAGGTATTTTTGGTAATTGGGGCGCAGGTAAATCCTCTCTGTTAAATTTGATTGAGCAACAAATCAAACCTGATGAGTGGATTGTGATTAAATTTGATGCTTGGCTTTATCAAGGATTTGATGATGCCAGAACAGCTCTTTTGGAAACTATTGCAAACCATTTGATTCAAGCTGCCAAAAATAAAGAAACCATCTTGCAAAAATCCAAAAATTTATTAGCTAGAATTGATGGTTTGCGTTTGGCTGGCTGGCTTGCAGAGGGGGCCGCTTTAGCCGCAGGTTTTCCAACTTTTGGTTTGGTTTCAAAAATATTTGGAACAGCTCAAAATGCTTTGGACGGTATTCAAGATGCAACAGAAAGTAAGCAAGTTGTAGAAACAGGAAAAGAAATTGTTGATTCAGGAAGAAAACTTATCGCTCCTCAAAAACAGCAAACTCCACCACAACAAATCGATGAGTTTAGAAAAGAATATGGTGAGATATTACAGGATTTAGGTAAAAAGTTAGTTATTGTGATTGATAACCTTGATCGCTGTCTACCTGCTAATGCTATTCAAACATTAGAGGCAATTCGTTTATTCTTATTCTTAAATCGTACAGCTTTTATTATCGCAGCTGACGAGGAAATGATCCGCCATTCAGTTGCCGAACATTACAAAGATTTGTCGTATCGGCATCAAATTGATTATTTGGACAAGCTCATTCAGATTCCTATTCGTGTACCTAAAGCAGGTGTTCTTGAAATTCGTGCGTATTTGTATATGCTGTATGCTATTCATCAAAAAGTGCCACCCGAAAAATTAGCAAACTTACGCCAATTTTTAGAAACTCATTTGCAACAATCTTGGCAAGATCAATCCTTAAATCCAGAACAAGTAGCCAAAACTATTGAAGAGCAACATAATCAAGCTCTATTGTCAGATTTTGAACGCGCAAACAGAATAGCTCCTTTATTAGCAAATTCACCTAATATTCACGGTAATCCTAGAATTGTAAAACGTATTTTAAATACCATTAAAATGCGTGCCCAAATCGCAAACAAGCGTCAAATACCGTTAGAGGAAGCGATTATTACCAAATTGGTGATTTTTGAGCGATGTGTGGATTCTGATGTGGTAACAAATTTTTATCAGCGTATTAATGAAGAAGAGGGTAAACCTGAATTATTAAAAGAGCTGGAAAATAACAATGAGCAAAATTTATCAAAACTCTCTGAAAATAAGCCTATTCAAGCATTTATCAAAGAATGGGCAAAGTTAGAGCCCAAATTATCCAATGTTGATTTGCGCGCGGCAATCTATTTATCTAGGGAAACCATACCGCTAAATACTTATACTGCTCAACTTTCTCAAAAAGCCCAACAGGCTTTAAGCATTTTACTTAAAGCTACATCAAGAACTGGTTCACAAAATACCCAAAATGCCATTCAGGGATTAATAATTGATGAACAAATCTCCGTTATGGAAACCTTAATTGAACAATTAAGAAAAGTGGATAATTGGGATAAAAGTCCAAATGGTTTTGTGGGGGCTTGTTTGTTGGCAGAAAATTCAGAAGATGGGGCAAGAATCTTAAACCGTTTTATTATTGAGTTAAAACAAAGTGTAAAAAAACCTTGGTTAAATACGGCTTTAAAAAATGCAAATTGGTATAAGGAATAATAAATGGGTACTTCACAGTCTAGCGTAGGACCAAATGGTCGTTCACCCTTACTGCCCTCTTGGGTTGATAACAATCAAGCACAATTACAACCCCCAGACCCACAAAGATTAAAGGGATTGCGTCAGGCAATCGGTAGGGCTGTACGAGGTGGTGGACGTGACGATGTCCGTAAAGCACTTGGTCATTATGCACGAAAAGCCAGTGGTGGTAAGCATACAGCCGTCCAAAAATTGGGGAAAATTACCCAAGCGGGTGCGAGCTTATTTGGCATTTTTTCAGACAACCAGCAACAACAATATTCAGTTAATTTACATAGTTTAAATGGGCAGCCTTGCGATGAAGCCATCAACCAGATTACCGAACTTTTGGCTGGTCATCACGGTGATTCAGACAAAATTCGTTCTGCAATGAATATTGCTTTATCAGAAGCATTGGAAGGAATGACAACTTTTGATGAAAACAGTATTTCAGTTGAAGTTATTGCTAAGATGATGATTTGTTATTTAACTGAAAGCATTTTTCTACAAATTGCACACGATGCTGGTAAGGCTTGGAAAAAGGGCGATAATCCTGTACAAATTGCCGAAGCAGAAAATGATTTACGGCAACTCATTCGTGAAGTAGTAGATGTTAAGCTTGCCCCTAAATTTACGGATGATGTTTGCCAGTTAACAATTGAACAAATGCAAGAAATTCAAAACCAAGCTATTTTGGAAATTTGGGAAGAATGGGAGGATTATTGATGACTCAATTGGTTTTTCATCACGACATTAATCAATTAAATAACTTACCAAATGGAACAATACCTGTTCATTTGTATGGAATGGGCAATAAAAAACTACAAATTGCCCATATTGGTAATATGGTTTTAGATAGTGTGAAAAGATTAGGTATTAAACTCAATAACCAAGTAATGGATTTTCTAACCATTGCCATGGCAGTAACGGCGGCAGATACTTTTGTTTTACGAAAAGATACTGCCAATGGCTGGTGTCGTTCCTTTTCTATTACTTTACCATTATGCCAGCCAGATATTTGGCAAGCAAATAAAGTTCATTTAGAACAGATTTTACACTTTTTAAGTGGTGATATTTGGGAATTTGATTTTCAGGCAGGCGGACAATTACCGCCACAGACCTATAAATTAAGTGGCAGAACCAAATTGGTAGATTTAAGAAATAAAGACTGTGTTTGTTTATTTTCAGGTGGTTTGGATTCAGCAATTGGGACAATTGATTTATTGGAGCAGGGCCATTCACCGGTTTTAGTTAGTCATTCTTATAAAGGTGATAAATCACGTCAGCAAGCCATTATTCAGCAACTTAACCAAAATGGTTATATTAATCAATTTTCCCAATTTAATGCGATTGCACATCCACGTTTAAATAATGGTGGGACTACTGAAATCACAATGAGAACCAGAAGTTTAAATTTCTTAGCATTTGCAGTTGTATCAGCTTATGCATTACAGGAAGTCGTGCAAAAAGGGATTGATATTTTTGTACCTGAAAATGGGGTAATTTCAATCAATGCACCTTTGACACCTCTCAGAATAGGTACTTTGAGTACCCGTACCACACACCCTTATTTTATCCAAGAAATACAAAAATTGTTCACTGCGGTCAATATTCCTTTCACTTTAAGAAATCCTTATCAATTTAAAACCAAAGGGCAAATGATAGCAGAATGCAAAAATTTACCATTATTACAGCAAATTATCCCTGATACTGTTTCGTGTAGCCATTGGAAACGCAAAAATCAACAATGCGGGGTTTGTGTTCCATGCCTGATTCGTAGAGCGTCATTGCATTATGCTGGTATTACCAATGATGCCCAATATGAATTTAATGATATTCGGCAAATTTTAATAAATCGGGACAGAAGAGATGATTTATTTGCTTTAATAAGTGCTATTCGTCAAAAAAATCATCGCAACATCAATCAATGGGTTTTACAAAGTGGCTCACTACCCACTCAACAATTAAGTCAGTTTGCAAATGTTTTTATGACTGGGTTGGATGAAGTGGAGCAACTTTTAATAGGAAACCAAATATTATGATGGATATGCACTGCCATTTGGATTTATATACTAATCCACAATACGTTGCAAAACGATGTAAAGATGAAAATATTTATGTCTTATCTGTTACAACTACACCAAAAGCGTGGTATGGAACAAGTTCATTAGCAAAAGATTGTCCTCGTATTCGTACCGCCTTGGGATTGCATCCCCAACTAGCTCATGAACGTTGGCAAGAATTGGAATTGTTTGATGCATTATTAAACCAAACTCGCTATGTGGGTGAAATTGGTTTGGATGGCGGAAAAGAGTTTAAAATACATTGGGAAACACAATTAAAGGTCTTTCGCCATATTTTAAGAAGCTCAGCAAAATCTGGCGGAAAAATATTAAGTATACATTCTAGGATGAGTGCAAATGCTGTACTAGATGAATTAAGTCAAGTAAATGATAACTTGCCAATCCTTCATTGGTTTTCAGGCACAAAGCAACAGTTAAAACGAGCGATTGAAATGGGCTGCTATTTTTCTGTAGGACCCGCAATGTTAAGCAGTAAAAAGGGTTATGAGTTGGTCCAAATCATGCCAATAGAAAAAATATTAGTTGAAACTGATGGACCTTTTGGGAATTTTAAAACGCAAGCTTTATTCCCCTGGAATGCCAATATTACCATTGCAATATTAGCAGATATGTGGGGGATGAATCTTTCAGAAGCTGAGAGTATGTTGAAACAAAATCTCTTTAGCTTAGTTTCAAAACATATATAAGCTATAAGCTTACCTATCAAAATTATCAATTACTTCCAATAACTCAAATTCCTTATAATATCTCTACCTACAATCTCAACTCAAACCATTACTCTAATGGTTTGAGTTATTTAATTATAGCCAGACTTTCGTCTGGCTATAATTAACGTAAAAAAGAGAAACCTTGTCATATATGGTTTCTCTGGGTTTTAATGATTTATTTTTTACTAAATTCAAGTATATAGAACTCAGAATGGAATGTTATCATCAAATGCGTCCATTGGTGGCTCAGCTTGTGGCGCTGGCGCAGATTGTGCTGGACGAGATTGATAGCTTGGTTGTGGTGCTGATTGTGCAGGTGTATAACCGCCCATCTCTTGATTACGACCACCTAACATTTGTAAGTTATCACCTTGGATTTCAGTGGTGTAACGATCTTGGCCGTTGTTATCTTGCCATTTACGGGTTTTTAAACGACCTTCAACATAAACTTGTGAACCTTTGCGTAAGTATTGACCCGCAATTTCCGCTAAACGACGATATAACACGATGCGGTGCCATTCGGTCACTTCACGACGTTCACCTGTGTTTTTATCTGTCCAGCTTTCACTTGTTGCCACGCTGATATTTGCTACCGCTTCGCCATTTGGCATCGTGCGGATTTCAGGATCATTACCTAAATTACCCACGATGATTACTTTATTAATACCTGCCATAGAATCCTCTATATTTTAGAAATAAGATGAAAAATTTTGGCTATTTTGCCTTAAAAGAAACAAAAGATCCATAAAAATTAACTGGATATTTGCACAGATATTGAAATATGCGATAATGGTCACAATTTTTGAATTTATTTTCTTAAGGCAATCGCTTTTTCTATGGATACTATCGACATTCGTGGGGCTAGAACCCACAACCTCAAAAACATCAATTTAACTATTCCGCGCGATAAATTAATTGTGATTACAGGCTTGTCTGGTTCGGGCAAATCTTCTTTAGCATTTGATACGCTTTATGCGGAAGGGCAGCGCCGTTATGTGGAATCGCTTTCTGCTTATGCGCGTCAATTCCTTTCTTTGATGGAAAAGCCGGATGTGGATTCGATTGAGGGTTTGTCGCCAGCGATTTCTATTGAGCAAAAATCCACTTCTCATAACCCGCGTTCAACCGTGGGCACGATCACCGAAATTTACGATTATCTGCGTTTGCTGTTTGCTCGCGTAGGGGAGCCGCGTTGTCCTGATCATGATGTGCCATTAACGGCACAAACCATCAGCCAAATGGTGGATAAAGTTTTAAGTCTGCCAGAAGAAAGCAAAATGATGTTGCTTGCGCCTGTGGTGAAAAACCGTAAAGGTGAGCATGTTAAGTTGTTAGATAGTTTAGCGGCACAAGGTTATATTCGTGCAAGAATTGATGGTGAAATCTGTGATTTATCTGATCCGCCAGAACTTGCTTTACAGAAAAAACATACCATTGAAGTGGTAGTGGACCGCTTTAAAGTGCGGTCAGATTTAGCTACACGTTTGGCTGAATCCTTTGAGACGGCTTTAGAGCTTTCTGGTGGTACAGCAGTTGTGGCAGATATGGATAATCCTAACGCTGAAGAATTGGTTTTCTCGGCGAATTTTGCTTGTCCGCATTGTGGTTATTCTGTACCGGAATTAGAGCCTCGCTTATTCTCATTTAATAACCCGGCTGGGGCGTGTCCGACTTGTGATGGCTTAGGTGTTCAGCAGTTCTTCGATGAAAGCCGAGTAGTGCAAAATGAAAGCATTTCCCTCGCAGGTGGTGCGGTGAAAGGTTGGGATCGTCGCAATTTCTATTACTATCAAATGCTTACCTCATTGGCGAAACATTATAAATTTGATATTGAAACGCCATACGAAGACTTGCCACAAAAAATTAAAGATATTGTGATGCACGGTTCAGGCAAGGAAGAAATTGAATTCCAATACATGAACGACCGTGGCGATGTGGTGATCCGCAAACATCCTTTTGAAGGGATTTTGAATAACATGGCGCGCCGTTATAAAGAAACGGAATCTATGTCTGTGCGCGAAGAATTGGCGAAAAATATCAGTAACCGACCTTGTGCAGATTGTGGCGGCTCGCGTCTTCGTCCAGAAGCTCGAAACGTGTATATCGGTAACATTAACTTACCTCAAATTTCAGAGAAAAGCATTGGTGAAAGCCTTGAATTTTTCCAAGGGCTCACCTTAACCGGTCAAAAAGCACAAATTGCGGAAAAAATCCTGAAAGAGATCAGAGAGCGGTTAGAATTCTTAGTGAATGTGGGTTTGAATTATCTTTCCCTTTCTCGTTCTGCCGAGACTCTTTCGGGCGGTGAAGCACAACGTATTCGTCTTGCGAGTCAGATTGGTGCGGGCTTAGTGGGTGTCATGTATGTGTTGGATGAGCCTTCTATCGGTTTGCACCAACGCGATAATGAGCGTCTGTTAAATACGTTGATTCATCTACGTAATTTAGGCAACACCGTGATCGTAGTAGAGCATGATGAAGATGCCATTCGAGAAGCCGATCATATTATTGATATTGGCCCTGGAGCAGGAGTACACGGTGGCCAAGTGATTGCTCAGGGGACAGCCAAAGAGATTATGGCGAACCCAAATTCGATTACGGGTAAGTTCTTATCGGGTGAAGAAAAAATCGAAATTCCGAAAAAACGAACCGCACTTGATAAAAGCAAACTTCTAAAATTAAAAGGTGCGACAGGGAATAATCTGAAAGGCGTAAATTTAGAGATTCCAGTAGGCTTATTTACTTGTATCACGGGGGTATCAGGTTCAGGTAAATCAACGCTAATTAATGATACGTTATTCCCATTGGCTCAAAACGCCTTAAATCGTGCGGAAAAAACGGATTTTGCGCCTTATAAATCCATTGAAGGCTTAGAATATTTCGACAAGGTGATCGATATTAACCAGAGTCCAATTGGTCGTACACCTCGTTCTAATCCAGCGACTTACACGGGATTATTTACCCCAATTCGTGAATTATTTGCGGGCGTGCCAGAAGCGCGCGCACGTGGTTATAACCCAGGACGTTTTAGTTTTAACGTGCGTGGTGGACGTTGTGAAGCGTGCCAAGGTGATGGTGTGCTTAAAGTTGAAATGCACTTCTTACCGGATGTGTATGTGCCTTGTGATCAATGTAAAGGTAAACGCTATAACCGTGAAACCTTGGAAATCCGATACAAAGGTAAAACTATTCACCAAGTATTAGATATGACGGTAGAAGAAGCCCGCGAGTTTTTTGATGCGATCCCAATGATTGCGCGTAAATTGCAAACCCTAATGGATGTAGGCTTGTCTTATATTCGTTTAGGTCAGTCTTCTACCACGCTTTCAGGTGGTGAGGCACAACGCGTTAAGTTAGCGACAGAGCTTTCAAAACGCGATACTGGTAAAACCCTTTATATTTTGGATGAACCGACAACCGGCTTGCATTTTGCTGATATTAAACAACTTCTCGAAGTGTTACACCGCTTGCGCGATCAAGGCAATACTATCGTGGTGATCGAACACAACTTAGATGTGATCAAAACCGCAGACTGGATTGTGGATCTTGGTCCAGAAGGGGGCAGTGGCGGTGGTCAAATCATCGCGACAGGCACACCGGAAGAAGTCGCCAAAGTCAAAGGTTCTCACACCGCGAGATTCCTAAAAGACATCTTAACAAAAGGCTAGAAAAAATAACCGCACTTTTGAAGATCATCAAAGTGCGGTTATTTTTTTGAGGTTTTTTAATGGCGATTTCCAAAAGGCGGTTTGGCAAACCAGACGATTATGAATAATGCTAGGAAAGTAATTGCCGATAGCCAGAAAATCTCATTCGCGCCAATAATAAAGCCCTGAGCGGTGATTTGTCTGGCAAGATATGATGCTGTTTGTTGTTCGTTTAAACCAAAACTTGCCATCGTCTGGAAGAACTGTTGGGAAATTGGATTATATGGAGTAATCGCTTCCGTGAGTTGAGTATGATGCACAGCTTCACGGTTATACCACATAAATGTTGTGAGGGATGTTCCTACCGAACCAGCAAGGGTTCGAAGGAAATTAAATAAACTCGATGCCGAAGCCATTTTTTCGGGAGGTAAACCTGAGAGCGTAATTGTGGTCAGCGGCATAAAGAAGCAAGCAACCGCTAAACCTTGCACAAATTGTGGCAAGGCAACATCGGCAAAGGTCATGTCAGGCTCAAAGGTCACAGCTCGCCAATAAAAGGTCAGGGCATAAACCATAAAGCTGATTGTGACTAAAATTCGCATATCAATTTTATGCCCTAATTTACCGATGATTGGCGAAAGTAAAATCGGGAATAATCCCACTGGGGCGGCTGCGAGCCCTGCCCAAGTCGCGGTGTAGCCATAAACTTGTTGGAGTAGAAGTGGGATAAGTACAACCGATCCTAAATACACTAAAAAAGCGAGACTAGTTGAAAGGCAGCCTACGCTAAAGTTGCGTGATTTGAAAAGTGAAATATCTACAACGGGATTGTCATCCGTCAGTTCCCAAATAGTGAGCGCGATCAAACACACAACCGCAATCACGGTGAGAACAATAATCTCCGTTGAATTAAACCAATCTTGCTCTCTTCCTTGATCCAGCATTAATTGCAAGCAGCCTACGCCAAGAACTAATAAAACAAGCCCAACGGTATCAATAGGTTGATGAGATATTTGGCTTTCTCTATCGCCTAGAATTTTCCAACTCATTAAGACGACGGCCAATCCAATGGGAACATTGATGAAAAAGATCCAACCCCAATGAATGTTATCGCTGATCCAGCCGCCTAAAATGGGCCCAAAAATAGGAGCGACCACCACGGTCATTGACCAAAAAGCCAGCGCCATGCCTCGTTTTTTAGGCGGATAGTTATTGAGTAATAAACTTTGCGAAAGAGGAATGATTGGACCGGCTACTGCACCTTGGATGACACGGCAAATAATCAACATTTCCAAACTGTGTGAAATGCCACAAAGCCAAGAGGCAAGGACGAAAAGTAAGGTTGAGATTAAAAATAACCGCACTTCACCAAAACGTTTTGCCAGCCAACCGGTGATAGGAATTGAGATTGCATTGGCTACACCAAACGAGGTGATGACCCATGTCCCTTGGCTAGACGATGCGCCTAAATCACCTGCGATAGTAGGAATGGCAACGTTAGCGATGGTGGAATCCAATACCTGCATAAAAGTGGCAAGCGAGAGCGCTAACGTGAGAATAACCAGTGCACCGCCTTGTACCGGCGTAAAATGAGATTGCGACATCGTGAAACCTAATAGCTATTGTCGCGAATAATGGATTCGATCAAATTATTGACCGCACTTTCATCATATTGTAGCACATTGGTGGAATAAAGCGTTGTAGATGGTGCTTGATTACGCAAGGTTTCGCCTTGGCTATCACTGATATTTACTTTCACGGTGGCAGAAAGCCCAATGCGTAATGGGTTTTCAGCCAGTTGTTGCGGATCTAATTGAATACGCACTGGCACACGTTGCACCACTTTGATCCAGTTACCGGTCGCATTTTGAGTAGGCAATAATGAGAATGCACTGCCTGTACCCATTTCGATTCCCACCACTTTTCCATCAAAAGTTTTATCTTTTCCGTAGAGATCGAAGTGAATTTTAACCGGTTGACCAATTCGCATATGGGTTAATTGTGTTTCTTTGAAGTTAGCGTCTAACCACATTTGATCAGTAGTCACCACCGCCATTAATGCCCCGCCAACAGAAACTGCTTGCCCTACTTGCGCATTACGACGAGCCACATAACCTTTAATTGGACTGCGGATTTTCGTACGTTCTAAATTCAACCATGCTTGTTTCAAATTACTGACCGCACTTTGAATTTGCGGCTGTTCACTTAAAGGGCCATCTAGCAATAAGGCTTGATTTGCCTCAAGTTGGTTTTGTGAAGTCGTTAAGTTTGCTTTGGCGAGTTCAACCGCTTCTTTGGCGTGTTGGAAAGATTCTTTATCAATCGCGCCATCTTTCACTAATTGCACACGACGGTTCAAGTTTCCTTGTGCTTGAGCAAGGGTAATTTCATTCGCACGAACGGCGGATTTCAATTGTTTTACCGTGTAATTCAGTTGAGAAACTTGGCGAACGGCATTGGCTAAATTACTTTTAGCTTGCTCAAAACTTAATTTGGCATTGGTATCATCCAGCTCTAATAACACATCACCAGTCTGTACGGGATCCATATTATCGACATTAATTTTCGAAATATTTCCCGCGACTTGTGATGAGACCATTACCTGATTGCCGCTCACATAGGCATCTTCGGTTTCTTCAAAGTCTTTAATAAAGAAAAACCAATAAGCCGCAGAACCGATTGCAATCAAAAGAAGCAACAGAATAAAAATGGAAAGCCCTTTTTTACGTTGTTGAGATTTATTATTTGAGGACGTTTGTGTATCTGTTTGTTGATCGGACATAATGCGAGCCTTATGAGAAAATGCTGAAGTAAAAGGCTTCAGCCTATAAAATATGAATATTCGTTCATTATGAACGTGAATTAAAATTATTTCAAGAATGACCGCACTTTGGCGTAATAAAGTACATAGTTCAAAGGCTACCTTTCAACGTCGTATTAGTTTACCCGCTGCGTCCTTATGTTAGAACTTATAAGAGTTTGTAATGAATTTTATCAAGGCAGAGAGTGGGATTTTGTTATAGTTTATAAGTATAAAAATAAAATAAATATGTGTTTGTTTTTTTAAGATAATTTATTTACATACTTTTACAAAAATTATATTGAAAATGCCTAGATTTTATTAAGCGTGTGTTAGATAATGGGGATTGGTTTCTGCTTTTGCGTTTTGAGGTAGGATCATCGTTTTATAATAGTTAAATTTATGCAAAGGAGTTTTATTTTTTTATGAATAAGATTTTTAAAGTGATTTGGAATCGTACTACTCAGTCGTTGGTAGTAACGTCCGAATTAGCAAAAGGGCAAGTGAAATCATCTTGTGACACGCACGGGGAGAGCAAGTCCTCATTAGGCAAAATTTTTAAATTATCGGCATTATCTTTATTGCTTTTAGATGTAACGGGTATTGCATATGCTGCAATTCCTGAAGGCACAGTGACTCGAACTGCTGGTCAAGCGATAGCAATTGGTAGTGGAAGTTGGACGGATGGGCCTGGTGCTGTTGTTGTGGGGGCATCATCAAAAGCAACTGGAGGGGTTAAAGGTATCGCAATTGGTCATACTGTTTATGCTAATGGGCAAGATGCAGTCGCTATTGGTTCGAATTCAAATGCTCAAACTCAATCTGTTGCTGTAGGACGTTTAGCTAATGCTGCAGCTAATGGTGTAGCTGTCGGTAATACTGCAATTGTTCGTAAAGATAATGCGATAGCAATTGGTGCTGAAGCTGAAGCTGCTGGACTTAATTCTACTTCGATTTCACAGGGTGCTAAAGCAGTAGGTGCATATAGTGTTGCTGTTGGTCCTGAGGCTAATGTTACTGAGGCCGCGAATTATGGTTCTGCATTTGGGGCAAATGCATTTGTAAGTGGCGCTTCAGGTACCGCTTTAGGTACTAGAGCGAATGTAACAGCTACTGGCGCAGTAGCAATTGGTATGCTTGCTAAGACTGGTGTTGAGTATGGTGTGGCATTAGGTGCGCAATCTGAAGCTAAAGAAAATAAATTCGATGACTCAGCTAAAAAAGCAACATTTAATGGCAAACCCGTTGATTTTGCTGGCACTACAGGTTTTTCTGGAGCAGTTTCTGTTGGTACAGAACAACAACAACGCCAAATCCAAAACGTGGGTGCTGGTCGCCTAAGTAGCACTTCTACAGATGCTGTTAATGGTAGCCAACTTTATGCAGTAATGACTAATGTGGGCTTTAATGCTGCAGAAAATGGTTTATCAAAAGCACGTATTAACAATGATAGTAAGCTTAATTTTAAAAATGGAACAGAAACTATTGCAACTGTTTCTAGCACTGGTGATGTAGTTTACGATCTTTCTACTACAGCTAAAGCTAATATTAGCAATGCATTAAGCACAGCAACTGTAGCTAACACAACTGCTAATGCGGCTAACACAACGGCTAATGCAGCTAACACAACGGCTAATGCGGCTAATACAACTGCTAATGCGGCTAACACAACTGCTAATGCGGCTAATACAACAGCTAACGCAGCTAATACAACAGCTAATACAGCATTAGATGCAGCAAATCAAGCATTAAATACAACTAACTATTTCCATGTAAATAATGGTTCTAATGATGCGTCTTCTGATGCTGCTAAAACTACTAATAATGATAAAGTTGGTTTAGCAGGTGGGGCACAAGGCAGAAACTCTATTACTGCAGGTGTAGAAGCCACTACAACAACAGCTGCAGCTGGTGCCGTTGTGATGGGGTATAAATCTTCAGCAGCATCTGAAGATGCAATTGTAATTGGTTCTGGTAGTGCTGTTTATACTGATGCAGCAAATGCAACAGTCATTGGTAAAAACTCAAGCATAAAAGCGGGTAGTACTAATGCAACTCTATTAGGTTCTAACTCAGAAGTTCAAGCTGGTGCCCAAAATGCGACTGTTGTTGGTCAATTCTCTGCTGCAGGTAAAGATTCTGTGAATGCAACCGTTGTAGGTTCAAGAAGTTATGTTCGTCCAAATACGAATGATGGCACAGCATTAGGTCATTACGCTGGTGTGGATAACAGCACAACAAATGGTACATCAGTTGGTGCTCGCACTTGGGTTGGCGAAAACGTGAATAATGGTACAGCTTTAGGGGTATATAACCTTGTTGGTAATAATACTCAAAATACCATTGCTGTAGGTGTTGCAAATAACGTAAAAGATGGCGTTAAAAATAACACGATTATTGGACACGGGAATACTATTGCATCAAACGGTACAACCGTATTGGGTAATAACTTAAATATCGCTGCTGGTTTAGATGAAGCAGTTGTATTAGGTAATCATTCAACTACAACAGGTTCTCATACTATTGCAAATGTAACTGAAGCAACTGTGGGTAATTTAACCTATAGTGGCTTCAAAGGAACCGTTGTAGGTGCCGGTAGCTTCGTAAGCGTCGGTGCTGCAGATGATGAGCGTAAATTGATCAATGTGGCAGCAGGAAATATTTCCGCAACTTCAACAGAAGCGATCAATGGTTCACAACTTTATGCAGTAACCTCGCAATTAGATAAAACAAACGAAACAGCGAAAGCAGCAGCTTCAGCGGCAACATCAGCTGCGGAAGTGGTTAATAACAATTTAGATAAAATTGAAAGTGCGGCATCTGCAGCTGTAAGCTCTGCTACAGCCGCATCAAATAGTGCATCTTCTGCACAATCATCTGCAACCGCAGCAAGCTCTTCAGCTTCAGCAGCAG
>NZ_KV801805.1:349850-350114 GCF_001810545.1 Haemophilus sp. HMSC066D02 | reverse complement strand
CAGCGACTGCAGCAAGCTCTTCTGCATCAGCAGCTGATAGCTCAGCAACAGCAGCAAGCTCTTCTGCATCAGCAGCAGATTCTTCAGCGATTGCAGCAAGCTCTTCTGCATCAGCGGCAGATTCTTCAGCAACTGCAGCAAGTTCATCCGCTTCAGCGGCAGATAGCTCAGCAACAGCAGCAAGCTCTTCTGCTTCAGCAGCAGATAGCTCAGCGACAGTTGCAAGCTCATCAGCTTCAGCAGCAGATAGCTCAGCAACCGCAG
>NZ_KV801805.1:349264-349750 GCF_001810545.1 Haemophilus sp. HMSC066D02 | reverse complement strand
CAGCGGCAGATTCTTCTGCAACCGCAGCAAGCTCATCAGCATCTGCGGCAGATTCTTCAGCGAAAGCCGCAAGCTCTTCAGCTTCAGCAGCAGATAGCTCTGCAACCGCAGCAAGCTCTTCAGCATCAGCAGCAGACAGCTCAGCGACTGCAGCAAGCTCATCAGCATCAGCGGCAGATTCTTCAGCGACTGCAGCAAGCTCTTCAGCTTCAGCAGCCGATTCTTCAGCGACTGCAGCAAGCTCTTCTGCATCAGCGGCAGATTCTTCAGCAACTGCAGCAAGCTCTTCAGCTTCAGCGGCAGATTCTTCAGCGACTGCAGCAAGCTCTTCTGCATCAGCAGCAGATAGCTCAGCAACCGCTGCAAGCTCATCCGCTTCAGCAGCAGATAGCTCAGCAACCGCAGCAAGCTCTTCAGCTTCAGCAGCAAACAGCTCAGCGACAGCAGCAAGTTCTTCAGCTTCAGCGGCAGATAGCTCAGCAACCG
>NZ_KV801805.1:258607-349164 GCF_001810545.1 Haemophilus sp. HMSC066D02 | reverse complement strand
CAGCGGCAGATAGCTCAGCAACCGCAGCAAGCTCATCCGCTTCAGCGGCAGAAAGCTCTGCGACAGTAGCAAAAGAGGAATCAGCATCAATTAAACGTGTTGTGAAATCAACAGATGAAAACGGCAAAGTAAACAACGTTGAATCTGAAGTCGATGGCAACAATGCGACTGCAGTAGGTTCAGGTGCGAAAGCGAAAGGTGATAATAGCTCTTCGTTTGGTACAAATGCTAACGCAAATGGTAAGAATGCAACTGCAATTGGTCAGGGGGCTAATGCTTCAGCTAATAATGCAACGGCTATCGGTCAAGGTGCGAAAGCCACCGCAAACAATTCTGTGGCATTAGGTCAAGGCTCTGTAGCAAATGAAGCGAATACTGTTTCAGTGGGTTCAGTTGGTAATGAACGTCGAATCACCAATGTGGCAGATCCAGTTCGTGGTACGGATGCGGCAAACAAACAATATGTTGATCGTTCTGTTGGTGCAGTTCGTAGCGAAATGAAGAAAACTGATAAGAAACTTCGTGGTGGTATCGCAGGAGCAACTGCTGCAGCGAATATTCCACAAGTGACTAAACCAGGTGGTTCAATGGTTGGCCTTGGTGTAGGTAACTACAAAGGTGAAAGTGCAGTTGCAGTAGGTTACTCACGTGCGAGCGATAACAATAAAGTTATCTTCAAAGTGAGTGGTGCAGCAACTACACAAGGTGATTACAATGTTGGTGCCGGTGTAGGTTACCAATGGTAATAATCAACTAATTAAGATAAATCACTCGGGTAGGAATATCCGAGTGATTTTTATTATTTAAATCATTTGAAAATACGTTTATTTTTGACCGCACTTTCAGATGATTTAAATAATAAAAAGGAAGAGAATTATGCGTAAATATAAAATTGGGATCACCTTTAATTTAGAAGCAAAAGTCACAGATATTTGGGCAAATGGTGCGAATCAAAATGTTATTCACCTTTATCATTTATTGCA
Organism: Haemophilus sp. HMSC066D02; assembly: GCF_001810545.1. Classification (NCBI taxonomy): domain Bacteria; kingdom Pseudomonadati; phylum Pseudomonadota; class Gammaproteobacteria; order Pasteurellales; family Pasteurellaceae; genus Haemophilus; species Haemophilus sp. HMSC066D02. Next base: position 348,181 of record NZ_KV801805.1, on the reverse strand, counting down.
ACATTCATCGATTGTAGAAGATGTTATTTTGGTTTCATGGGGACCAGAAAAACGCACTACACCTCCAGAAGGGTTTATGCTTGATGGATTAAATTTGAAATACGCTTATATTGAGGATGTAATTGATCAATTAGACGTATTGATTGAGGGAACATTGGTGATTGAACCTAATCAAGTTACTCGAATGCATCAACATGGTGGTAAAGTTGTTTGCTATAAAATGGGTAATGACTTTATTATGGATATGGAAAATTTCCTTTTTGATAAGAAAGCAGGAAGAGTGTTTAACGGTACGTTATTTGATTCTGTATGGATGATTCCACAGCATGAGAATACCTGTAAATCTTATTTTTCCATTATGTATCGTTGTCCTGCTTATGTGGTGCCTGCAATTTGGTCGCCGGTATTCTGTGATCAGGTGATTAAGCGAATTAAAGAGAAGCATAATCTTACTTTTGGTTATAAACCAGATGCTGAGAAAAAAGCTAAACGTATAGCCTCTTTTGAAGCCAATATTAACGTAGTGAAAACTTGCTTTACGCCAGTGTTAATTGCTGAACAAGCCTATCGTGAAGCTCCTGAGAAAATTAAAAATGTCTATATGTGCAACACCTACGATAAAAAAGATAATCCAACCTTTTTCAATTTCATAGGACGAACTAATCTTGTCAAAAATGGAGTAATGACGGTAGAAGGGCGTTACCAAATGCCAGATTTTCTGACCCGTTATGTGGATATTGTGCTTAGTCATCAATGGGAAAATGGCTTAAATTATGCTTATAATGATGCATTGTATGGTGGTTATCCATTTATTCATAATTCAAAACTAATTCCGAAAGGTGTAGGGTATTATTACGATCAGTTCGATGCATTTGAAGGTGCAAAAGTATTACTTGATGTGATTGATAACCATGATAAGCATCATGAAGAATATGTGAAAAGAGCAAATGAATATCTAGATTCGCAATTACCAACTAATCCTGTGAATATTTATTTGTATGAGAAAGAGATCAAGCGGTTGTTTTCTGAATAAGACTTGTAAAAATCCCTCAGTGAGCACTAAGGGATTTTTTATTCAACTTATAAATTTTAATTAGTATTAATAGTGTGTTTATCTATAATATTTACCACAAAGCATTAAATTCTTTTTCGTATTTTTCTTTCAAATTAAGAAAATCTACTTTTTCATTCTCTGGCAGCAGTTCATAGCATGTCATTACATACCCATAAATATCATCTACATATTTTTTAAATCCAGGTGACAACTCATTGTTGAGTTTCATATTTTCTATTTCAGTTATTACATCAGATAGATTTTGAAATAGACTTACTTGATTTTTAGAGGTCGCAACAGAACTAATTGAACCTTTTCTTTCTCTTCTATACATATAAAAGCAGTTTTTATAAATCGCATAACTACTAATATATTTAGTAAGAAAAAAACTCCATGCAACATCTTCAAAAGATCGCCCTTTTATAAAAAAGAGGTGGTTTGTTAAAATTAATTCTCTTTTTATTGTTTTTGTAAAGGGGAACCCAAGATAAATTCCATCTTGATAAAGACCTTGAAAGTCTTCCCTAAAAGAACCTATTAGCTTATCTCGGTTGATGTAATGGTTTACAATTTTGTCAGGATAGATACTACTCATATAATTGAAGATAATATCGGGATTATTTTCAGTAATTATCTTTTGTAAATCAGAGAGAACAGTTGTTCCTTCCCAATAATCATCACTATCTAAAAACATTAAATACTCTCCTCGAGCAATTTGAATGCCTGCATTTCTTGCGTCGGATACTCCACCGTTAATTTTATGGATAAAAACAATATTAGAATATTGTTTAGCATATTTGGCGCAAATGTCGATAGAATTATCTGGTGAACCATCATCAACTAAAATAAATTCATAATTTTGATAATCTTGCGCTAAGACAGATTCAATACATTGTTCGAGGTAACGTTCAACATTATAGATTGGTACAATGATACTAAATAGTGGATTTTCAACTTTATCTTGTTGTTTTTGTCTTGGATTTTTCCCCAATAGATAACGTGCTTGAGCAATATTTTGAGGTTCATGGAATGCAGTAAATTGATCTGCAAGCCAGTAGGGTTTTGTTTCACTTAAAAGTACGGTTAATTTTTTTGCGACATCTTTTCGGATGAGATAAAGCGAACAACCATAGTTGTACTGATTTGTATCACCATAGATTAATGCATCCGGCTCATCACTAGCTTGGTATAGGCGTTCACAAGCAGGAGTTTCACCATCGCGCTGTAATTTGATAATTCCGTAAGAAGAGTATTTATTAGCATAATTGATAGCATGCTGAATGAAGTTTTCAACAGGTTGTATTTCACTTTCAGCAATTAAAACAAAATCATTATCTTGTAACTGTTCATTTTCAGCAATCGTCTTCCAGCAGTGAATATGAGATAGCGTGTGGGCAATTTCTTTGTTATTGGGAGTCCGATCAAGTAGTTCTTCTGCTTTCTTTAAATTAAATAAGGCTGAAGAATTACCCAGTAAGCTAACCTGTTCTTTAGTTACTGCAGAAATAGGAACAACATGAGAGTCATAGGCGCATTGTAAAAAATGACTCAGTGTCTCTATTTTTTCAGAAGCATAAATCACATAACAGGTTAGTTTTTCCATCGTTTTGATTACCCTTTATTTTTCGCGGTAGTCGCTTTTAACGCCATATACCCCACAATCGCAGAAACAGTGGAGCCTAATAAGATCCCTAATCGAGAAAGCGCGTTAATGCTTTCACCTGCATCAGCATTGAAGGCAAGGCTTGCTAAGAACATCGACATGGTGAAACCGATACCACACAAAATTGCCACGGCAAAAATTTGTTTAAAGTTAATGCCTTGTGGAAGTTTTGCAATGCCAAGTTTAACGGAAAGATAACTGAAACCAAATACGCCGAGTGGTTTTCCGATAATTAAGCCAAGAGAAATCGCGAGCAATAATGGTGATGTTAGCATGCTGAGATCTATGCCATCAAAGCTTACCCCCGCATTGGCAAATGCAAATAATGGTAGGATAACAAAAGATGACCAAGGGGCAAGAATGTGTTCAAAGTCATGTAATGGAGTTTCGCCATTTTTGCCTTTCAATGGAATACAAAATCCGATGATAACCCCTGCAAGAGTGGCATGTACGCCTGATTTTAATACCGAAGCCCATAAGATTGTTCCCACCAGCATATAGGCACAAAGTGCGGTCACTTTAAAGCGATTTAATGCGATAAGTGCAACAATAGCAACTGCAGCAAAGATGAGAGCTTGTACACTCAATCCGTGTGAGAAAAACAGTGCAATAACAACGATGGCACCTAAGTCATCAATGATGGCTAAAGCAAGTAAAAAGATTTTTAGTGGGAGTGGCACTTGTTTACTTAATAACGCCATGATACCAAGAGCAAAGGCAATGTCTGTTGCCATTGGGATAGCCCAGCCATCGGCTAAAGCGGGATCGTGTTGGGCGATAAAAACGTAAACTAATGCTGGAATGATCATTCCCCCCACCGCTGCAATAGCAGGGAAAATCGCTTGTTGATAGCTTGAAAGGGATCCCTCAAATAATTCTCTTTTGACTTCCATTCCCACTAAAACAAAGAATACCGCCATAAAACCATCGTTGATCCAGTGAATTAAGGTTTTATCGATAGAAAAAGTACCTACTTGAATGCTGACTGGTAAGTTTAAAAAGTCATTATAGGTTTGATTAAGCGGTGAATTGGCTAATAGCATTGCAACTACCGCTGAAAAAAGTAATAAAATTCCGCCAGCTGATTCCAATTTGAAAAAACGCTGAATTTGTTGAATCAAACTCAGTTTATTCATTCATTCTCTCCTAAAAAAAGTAATAAAAATAATAAAGCTTGGATATTATCACAAATTTACTGATTTTGGGGAAAGAGGCGGTGGATAATGTGTGATTTAATCGGAATATGATAGATTTCGTGATCTATTTCACAAAATTTATTTTCCTTTTTGGAATAAAAAACAATTTAATAGTAAAATTCTTAAAATTTATTTATTCGAGAATACTTATGTTTTCAAAAAAAGACATCATCGTATTAGGCATGATGATTTTTGCTTTATTTTTAGGCGCAGGAAATATTATTTTTCCACCGATGGAAGGTTACTCCGCAGGTAACCATTGGGCAACCGCTTCGCTAGGATTTGTGATAACAGGCGTACTCATGCCATTTATTACATTAGTTGTTGTGTCAGTATTAGGACGTGGTGAAGAACTGACTAAGGACTTACCCAAGTGGGCAGGCGTAGCCTTTTTAACCATTCTTTATTTAGTCATCGGTTCAACCTTTGCAATGCCTCGAATTACTAATGTCGCTTATGAAATGGCATGGTTACCATTGGGGCTCGTTGAAGATAGTGCGACAACACGTCTTATTTTCTCTGTGATCTTTAATATTATCGCGATGGGATTCATGATTCGCCCAAGTACCATTATTTCAACGGTGGGTGAAGTGATGACGCCAGCATTGTTGGTATTATTGCTCGTTGTTGGGATCACGGTTTTTGTTTCACCTCTTTCTGACATTGTTGCCCCGTCGCAGGCTTATGCCGAGAATTCAGCATTAACCACAGGATTAATTAGTGGTTATCAAACAATGGATGTACTGGCTGCGATTGCCTTTGGTGGCATTGTTGCACGGGCGTTGTCTGCAAAAAATGTGACCAATCCACAAAAGATTGTTCAATATACGATTTCAGCGGGTTTGGTATCAGTCGTCTTATTAGGTTGCTTATATTTTTCTTTATTCTACTTAGGCGCGACTTCTGATGCGGTGGCACAAGGTGCAACAAATGGCGGCCAAATCTTCTCTCGTTATGTGAACAGTTTATTTGGCACGGCGGGAACCTGGATTATGGCGGGTATTATTACTTTAGCAAGTCTAACCACATTAGTGGGCGTAACCAGTGCGTGTGGTGATTACTTCTCCAAGTTTTCGACGCGTTTTTCTTATCCATTTTGGATTGTCTTCTTCACTGCCATGACGACAATTATTTCACAATATGGCTTAACAAAATTACTCCGAGTGACGATTCCAGCCTTGTTGTTGATTTACCCAATGGCGATCATGTTAGTGGTTTTACAGCTTGTGCGTAATAAATTGCCTTCTATTCGATTGAGCTATTACGTGACCATTTTAGTAACGGTTTGTTTTAGTTTGATTGATAGCCTGAAAAACTTGGATATGTTGCCGGAAGGGTTACATCAAATCATGACTCATTTCCCGCTCTATTCACAAGGGCTTGCGTGGCTTGTGCCCTCATTATGTACTTTAGTGCTTTCCATGATATTCGGGAAAACCATTTCAAAATAATAAAAATGCCGATAATGATTTATCGGCATTTTTTATATCAAGTGCGGTCGTTTTTTCACGCATTTTTAGGCTGCAAGACGTTGTCTCACAATTTCAAATAAACATACACCTGTTGCAACGGAAACATTCAGGGATGACACTGAGCCCGCCATTGGAATACTAATGAGTTGATCGCAATGCTCACGAGTAAGACGGCGCATGCCTTCACCTTCGGCCCCCATCACTAAGGCAAGAGAACCCGTAAGTTTGCTCTGATAAATGGTTTCTGTTGCTTCGCCGGCCGTACCTACTACCCAAATATTATGATTTTGTTGTAGATCTCGCAAAGTACGCGCTAAGTTAGTAACACGAATTAATGGCACAGTCTCCGCAGCACCGCAAGCCACTTTACGTACAATAGACGTGAGTTGAGCGGATTTATCTTTTGGCACAATAACAGCGCTCACGCCGGCAGCATCTGCAGTACGTAAACAGGCACCCAGGTTATGAGGATCTGTCACGCCATCAAGCACCAATAAAAGTGGATTTTGTTTACGAGTAAGAAGTTTATCCAAATCATGTTCATTCAGCTCTTTCGCTTCTTGCACACGCGCAATCACACCTTGATGTACTTCACCGTTGGATTTTTTATCTAATGTTTGACGGTTTACAAATTGCACCGCAATGCCTAAAGCATAGAGCTCATTGAGTAAGGGTTGTAGGCGTTTATCTTCACGGCCTTTCAGCACAAATACTTCAATTAAACGCTCAGGGCTATTTGCTAAAATGCTGTTTACAGCATGGATACCATAGATATTTTCTGACATAGGGCTCTCTTGTTTATTATTTCTTCCGTTTTCTCGTCGGTTTCTTAGAAACATCTTTATTTTTAACCGCACTTTTACGTTTTTTTGACGCTTTAGGTGGCAGTTCCTTAAATACTTTTTCCGCTTTTTGTTTCGCTGTTTTTCCCACACGACGTGGTTTTCTCGCACTTTCGACTAAACTGAAATCCACCATTTTTTGTTCTAAATGAACGGCGACCACGCGAATTTTTACTTTATCGCCAAGGCGGTAGATCATACCACTATTTTCACCGATTAAACGTTGTTTAGCGGCATCAAATTGATAGTAGTCGTTATCTAAAGTGGAAATATGGACTAAGCCGTCAATGAATAAATCATCTAAACGAACGAATAAGCCAAAGCCCGTTACAGATGAGATCACTCCGCTAAATTCAGCGCCCACGTGATCTTGCATATATTCACATTTCAGCCAATCTGCTACTTCGCGAGTGGCATCATCGGCACGGCGTTCTGTCATCGAGCAGTGATCGCCTAATAAATCCATTTCATCAAAAGAATAATGATAGCCGCCAGTATCTGTCGTTTTACGTTTAGCACCTTTTTCTTTTGCTAATAAATACTTAATCCCACGGTGAAGAGTTAAATCTGGATAACGACGAATCGGGGAAGTAAAGTGTGCATATTCCTCTAACGCCAAACCAAAGTGACCGATATTATCCGCATGATAAACCGCTTGGCTTAATGAACGGAGCAACATGGTTTGAATGAGTTCGTGATCTGGGCGATCTTTCACTTGCTCTAACAATTTCGCATAATCTTTTGTGGTCGGTTTCATGCCGCCTTCAAGGCTTAAACCGCATTCACTTAAAAATGCACGGAAAGACGTCAGTTTTTCTTCACTCGGTGTGGCATGAATACGATAGAGTGCAGGTTCTTTATGCTTTTCCATAAAGTTTGCTGCTGCAATATTTGCAAGAATCATGCATTCTTCAATGATTTTGTGCGCATCATTTCGAACAACAGGTTCAATGCGATCAATTCGTCCCATGGCATTGAAAATAAATTTGGTTTCGATGGTTTCAAAATCGATGGCACCACGTTGTTTGCGTGCATTGAGTAACGCTTGATAGAGATGATGCAATTCTTCTAAATGTGGTACTAGCCCTTGATAGCGCGTGCGGAGCTCATCATCGCCGTCTAAAATTGCCGCGACTTTCGTATAGGTTAAACGTGCATGAGAATTCATTACCGCTTCATAAAAACGATAGTCCGTGAGTTTACCTTTGGCAGAAATGTGCATTTCACACACCATACACAAGCGATCAACTTGTGGATTCAGTGAACATAATCCGTTGGATAAAATCTCCGGCAACATTGGCACAACACGATTAGGGAAGTAAACGGAGTTACCTCGGTTATAAGCTTCTGTGTCCAATGCAGAACGTAAACGCACATAATAGCTGACATCGGCAATTGCCACCCAAAGCTTCCAGCCTTTACCGCTTTTTTCGCAATATACGGCATCATCAAAATCGCGCGCATCTTCGCCATCAATTGTAACCAGTGGTAGATCGCGTAAATCCACACGGCCTTTTTTTGCTTCTTCAGGCACTTCTTCCGTGAATTTTTTAACGTATTTTTCGACCGCACTTGGGAATTGGTGAGGAATGTCATGATTACGAAGAGCAATCTCCACTTCCATCCCTTTTGCCATATTGTCACCCAGAATTTCGGTAATAATACCAACAGGTTGAGTGAAGGAGGCAGATCGTTCTTGCAATTCAACCACGACAACTTGCCCCATTCGAGCCCCATTGCGGTGTTCATTAGGGACTAAAATATCTCGTCCGATACGGCTGTCATCAGGCACCACATAGCTAAAGCCATTTTCTAAGAAGAAACGGCCGACAATTTGTTTTTTCCGACTTTCAAGTACGCGAACAATACGGACTTCGCGACGACCACGGCGATCTAAGCCTGCAGGTTGGGCTAATACAAAATCACCATGCATTACACGTTGCATTTGGTGATTAGGAATAAAGAGATCCTCTTTTTTACCTTCGACTTGTAAAAAGCCATAGCCTTCGCGATGGCCGATGACCATGCCTTTGAATAAATCTAATTTTTCAGGCAAGGCATAGCGTTTACGTTTAGTGAAAACTAACTGTCCATCATTTTCCATGGCACGCAAGCGGCGGCGCATGGCTTCTTGTTGTTCGTCACTTTTAATTGAAAGTGCGGTCAGAATTTCTTCCCGACTCATCGGGGCATTATTTTCACGAATAATTTGCAGAATGTAGTCTCTGCTTGGGATCGGATTACCATATTTGGCTAATTCTTTTTGATAATTCGGATCTGTTTTTTTAAAAGATTTTTTGGTCATTTATTGTTTATTTTATGATTAATTTTTAAGTTGTGGGGTAGTTTACAGGTTAAGGGGGGGAATGCAAGCTTGTTATCAGACGTTTGTGGCAGGACGGTTTACGGCAAACAAAAACCGCACCAAAGTGCGGTTTTATTTTTAAGCTGTTTTAATGCTTTAATTACGCTAATTTTTTGATTTGAGCAGCTAATTTAGCTTTGTGGTTTGCTGCTTTGTTAGCGTGGATTAAGCCTTTAGAAGCCATACGGTCAACAACTTTTTGCATTTCAACGAATGCTGCTTCAGCTGCTGCTTTTTCACCTGCTGCTACTTGAGCATATACTTTTTTGATGTAAGTACGCATCATAGAGCGTTGGCTTGCGTTGTGTTGGCGGCGTTTTTCAGATTGAACCGCGCGTTTTTTTGCTGACTTGATATTAGCCAAGGTCAAACTCCTAAAATTTCTGTTAGATGATTATGACAAAATAAGGGCGTAGAATATGCCGATTTTTTATACTTTTGTCAATGAATAATTTGTGTTGATTTCGGTGAGACACAACCGAAAGTAAGCATCGTTATTTAAAAAAAGCGCTTTCTATTGGCTCACACAAACGATGTGGGCAGGATTTTATCAGTTTTTTTCGTTGGAATATAGCGTAAAAACAAAAATTCTATACAATTAAGGCAAATTTTTTTGAAGAGACCCCTATTTTGAGTAAACGACTTTTAAAATCCGGCATTATCGTGAGTGGGATGACATTAGTGTCCCGTGTGTTAGGTTTAGTCCGCGATGTGGTGATCGCCCATTTAATCGGTGCTGGTGCAGCGGCGGACGTGTTTCTATTCGCTAACCGTATCCCAAACTTTTTACGTCGTTTATTTGCGGAAGGGGCATTTTCTCAGGCTTTTGTCCCTGTGTTAGCCGAATATCAAAAATCGGGCGATCTTTCTAAAACGCGAGAATTTATCGGGAAAGTGTCGGGTACGCTAGGCGGTTTAGTCAGTATTGTCACCTTGCTTGCTATGGTGGGATCACCTGTTGTGGCGGCGATCTTCGGGATGGGCTGGTTTACCGATTGGCTAAATGACGGACCCGATGCACACAAATTTGAACAAGCCTCTTTACTCTTAAAAATTACTTTTCCTTATTTATGGTTTGTCACCTTTGTGGCACTTTCAGGCGCGATTTTAAATACGATAGGCAAATTTGGTGTGATGTCGTTTTCGCCTGTTTTGTTAAATATTGCCATGATTGCAACCGCACTTTTCCTTGCACCAAGATTAGACAATCCTGATCTTGCTCTCGCTATCGGGATCTTCTTAGGCGGTTTATTACAATTTTTATTTCAAATCCCTTTCTTGAAGAAAGCAGGCTTGCTCGTAAAACCAAAATGGGCATGGCATGATGAAGGAGTAGCGAAAATCCGTCGATTAATGATTCCTGCCTTGTTTGGAGTTTCCGTAAGTCAAATCAACTTGTTGCTTGATACGGTCATTGCCAGTTTCTTAATGACGGGATCTATTAGTTGGCTTTATTATTCTGATCGTCTATTAGAGTTTCCGCTTGGGCTATTTGGTATTGCGATTTCCACTGTGATTTTACCGACGCTTGCTCGCCATCATGTGAATCGAGAAGATAATTCTTCCCAAAGTGCGGTTGATTTTCGCAACACAATGGACTGGGGCGTACGAATGATTTTATTACTCGGCGTGCCGGCTGCGATTGGTATTGCCGTGTTAGCCCAACCAATGTTACTGGTATTGTTTATGCGTGGCAGTTTTACCTTAACAGATGTGCATGCCGCCTCTTATTCTTTATGGGCATTCAATGCCGGTTTGCTTAGCTTTATGCTGATTAAGATCTTGGCTAATGGCTATTACGCACGGCAAGACACTAAAACGCCCGTGAAAATCGGGATCATCGCCATGGTGAGTAATATGGGCTTTAACGTATTGGCGATTCCATTTAGTTATGTGGGGTTAGCGATTGCTTCTGCCATGTCAGCAACCTTAAATGCTTATTTGCTTTATCGTGGTTTAGCTAAAGAGGATGTATACCATTTTTCACGTAAAAGTGCGGTCTTTTTTCTGAACGTTTTAGGTGCAGCCTTAGCCATGGGCGGTTTGGTTTGGTATAACTGCCCGTCGATTCAAGAATGGGCTGCCATGACATTTTTAATGCGTATATATTGGTTGGTTTGGTTAATTGGGCTGGCTGCGGTCGTTTATTTAGGCGTATTGGTGCTCTTGGGTGTTCGTAAACACCATTTACTGACAAAACATTAAGTTACCGCTATAATGCACCGATTATTTTTCGTTTTTTGGATAAGATGTAATGCAATTAATTCGTGGGCTTCATAATTCACAGCCATATTTGTCAGGGTGCGCATTAACCATTGGCAATTTTGATGGAGTGCATTTGGGGCATCAGGCGATTTTGCGTCATCTTCGTCAGAAAGCGAATGCGCTGAATTTACCCATGGCGGTGATGCTTTTCGAACCACAACCGCGTGAATATTTTATGGGCGACAAAGCCCCTGCGCGTTTAATGCGATTAAGAGATAAATTGCATTATTTGGCTCAGGCGGGTGTGGATGTGGTGATCGTCGCGAAATTTGACCGCACTTTTGCTGATCTTCCAGCAGAACAATTTATTAAAGATTGGCTTGTACGCAAATTAAATGTGAAGTTTCTCAGCATTGGTGATGATTTCAAATTTGGTGCGAAACGTTTAGGCAATTTTGCGATGTTGCAACAAGCCGGAAAGCAGTTTGGTTTTGAAGTAGAAGACAGTCGCACCTTCTGTTTAGATGAGTTACGTATCAGTAGCACCGCTATTCGTGAAGCGTTGGCTAAAGATGATTTACAGCATGCGGAAAATTTGCTCGGTAAGCCTTATCGTATTTTTGGACGCGTGATCCACGGCAATAAATTAGGCCGAACCATTGGTTTTCCTACCGCGAATGTTCGCTTACATCGCCAAGTGAATCCCGTAAAAGGGGTTTATGCCGTGAAAGTGCGGTTGAAATCAGACGAGATTTTTGACGGCGTCGCCAACATGGGAAAACGCCCAACCATTAACGGTACGATACAATTATTAGAAGTCCATTTATTTGATTTTTCTGAGAATATTTATGGACAAATGGTCGAAGTAGAATTCTGCCATAAGATTCGAGATGAGATAAAGTTTCCGTCTTTTGAAGTGTTAAAAGCTCAAATTGAACAAGACGTAAAAACAGCGAAAGCATTTTTTGCAAAATAGAATTATATTGAAATATAAAATTGGAAAATAACATGACAGTTGATTACAAAAACACGTTAAATTTACCTGAAACAGGTTTCCCAATGCGTGGCGATTTAGCCAAACGCGAACCTGTAATGTTAAAAAATTGGTATGACAAACAGTTGTATCAAAAAATCCGCCAAGCGACGAAAGGTAAAAAATCCTTTATTTTGCATGATGGCCCTCCATATGCGAACGGTAACATCCATATCGGTCACGCCGTTAATAAAATTCTGAAAGATATTATTATTAAATCTAAAACGGCGTTAGGTTTTGATTCGCCTTATATCCCGGGTTGGGACTGTCACGGTTTGCCAATTGAATTAAAAGTAGAAGGTTTGGTGGGTAAACCAAACGAGAAAGTGACCGCAGCTGAATTCCGCCAAAAATGCCGTGAATACGCTGCAGAACAAGTAGAAGGTCAGAAAAAAGATTTTATCCGTTTAGGCGTGTTAGGCGATTGGGATAATCCTTATTTAACGATGAACTTCAACACTGAAGCAAACATCATCCGTACACTCGGTAAAGTGATTGCGAATGGTCACTTATACAAAGGTTCAAAACCAGTGCACTGGTGTTTGGATTGTGGCTCTTCTTTAGCAGAAGCAGAAGTGGAATACGAAGACAAAGTTTCTCCGTCTATCTATGTGCGCTTCCCTGCAGTAAATGTAGTCGAAATTGAAGAGAAATTTAACGCAGTAGGCAAAGGTCATGGCAAATTATCTGCGGTGATTTGGACCACTACACCTTGGACTATGCCATCTAACCGTGCGATTGCAGTAAATGCAGACTTAGAATACAACTTAGTACAACTTGGCGATGAGCGTGTGATTTTAGCTGCTGAATTAGTTGAGTCTGTTGCGAAAGCTGTGGGCGTAGAACAAGTTGAAGTGTTAGGTTCAGTAAAAGGTCAAGCGCTTGAGTTAGTACGCTTTAACCATCCGTTCTATGATTTCACTGTACCAGTAATTTTAGGTGATCACGTGACCACTGATGGCGGTACAGGTTTAGTTCACACCGCACCAGACCACGGTTTAGACGACTTTATTGTAGGACAAAAATATAATTTACCAATGGCGGGTCTTGTATCGAATGACGGTAAATTTATTTCAACGACTGAATTCTTCGCAGGCAAAGGTGTATTTGAAGCCAATCCATTGGTTGTTGAAAAATTACAAGAAGTGGGCAACTTATTAAAAGTTGAGAAAATCAAACACAGTTACCCACACTGCTGGCGTCACAAAACCCCGATTATTTTCCGTGCAACCCCACAATGGTTTATCGGTATGGAAACACAAGGTTTACGCCAACAAGCCTTAGGTGAAATCAAAGGTGTACGTTGGATTCCAGATTGGGGTCAAGCACGTATTGAGAAAATGGTTGAAAACCGCCCAGACTGGTGTATTTCTCGTCAACGTACTTGGGGCGTACCGATGACCTTATTCGTGCACAAAGAAACCGAAGAGCTTCATCCTCATACCTTAGAGTTACTTGAAGAAGTAGCGAAACGTGTAGAGAAAGCCGGTATTCAAGCATGGTGGGATTTAGACGAAAAAGAATTATTAGGGGCTGACGCAGAAAGCTATCGCAAAGTGCCTGATACCCTTGACGTATGGTTTGACTCAGGATCAACCTATTCTTCTGTTGTCGCGAATCGTCCGGAATTTAACGGTCAAGATATCGATATGTATTTAGAAGGTTCTGACCAACACCGTGGTTGGTTTATGTCTTCTTTAATGCTTTCTACGGCAACAGACAGCAAAGCGCCATATAAACAAGTATTAACCCATGGTTTCACCGTGGATGGTCAAGGCCGTAAGATGTCAAAATCTATCGGTAACATCGTGACCCCACAAGAAGTCATGGATAAATTCGGTGGTGACATTTTACGTTTATGGGTTGCATCTACCGACTATACCGGTGAAATGACCGTTTCTGATGAAATTTTAAAACGTGCCGCGGATAGCTATCGTCGTATTCGTAACACCGCACGTTTCTTATTAGCGAACTTAAACGGTTTTGATCCGCAACGTGATGCCGTTAAACCGGAAGAAATGATTAGCTTAGATCGTTGGGCGGTAGCTTGTGCGTTAGATGCACAAAAAGAAATTAAAGACGCGTACGATAACTATCAATTCCACACTGTGGTTCAACGTTTAATGCGTTTCTGTTCTGTGGAAATGGGCTCGTTCTACCTTGATATTATCAAAGACCGTCAATATACCACCAAAGCAGACAGCCTTGCGCGTCGTAGCTGCCAAACAGCGTTATGGCACATTGCGGAAGCATTGGTTCGTTGGATGGCACCAATCCTGTCATTCACGGCGGATGAAATTTGGGGCTACTTGCCACAAACTGCGACGCCACGTGCTGAATTTGTCTTTACTGAAGAATTCTACGAAGGCTTATTTGGTTTAGGAGAGAATGAAAAATTAGACGATGCTTACTGGCAACAACTGATTAAAGTTCGTTCTGAAGTGAACCGTGTATTAGAAATCGCCCGTAACGATAAAGTGATCGGTGGTGGTTTAGAAGCAGAAGTAACGGTTTATGCTAACGATGAATATCGTGCATTGTTAGAACAATTAGGCAATGAATTACGTTTCGTGTTAATTACCTCAAAAGCAGAAGTGAAAGCATTAGCAGACAAACCTGTGGATGTGGCTGCGGGTGAGTTAGAGGGAATTGCGGTAAGCGTCGCACGTTCTAACGGTGAAAAATGCCCACGTTGTTGGCATTATTCTGACAAAATCGGCATGAATCCTGAACATCCTACACTTTGTCCACGTTGTGTGGAAAACGTAGCGGGTAACGGCGAAGTACGTCAGTTCGCGTAAGCTTAACATCATAAAGAAAAAGTGCGGTCGAAATTGACCGCACTTTTTTTATGCTGAAATGAACAGAAATAAAAAGGCTGATATGAATCAGCCTTAAAGATTTTATTGGTTAAAGGTATTACATACAGAAGGGTTAGCGCTTTGTAAGCCTTTTCTGAACCATTCTAGACGCTGTGCAGATGTGCCGTGAGTGAAGCTATCAGGCACCACATAACCTTGGCTGCGTTTTTGTAAACGGTCATCGCCCACAGCTTCTGCCGCATTAAACGCTTTTTCTTCATCACCGCGTTCAAATAAACCACTTTTTACCGCTTGGCTTGCCCAAACACCAGCGAAACAGTCAGCTTGAAGTTCTAATTGAACAGAAAGTTGATTTGCCGTTTTACGATCGCTGCTTTGTTGTGCGCGATTCACTTGCGGCAGAATGCCGAGCATATTTTGCACGTGGTGACCGACTTCGTGCGCAATCACATAAGCAAAGGCTGAATCGCCTGCTGCACCCAGTTTATTTTTCATTTCATTATAGAATGATAAATCAAGGTAAACTTTGCGATCGCTTGGGCAGTAGAACGGGCCCATTGCAGATTGACCGGTACCACAAGCGGTTGGGGTTACACCATTGTAAAGTACCATGGTTGGCTCACTATAGGTTTTCCCCATTTGTCTAAAATATTGTCCCCAAACGGTTTCAGTATCCGCTAATACAACTTTAGAAAGACTCGCAAGCTGCTGTTCTTCTTGGGTTTCTAATCGTTGAGAGCTTTGTCCAGAAAAATCCGGTGTGCCCACTAAGCCTGAAAGATCCACGCCATAATAAGCACCAACTAATAAGATAATAATACCGAAAATACCCGTGCCTTTTCCGCCACCGAAGTTACCGCCAGAGCCACGTCTATCTTCAATATTTGAGCTTTCTCTACGACCTTCCCAACGCATAAATTGTCCTTTTTGAGTGAGTAAATTAAAAATCGGCGTATTCTATCAAAGTGCGGTCAATTTTAGATCAGTTTTCTTGAAATATTTACATAGCTTTACACTCTGATTTATAGACTTCTTAAGGGAATTTCAGTATCGTAATAATCCCTTAAACAAACATACAAAAGGAACTTTAAAATGGGTTTATTTGATTTTGTCAGTGACATTGGTAAGAAAGTTTTCTCTAAAGAAGAAGATGCATCTAAAGCAGTGACTCAACACATCGCAGAAGACAATCCAGGCGTGGAAAACTTATCTGTTACCGTTGAAAATGGTGTAGCAAATATCCAAGGTGTGGCATCAACTGCAGCAGCATTAGAAAAAGCAGTATTAATGGCGGGTAACATTCAAGGTATCCACTCAGTAACAAGCGATGCAAGCATCAATAACGGTGAAACTTTAGGCAGTGATGAAACATTCTATGTAATCCAAAAAGGTGACACCTTGTGGAAAATCGCTGAGAAAGCTTACGGAAATGGTGCGAAATATACCGCTATCGTTGAAGCGAACAAAGAAGTGATTAAAGACGCGGATAAGATTTTCCCTGGTCAAAAAATTCGTTTACCGAAAGGTTTATAATTCGATAAAAAGTGCGGTTATTTTTGACCGCACTTTTTTCTTTATCAAGAATTGTTGATAAATTGTGCAATTTTATCGGGTTTTCTATTGAATTTTCCGGTTTCTATCGACTGTTTGATTTTCTTTCGCTATAATTTGGCGGTTTTTTATTTTTACAAACAATAACGTGTTCGGTGTGGTTTTTACCGAGTGCAACATTAATTGAGGTTACAAATGTCATTAAATATTGAAACAACTCAAGGTTTAGAGCGTCGTGTGACGATCACCGTTCCAGCTGAAGCTGTAGAAAAAGCAACTCGTGAAGAATTCAAACGTGCAGCAAAAAATGTACGTGTTGATGGTTTCCGTAAAGGTCACGTGCCAGCTCACATCATTGAACAACGTTTTGGCGCATCAATCCGTCAAGATGTATTAAACGATTTATTACCACGTCATTTCTTTGATGCAGTAATCGCTGAGAAAATCAATATCGCAGGTCGTCCAACTTTCGCTATCGAAACGTTCGAACCTGGTAAAGATTTATCATTCACTGCAACTTTCGAAGTGTACCCAGAAGTTGAATTAAAAGGCTTAGAAAACATCAAAGTTGAGAAACCAACTGTTGAAATCACTGAAGCTGATATCGATAAAATGATCGATGTATTACGTAAACAACAAGCAACTTGGGCTGAAAGCAAAGCTGCAGCGAAAGCAGATTCACGCGTAACAATCGACTTCGTTGGTTCAGTAGATGGCGAAGAATTCGAAGGCGGTAAAGCAACTGATTTCGTTCTATTCATGGGCCAAGGTCGTATGATTCCTGGTTTTGAAGAGGGCATCGTAGGCCACAAAGCAGGCGAACAATTCGATATCAATGTGACTTTCCCAGCGGAATACCATTCTGAAAACTTAAAAGGTAAAGATGCAAAATTTGCGATCACCTTGAAAAAAGTAGAAGAAATGGAATTACCAGAATTAACCGATGAGTTCGTTGCTAAATTTGGTCCAAACACCAAAACTGTGGCAGATTTACGTGCAGAAATCCGTAAAAATATGGAACGTGAATTGAAAAATGCATTAGTTTCTCGCGTTAAACAACAAGTCATCAACGGTTTAATCGAACAAAACCCAATTGATGTTCCAGCTTCTGCAGTAGAAGAAGAAATCAATGTGTTACGTAACCAAGCAGCACAACGCTTCGGTGGCAATGCACAACAAGCTGCACAATTACCACGTGAATTATTTGAAGCTGATGCAAAACGTCGTGTTCAAGTCGGTTTATTATTCTCTGAAGTGATCAAATCAAACGAATTGAAAGCGGATGAAGAACGTGCGAAAGCCATGATCGCGGATATCGCTTCTGCTTACGAACAACCAGCTGAAGTGGTTGAATATTACAGCCAAAATGAAGAGTTAATGAACAACATTCGCAACGTAGTATTAGAAGAACAAGCTGTTGATGCCGTTCTTGCTAAAGCTCAAGTGACTGAAAAAGCGTCTTCATTTGATGAGATCATGAATCCACAAGCATAATAATTGATAGAACGTGAATTAAATTCACAGGTGTATCATCGAAAAGTGCGGTCGTTTTTTTTAATGAAAAGCGACCGCATTTTGTTTTTACTGATTTTCGGGTAGAATATTGCCCGATTTTTTAGCACATATTTAGGGGCAAAAATGAGTGTAATTCCTATGGTTGTCGAACAAACCTCTCGTGGTGAACGTTCGTACGACATTTATTCCCGCCTATTAAAAGAGCGCGTGATCTTCTTGAGTGGTGAAGTAGAAGATCATATGGCAAATTTGATCGTGGCACAGCTACTTTTCTTAGAATCAGAAGATCCGAAAAAAGACATCAATATTTATATTAACTCACCGGGCGGTTCAGTGACTGCGGGTATGGCTATTTACGATACTATGCAATTTATTAAACCGGATGTGCGTACCCTTTGTATTGGCCAAGCTTGCTCAATGGGTGCATTTTTACTTGCAGGAGGTGCAGCAGGAAAACGTGCTGCATTACCGAATGCACGAGTGATGATTCACCAACCGTTAGGTGGTTTCCGTGGACAAGCATCCGATATTCAGATCCACGCACAAGAAATTTTAAAAATCAAACAAACCTTAAACGAGCGTCTTGCTTTCCATACAGGTCAAAGCATCGAACGTATCGAAAAAGACACCGATCGTGACAACTTTATGTCGGCAGAAGAAGCAAAAGCTTACGGCTTAGTGGACGATGTGTTGATTAAACGTTAAGGATTTAACATGACAACAAATGATAACGATCTTCACTGTTCTTTCTGCGGAAGAGAGAAAAGTGAAGTAGGTAAATTAATTGCAGGTACAGATGGTTATATTTGTAACGAGTGTATCGAGCTTTGCCACAGTATGTTAGAAGACAGTGGTGAAATCGAAACACCTAGCGAACTGGCAGTTGAAGAAAAATTACCAACCCCACACGAAATTCGTGCTCACTTAGATGATTATGTGATTGGGCAAGATTATGCGAAAAAAGTCTTGTCAGTGGCGGTTTACAATCACTATAAACGCTTACGTACGAACCACCAAAGCAATGATGTGGAATTAGGTAAAAGTAACATCTTGTTAATCGGTCCAACAGGTAGCGGTAAAACCTTATTAGCACAAACCTTAGCGCGTCGTTTAAATGTACCTTTTGCTATGGCTGATGCGACGACGTTAACCGAAGCTGGTTATGTGGGCGAAGACGTGGAAAATGTTCTGCAAAAATTATTGCAAAATTGCGATTACGATACAGAAAAAGCAGAGCAGGGTATTATCTATATTGATGAAATTGATAAAATTAGTCGTAAATCAGAAGGCGCGTCTATTACTCGCGATGTGTCTGGTGAAGGTGTGCAACAAGCCTTATTGAAATTAATTGAAGGCACTATTGCGTCTGTGCCTCCACAAGGTGGACGTAAACATCCTCAACAAGAAATGTTGAAAGTGGACACCTCAAAAATCCTCTTTATTTGTGGTGGGGCATTTGCTGGCTTAGATAAAATCATCGGTAAGCGTACACAAACTGATACCGGCATTGGCTTTGATGCGAAAGTAGAGAAGGAAGAAGACAAAGAAAATCTTTCTGAATTATTCCGTCAAGTTGAGCCGGATGATTTAATGAAATTTGGTTTGATTCCAGAATTTATTGGTCGTCTTCCGATGATTGCACCATTAAGCGAATTAGATGAGGAAGCGTTGATTCAGATCCTTACTCAACCGAAAAATGCACTGACCAAACAATATCAAGCATTATTTGGCTTAGAAGATGTGGAACTTGAATTCACCCCAGAAGCATTAAAAGCGATGGCGAAAAAAGCCCTTGAACGTAAAACCGGTGCACGTGGTTTACGCTCAATCGTTGAGGCTGTATTGTTAGATACGATGTATGATTTACCTTCAATCGAAAACTTGCAAAAAGTGATTGTGGATGAAGAAACCATCGTGGATAACAAACCACCAAAGCTCGAATATAAAAACTAATAGAAAGTGCGGTTGTTTTTTTCTAACATTTTTCATAGGCAATCCCGAAAGAAAATGCTACAATCGCACGTTCTGAAATTAATCTAAAAATTATTTATCCCTTATTTTATACGGATTCACTTATGGCAACTGAAATTGTTGAGAAAAAGAAACACGACCAAGAACAAATCGTAGAAGGAAAATCAAAAGGCTTAAACACACTTCTTTGGATTCTTTCTGTGGCATTTTTTACTGCTGCAGCGATTGGTAACGTTTATTTTAAAGACGCCTTCTCTTTACCTGTACGTGTAGTTGGCGTAGTTGTCGCTTTATTAATTGCCTTTGGTTTAGCTGCAATTACTAATCAAGGTACAAAAGCTCGTACATTCTTTAGCGAAGCAAAAGTTGAAGGTCGTAAAGTGGTATGGCCAACTCGTGCAGAAACACGTCAAACAACTTTAATCGTAATTGGGGTAACCGTGCTTACCTCTTTATTCTTCTGGGCAATTGATTCAATTATCATTGCATTGATTAACTTCTTAACTGATTTGAGATTCTAAAATGAGCGAAACTGAAAACGTATCCAAAAAACGTTGGTATGTATTGCAAGCATTCTCAGGCTTTGAGAGTCGTGTTGCAATCACATTGCGTGAATATATCAAACAACAACAAATGGAAGATCAGTTTGGTGAAGTATTAGTGCCGACTGAAGAAGTCGTTGAAAACGTAGCAGGTAAACGTCGTAAAAGCGAACGTAAATTCTTCCCTGGCTATGTATTAGTTGAAATGGCAATGAATGATGACACATGGCACTTAGTGAAAAGCGTACCACGTGTAATGGGCTTTATCGGTGGTACACCAGATAAGCCAGCGCCAATTTCTAAACGTGAAGCAGATTTAATTTTAAATCGTTTAGAGCAAAGTGCTGAAAAACCACGTCATCGTAAAGAATATCAACCAGGTGAAGAAGTACGTGTGACAGAAGGTCCATTTGCTGACTTTAATGGTACGGTTGAAGAAGTGGATTACGAAAAAGGTCGCTTAAAAGTGTCTGTATCTATCTTCGGTCGTGCAACACCAGTTGAGCTTGAATTTGGTCAAGTGGAAAAAACACGTTAATTTCCCTTTTCCAAAATAAGAAATTTAATGGCCGCACTTAAAAAATAAAGTGCGGTTGTTTTTCGAGTAGTTTTTCTGCTTGAAATTTCGAGGCTGATTAATTAAAATACAGCCTTTCATTAACAGGGGAGCCGATTTCGGCGTTATCACCCATTTAGAGGAAACTAAAAAATGGCAAAAAAAGTCCAAGCATACGTTAAGTTGCAAGTTGCAGCTGGTATGGCAAACCCATCACCACCAGTTGGTCCTGCATTAGGTCAACAAGGTGTGAACATCATGGAATTCTGTAAAGCATTCAACGCTCGTACTGAGAGCATTGAAAAAGGTTTACCAATTCCAGTTGTTATCACTGTATATGCAGACCGTTCATTTACTTTCATTACTAAAACTCCACCAGCAGCAGTATTATTGAAAAAAGCTGCAGGTATTAAATCTGGTTCTGGCAAACCGAACAAAGATAAAGTGGGTAAAGTAACTTTAGATCAAGTTCGTCAAATCGCTGAAACTAAAGCAGCAGATATGACTGGCGCGACTATCGAAACTAAAATGAAATCAATTGCTGGTACTGCTCGCTCAATGGGCTTAGTGGTGGAGGAATAATACGATGGCTAAATTGACTAAAAAAATGAAAGCAATCAAAGCTGGCGTAGATTCTACTAAAGCATACGAAATCAACGAAGCAATCGCGTTATTAAAACAATTCGCAACTGCTAAATTCGTTGAAAGTGTTGACGTTGCAGTAAACTTAGGTATCGATCCTCGTAAATCAGACCAAAACGTTCGTGGTGCAACAGTATTACCACACGGTACTGGTCGTGAAGTACGCGTAGCTGTGTTCACCCAAGGTGCTAACGCAGATGCAGCTAAAGAAGCTGGTGCTGATTTAGTCGGTATGGAAGATTTAGCAGAGCAAATCAAAAAAGGCGAAATGAACTTTGACGTTGTTATCGCTTCTCCTGATGCAATGCGTGTTGTTGGTCAATTAGGTCAAGTATTAGGTCCACGTGGTTTAATGCCAAACCCTAAAGTTGGTACCGTAACACCAAACGTTGCTGAAGCAGTTAAAAATGCTAAATCTGGTCAGATCCGTTATCGTAATGATAAAAACGGTATCATCCACACAACAATTGGTAAAGCAAACTTCTCTGAAGTTCAATTAAAAGAAAACCTTCAAGCATTATTGGCTGCTTTAAACAAAGCAAAACCAACTACTGCAAAAGGTATCTTTATCAAGAAAGTAAGCATCTCTACAACTATGGGTGCTGGTGTGGCTGTTGATCAAGCTTCACTATAATTAAGCGTTAAAACTTAATTCAAATTAACCGCACTTTGGGTAACTGAAGTGCGGTTATTTTTTTGTGTTCTTTTTATGAGAGATTACTTCGCTAAAGCGAAAATTGCTTCAATAGCTTCTTTGGTGTAAATCTTATCCATTTTCGCCTTAATCGCAGTTTGAACCGCATTATCGATAATTTCAGCTAAAGTTTTATCATCAATGCCAAGTTGCTCAAGACGAGTTGGTGTGCCGATTTTATCAAACCAAGCTTTTAAGGCTTGAATGCCATCTTCAGCCTTATCTAAGCCAAATATTTCTTTAGCAAAGCGTTTGAATTGAGCAGGTCTTTGAGATTGATACCATTGCATCCACGCAGGCATAATCACGGAAAGGCCTGCGCCATGTGGCACATCTGAAATCGCACTCATGGAATGCTCAATCATATGATTTGGGAAACCGTAAGGTGAGATACCTAAATGCGTTAAACCGTTCAACGCCAGTGTAGCAGCCCAGGCAAATTCACCACGAGCATTGAGATCTTGTGGATCATTGAGCAGGATTTCAGTCGTACGGATAACGGTTTTGATATTGCTTTCTACCAAGAAATCAATAATTTCAGGACGATATTCTGCCGTGAAATAGGCTTCAATAGAATGAGCAATAATATCTGCAGCAGAATACACTAAATAATCACGGCTGACGGTCGCTTGCAATTTCGGATTAATGACTGATACTTTCGGGAATAAATGATTGCTGTGAATTGAATATTTTTGCTGTGTTTCTTCATTGGTAATGACGGCTCCCCAGTTCATTTCACTGCCTGTTGCCGCAAGGGTGATTACATCAAAAATCATCAACGCTTTTTGCACCGGTGTACCTTTAAAAAAGTCCCAAGTATCACCCTCATAGCACGCACCAGCCGCGATCGCTTTCGCACTATCAAGGCAGGAGCCACCACCGATACTCAACACGCTATCTGCACCAAAGGCTTTTGCCATTGCAACGGCTTCACGGACTTTGTTGATTGTCGGGTTACTTTTTACCCCGCCACATTCAACGTATTCAATACCATGCTCACGTAAACTTTTCGCCACATCTTCAAATAAGCCGGAATGTTTGATTCGCTCACTGCCATAGATAATTAAGGCCTTTTTTGCACCGTATTCGTGCATATATTTACCCATCTCTTTTTCTTTATCGAGACCAAATTCAATGCGAGTAGGGTTTTGAAAACTAAATGGATACATATTTATCTCCTTATTATCTGTTAAGTGCGGTCAGTTTTTGCGTTGTTTTTATTCCACAAAGTAATGCGGAATGAAGTGGCTATCATTGCCGGTAACTGGGGTAAAATCTTCTCTTAATCCGATGCCGCATGCCACATCACCCACTACCCAAGAACCAATCATAGGGTACATGCCATCAAAATTTGGCAGTTCAAATTTTTGTTGATAAATGTAACCTGCTTGATCGTAAAAAGCAGAATGTTCACTGCCTTTAGCGGCAAATTCCAGACCATTACGTTTTTCATAGTAAGAAACATTGGCGCCCTCACGACCTAAAGTCGGTTTTTTCACCCATATTGATTGACGATCGGTAATATCATGCTTGCTAAAGTAAGCGGGTAGTAATAATGGATGATTTGGATGTTTTTGCCACAATTTCGCTAACAGCACTTTATTGCTTAATAGTAATTTCCACGCAGGTTCAATAAAAGTGGTGGATGAATTAAGCATGTGTGGTGCATATTCTGTCGTAGTCATCCATTCAAGCGGGTAGAGCTTAAATAAACAATCAATAGGCTGATTATTCAGATCGAGGAATTGCTGACTGTCTTTATCGTAGCCCACATCTTCAATAGCGAGCTGATGAATATGCCAACCTGCGTTGTAAGCTACATCTGCCAAGTAATCGATATTGCCCCAATCTTCACGTCCCGCTTCTTGCATGGCACTAAAATGGAAATCTTTTAGTCCTGTTTGCTGTTGAATAAACTGAAAGCGATTGAGCAATTCTTCGTGAATCCAATTGAATTGGTCACGATGCGCTAAGCCTTCAATTTGCTCTAACCATTGCCATTGCACCACAGCAGCTTCAAGCAGGGAAGTAGGGGTGTCGGCATTGTACTCAAACATTTTGAGGTTTTCGCCGTCATAACCAAAATCAAAACGGCCATATAAGTGCGGTACGTTTTTAGCCCATGTTTGTTCAATCAGTTTTTTCTGTAAATCGGTGAAGCGATAATGCGCATAATCACCTTGTTTCACTTCATCGGTAACAAAATCCATACACATCGCGTGCAACTCATTGGTGGCATCTTCAATACGATCGATTTCTGCTAGGGTAAATTCATACGCCACATTATCCGACCAATAATGAGAGCCATCAGAAGAAGGTAGATTATAATAATCAAAGCCCACATCTAATAATTGTTGCACCATATTGTGGCGAGTGGGAAAGCCCGTAATTCGTTTCATATTTAACCGCCTGAGCTACGGTTACTGCTTGAATTTGAGCTTTTAAAGCCACCGCGTGAAACTGGTTTGCTGTAAGTGCTACCAGCATTGCCTTTTACTAATACAGGTTTACCAACAGAACGATTAGTTTGCGGTTGGATAACTTGCCCCGTTGGTGTTGAAACGGCACGGTTGCTTGGATTGTAGCTAGGCCCTAAAAATGATCCCATCGTACGCGCAATCATATAGCCCATTGCGGCACCTGCAATCGCACTACCCATACTGCCGTGTCCTTCTCCTGTTGCAGAACTCGTGTGGCTTGCTCCCTCTGAACCGTTTGAGTTGCCAGAGTGAGTTGCACCATCAGGATTTAAGGTTTGTTTGACGGTTTGATTGTCTTCTGACCATTCACTATTATTGCTTGGACGTGTATTTAAATTGCCCGAGAGAGAGGAACCAGATCCAGCATGTGCAGTTGTGCTGCTGTTATTTTCATTAGATTGGTCAGCTTCGCACAATTCAATTTTTTGCCAATCGGCTAAACAATCCTCAAGGCTGTTATAAACATCTCGTTGAACTTGCTCTTCTGAGCAGCCGCCCAATAAAGCAACAATAGAAAGGCTGACGAGAACTTGATTTTTCTTTTTCATCATAGAGTTAAAGTGTTAATAATTCAGTTAAATGATTGATTTCTAATGTAGGCAAAACACTTGCTTCAGTAAATGAATTGAGATTTTTGCCCGATAAATTTATCCATACAGCTTGGCAGCCAGCTTGAATGGCGCCTTGAACATCCGTGGTTAAGTTATCACCAATATGTAAAATTTCACTCGGTTTTACGCCAAAATAATGGGCGGTTTGGTGGAACAAATCTTGATGAGGTTTCGCTCTGCCTTGCTCTCCACCACGTAAGCTCAGCTGAAAGTGTTCAAACCCAATACGTTTTGCAATCACATTACCATTGGTAATCACGCTAAGCGGGTAGCGATCTTTCAGTTGATTCAGCACTTCAATGCTTTCAGCTGGCACATCAATTTTATGTCGCCATTCAATAAATTCTTCCATAGCGATGGCCAAAGTGCGGTCAATTTCAACCGCACTTTTACTATGATGCACCAGTAAGTGCCGTAACGTTTCGACACGCCAGGCAATCACATCTTCAGCAATCAAGGGATCTTTCTCCGCCAGTTGCCATTTCCATTCTCGCCAATATTCTGAGGTAAGATCACTCAGTTGTGCGTATTCTTGTACACATTGAAGAAAGCGTTCTTCGGCCAAACGAATGACATCACTGTTATCGTAAAGGGTGTCATCAAGATCAAAACTCATAACCTTGAAAGGCTGAAGACCGCGGTAAAATCGCATAGTTAATCCTATTTAATGGTATTCACACCAAGCCATGCTGTCGCACGTTCATTGGTGATTTCTTCGTGAGTCCACATGCTCATTAAGTCAGGTTGAGGATGTTTATTTGTGTTATAGCCGATCAAATGAGCAAAATCAAATACGGCATGCGGATAGCCGTTAATGAGCAATAAGGCTAAATAACCACTTTCATCCCAGCAGATTTCTAATTTACGTGCTTCGTGGTGATTGCGTGTGTTATCGACGTTATAAACATGTAAGCAATCGACAACAGGCTGCGCATTTTGACGCATATCTAATGCATAAAAATAGCCCGTTTCACCGTCATCTTCAAACATCACCGCCAGATGATCATGCACAGTCGAGTGTGTGCCGACTTGTTTGGGTTGACCGAGAAAGAGTTGATCTTCGAGGGTTAAATGTAACATGGTATTTCCTAATCAAATTGTGTAGTCCAGTGACTACTATGGTGTGCCTGAAAGCAAAGTTCAACCTGTGCGGGCGTATTTTTTTCTTCATTCATTGGTGGCAGTTCATTTAATGCAAAATAGGCAGATTGCACTGTTTCACTATTTGGTTGAAATTTACCACTTAATGGTTCGCACATGACGAAGGTTTTGAGTACAGGATGTACAAAAGGCGGAAAATTGCGTTTATGTTGTTCATGAATAGCAATAATAAAAGTCGGCTTAACATTAAGCCCCGCTTCTTCGCGTACTTCTTTAATCGTATTACTATGAATGGTTTCTAGCACATCTATCCAGCCGCCAGGCAGTGACCAAAGACCATCATGTTCTTGTACTAATAAAATTTTATCATCTTTGAAAATAGCTGCGCGCGAATCGATTTTAGGGGTTTGATAACCAGCCCCATTGCAGAAAAACGATTTGACAGTTTCTTTGGGTATTGCTGTTTTATAAGCGAGCATTTCAGCAGACAAATCCCGCAAGCGTTCATAGCGTTCAATATCATAGATATTTTTGCAATAAGTTAGCCCGTTTTGTGCAATGCTTTGGATTTCGATAGCCCAAGATAGCCAAGGTTCAGTAAGAAGTGAATCCGATTGTGTCTTCATAAAAACACCTTAAAAAAACACCGCACTTTTGTGCAAAGTGCGGTGAGATTTTACAGTAAATTAAGCGTGAATTACGCTTGACCTTTAACCGCTTTTAAACCTAAGAACGGAGCTGGTGTACCAGCGCGTTCTAATGCTTCTTCGATACGGATTAATTGGTTGTATTTCGCAATACGGTCAGAACGGCTCATAGAACCAGTTTTGATTTGACCTGCTGCTGTACCAACCGCTAAATCAGCGATAGTCGCATCTTCAGTTTCACCTGAACGGTGAGAGATAACCGCGGTGTAACCTGCATCTTTAGCCATTTTGATTGCTGCTAAAGTTTCAGTTAAAGAACCGATTTGGTTGAATTTGATTAAGATAGAGTTTGCGATACCTTTTTCGATACCTTCTTTTAAGATTTTGGTGTTAGTGACGAATAAGTCGTCGCCTACTAATTGAATGCGGTCGCCTAACACTTTAGTTTGGTATGCAAAACCTTCCCAGTCAGATTCATCTTGACCATCTTCGATAGACACGATTGGGTATTGTTTAGTTAATTCTTCAAGATAGTGTGTGAACTCTTGAGAAGTGAATGAACGGCCTTCGCCTTTCATTTCGTATTTACCAGTTTCTTTGTTGTAGAACTCAGAAGATGCACAGTCCATTGCTAAAGTGACGTCTTTACCTAATACATAACCTGCTTTTTCAACTGCTTCTTTGATACATGCTAAAGCGTCAGCGTTAGATGCTAGGTTAGGCGCGAAACCACCTTCATCACCTACAGCAGTGCTCATGCCTTTAGATTTTAATACTTTCGCAAGGTTGTGGAATACTTCAGCACCGATACGAAGTGCTTCACGTAACGTTTTCGCACCAACTGGTTGAATCATGAATTCTTGGATATCAACGTTGTTATCTGCGTGCTCACCACCGTTGATGATGTTCATCATTGGCAATGGCATAGAGTAAACGCCTGGAGTACCGTTAAGTTCTGCAATGTAAGCGTAAAGAGGTAAACCTTTAGATGCTGCAGCAGCTTTCGCTGTTGCTAAAGATACCGCTAAGATTGCGTTTGCACCGAAGTTAGATTTGTTTTCAGTACCGTCTAAATCGATCATGATTTGGTCGATTTCAGCTTGGTTAGACGCTTCTTTACCTACTAATGCATCTGCGATAGGACCGTTTACCGCTGCAACCGCTTTTAATACACCTTTACCTAAGAAACGAGATTTGTCGTCGTCACGTAATTCTAATGCTTCACGAGAACCGGTAGATGCACCTGATGGAGCAGCTGCTAAACCAACGAAACCACCTTCAAGATGAACTTCAGCTTCTACAGTTGGGTTACCACGAGAGTCGATGATTTCACGACCAATGACTTTAACGATTTTTGCCATTTTGTTTTCCTCTGTTTAAAGTTAATTAAAATTAGTTAGGCGAACCTAAAGTGGCAATATAATAAAGCAAATTTAGAAATTTGTCTTGGAAAAATGACCGCACTTTGATCTGTATCTTATTTTTCACTCAAGTGCGGTAAGTTTTTATCTCTTTTTCGCCAATTATTCTTTTATTTCAGTGGAATTGCCTTCAAAAGTTGGTTAAAGTTGCGCGAAATTTAGTATTATTTTACGGCGAATTATTTATTCTTAATTGAGACTTTGTTGCATTGAAAAAGGAATCATTATGTCTCTTTCGACTTTTTTTCAGCAGATCAAAACACAAATAAAATCAGCAATATCCACCCATCCGATTGAAATCTTCATGATTGCTGCATTTGCTCTTGGGATTTGGTTTGTGGATATGAACTCCGAAAAAGATCATTTAGCTTATTGGCTATTTGAGCCCATGCTGTTTGCCTTTATTTATTTATCTCGCCCTTATGCCTGGTATCGTTTTTCGTGGGTTGTGCCGCTTGTTGCCGTTTTCACCATTTGGCAAGTGAATGATAATGCTGATTTTTATGGCTATAGCCCTAAGTTTTGGGGCGCTCAATTTATTGTATTATTGATATTATGTGGCTTTCCATTTGTCAGAAACAATCAAGCCTTTACTTATCGTAATTTTACGACGCTATATTACATCACTTCATCCATTGCTGGCTGGGGGCTCGTCTCTGGTTTGGTAGCCGCAATTTTGGCTTCAATCAGTACATTATTTAACATTGATTTTAGTGAATGGTTTCAAAAGCATCTTTATTCCTCAATTACTGCATTTTGTCTTCCTTTATTCTTCTTGGTCTTTCAGCAGCGCCAAGAAAATACAGAGATGACGCTAAATCGTAGTTTTGATATTTTAGTGAATTTTATTTTAGTGCCCGCCTTGATGATTTTTACTGCACTACTTTATGCTTACGTTGGCAAAATTATCTTAGCAGGGGCTTTGCCAAAAGGTATGGTGTCGAATATTGCGTTGCCTTACTTAGTTGGAGGCTTAGGTGTTTACGCTTTACGTAGTATTAGTGTTAAAGCAAATTGGAATAGTTTCTTTAAGTTTTTCCCATACCTTTCCACAGTGCCAATTGTATTGTTATGGTTGGCGATTGACCGTCGAATTAGTGCCTATGCTTGGACTGAGCAACGGATTTATTTAGTGGCATTAGCCTCGGCGATTACGATTGCTTATGCTATTTTAATCATCCCTAAAATTCGTCAATATCGTTTGATTTCTGTCGTTGTAATGGCCGCAATTTTTGCCATGACTTGGGTGGTGAAACCAAAAGAAATTGCTTATCAAAGCCAAACGGAACGTTTTGAGCATTTACTCACAAAGCTTAATTTATCTGATGGACAAGGGAAAATTCGTGATGATGTGGATTTTTTAAGTCGTTTAGAAAATATGCCAGAAAACGAGCGCCAAGATTGGAATGAATTAGATGATGTATCTGATTATTTACTCCATCGTTTAGACTTAGGAATTTATGATGGCTCTAATTATGAAGAGAAACGAAAAGCCTTTGTGAAAAAATATGGTGAAAAAGCGAATGAACTGATTTCATTGGATGTTTATGAGCATTCTTTCCGTATCAATGATAGCGAAATTATGGCTCAGCAAAATAGTCCGATTAGAGAAGCGGAGTTTGAATGGACGTCAATTGATCTTACGCCGTATAAAAAATGGATCCATGTACCTGTATATCAATTCTATCGTGCGGATGAGAACAGTTCGAAAAAAGAAAAGAATGAGTCAAAAGAACAAGCAGAAGTTTGCTTTGTTGAAGGGCACGATAGATATTGTACCGATATGGATCAACACATTAAGAAAGTGTTTCAACAACATCACTTAGACTCAATGGAGAAACTGGCAGAATCAGATCTTAAACTCATCCGTAAAGACTTGCTAAAAATTGATGTACCAGGTTTTGCTATCTATTTAGGTTCACTTGAAATGCAATTTAGTCAAGAAAAAGGCTATCACTATAAGTCGCTAACCGTTGAAGCTATTTTTGATAAATAGGCTAGATGTGTAAAGTGCGGTGATGTTATTGCAAAAATTTGGCTAAAACTGACCGCACTTTGATATTAAATGAATAAAACTGCCCTAATTCTATTTAGATTGGGGGCGTCGAGTAATAGAACTCAAAGCGTTATTGAACGCGTTGATATAAAAGTTTTTTCAATAATTGGATGCGTTGGTCTAAAATGCTGAACATCGTATGTCGATCTTCTCCAAATAATGAAATTTCACGAGTAGATTGAACCTTATCGTAAGCCGAAAATGCCATTTCAAACTCTTCCCTGCTGAGTTTAATGGATTTTTCGTGTAACGTTCGGCTTAGTAAGCTCACTTCTTTCGATGTTAAGTCAGGAAATAAATGACTGATCCAGAGTTCCATAGAGTATTGAACTGCTTCACTAATTTTTTCTTGTTTTTTACTTTCTTGCCCTGGATGTAGTCGATAAAGCAATAAGGGCTCTGGTAAATTCGCAAATGTCTTTTTGTGTAATGCGCATTGTACCCACATATGAAAATCGGGCGCTGTGGCTGTTTGGGCATAATTAATAGCGAGCGCTTTGATACTAGAATGTCGCCACATTGAAGAGGGATTAATGATATTGTCACGAGCTAAAGAAAAATGTGCTTTTATATCTTTATCTAAAAGAGGAAGTGTACTTACTTTAGACATTTTATCAGTTTGCCCATCATTAAAGAGCAGTGCATTACTTCCTAAAATATCAATTTCGGGATGGTCATCTAAATATTGAATTTGTTTTTCAAAACGGTGCGGTACACAAATATCATCAGCATCCATACGTGCAACATATTCAACATTCATATAGTTAAGCATATCCATGATAAATTGCATTACAGCAGGCTCACCTTGGTTTTGTGGTAAATGGTAAACACGTAAGCGAGCATCTTTTGCTGCATAAGTTTCGAGAACCTTGCCTGTGTTATCTGTAGAAGCATCATTAACCGCAAGAATACAAAAATCACTAAATGTCTGATTCAATAATGACTCTAAACATTCAGTGAGAAAATTTTCTGCATTGTATGCAGGTAACATTACTGCAAGTTTCATTTTTGGCTATCCATTATTAAATGAGTGAATAAGGCTCAGATGATATTATTCCTTATTAATACAAAATGCGGTCAAAAATACAAGAATTTTTGACCGCACTTGTTTATGGAATCATCAGTAAATTATTTTTCAGTTTTTAACTGATTTTCTCTAGCTGCTTTGACAAAGCCTTCAAATAATGGGTGGCCATCACGCGGCGTTGACGTAAATTCTGGGTGAAATTGACATGCCACAAACCATGGGTGGTTTGGTACTTCGATGATTTCCACTAATTTACGATCCGCTGATAAACCAGTTACTTTAAGGCCCGCTTTTTCAATTTGTGGAAGCAGGTTATTGTTCACTTCATAGCGGTGACGATGACGTTCTTCGATTGTTTCTTTGCCATACAATGCACGCGCTTTTGAGCCTTCAATTAAATGGCATTGCTGTGCCCCTAAACGCATCGTGCCACCGAGATCTGAATTGTCGTCACGGGTTTCAATGTGGCCTTCCGCATCTTGCCATTCTGTAATCAAACCAACAACAGGTTGCTCACAGTGACGATCAAATTCAGATGAATTCGCTTTCTCAAGACCAGCGACATTACGAGCGTATTCGATTAACGCAATTTGCATCCCTAAACAAATACCGAGGTAAGGAACATTGTTTTCACGTGCATATTTTGCAGTCAAGATTTTGCCTTCTACACCGCGATAGCCAAAGCCGCCTGGTACTAAAATACCATCGACACCTTTTAATACGTCAGTACCTTTGGTTTCAACATCTTGAGAATCAATGTATTTGATATGCACGCTTAAACGGTTTTTTAAGCCAGCGTGTTTTAAGGCTTCATTCACTGATTTATACGCATCCGGTAATTCAGTATATTTACCTACCATACCGATGGTGACATCGCCCACAGGGTTTGCTTCTTGATAAAGCACTTGTTCCCATTCAGAAAGATCAGCTTCTGGGCAGTCTAAGTGGAAACGTTGACAGATGAATTCATCTAAACCTTGTGATTTCAATAATGCCGGAATTTGGTAGATTGAATTCACATCTTTTAATGAGATGACCGCACGTTCTGGTACGTTACAGAATAAGGCGATTTTTGCACGCTCGTTTGGTGGGATCATACGATCAGAACGACAAATAAGCACATCCGGCTGAATACCAATCGAAAGTAATTCTTTCACAGAATGTTGAGTTGGTTTAGTTTTTACTTCACCTGCAGTTGGAATATATGGCACTAACGTTAAGTGCATAAAAATAGTATGCTCACGGCCTACTTGTACGGCAAGTTGACGGAGTGCTTCTAAGAATGGAAGCGATTCAATATCACCCACTGTTCCGCCCACTTCCACGATAACCACATCATGGCCTTGCGCACCGGCAATCACGCGATCTTTGATTTCATTGGTGATGTGTGGAATAACTTGAATTGTCGCACCTAAATAATCACCACGACGCTCTTTGCGTAATACTTCAGAATAAATTTTACCTGTGGTGAAGTTGTTGCGTTTTGTCATTTTGGTACGAATAAAACGCTCGTAGTGACCTAAGTCTAAATCGGTTTCCGCCCCG
This sequence comes from Haemophilus sp. HMSC066D02, assembly GCF_001810545.1. Taxonomy (NCBI): domain Bacteria; kingdom Pseudomonadati; phylum Pseudomonadota; class Gammaproteobacteria; order Pasteurellales; family Pasteurellaceae; genus Haemophilus; species Haemophilus sp. HMSC066D02. The sequence goes on along the minus strand of NZ_KV801805.1, from coordinate 315,170 downwards.
TCTTGTGTCACGAACACTTCGCCGTGTTGGGTTGGGCTCATTGTACCCGGATCTACGTTGATGTAAGGGTCTAATTTCATAATAGTCACGTTTAAGCCACGTGCTTCTAAAATTGCTGCCAATGATGCTGCAGCAATACCTTTACCTAACGATGAAACTACACCGCCTGTGACGAAAATATAATTTGTAGCCATAGTGAGAGACCTAATATGTTGGGATAAAAATGATTATAGCCAATCATCTTTTATGCAAATTTGTGCAGAATGCTGAAAAGTGCGGTCAAAAATAAAAGAAAAAGATGATTAGCTATCAAGACGGGAGGATAGTTTACAGGATTTGAGATTTTTATACAATCTTGTCTTGTCAGGAATGTATGAAAATTAAATGGCTTATCATATTCTCCATTCTACGATAGAATACGTTCAATTTTTTTTAAAAGAAGAGAAGAATTTATGACAAATAAAGCATTAAGCGTGGTGATTTTAGCAGCCGGTAAAGGCACTCGTATGTATTCTGATTTACCGAAAGTCTTGCATAAAGTGGCAGGAAAACCGATGGTAAAACATGTGATCGATACGGCAAATCAATTAGGTGCGGAAAACGTGCATTTAATTTATGGTCACGGTGGCGAATTAATGCGTGAACGTTTGGCAAATGAAAGCGTAAACTGGGTGTTCCAAGCAGAACAATTGGGGACAGCCCATGCGGTTCAACAAGCTGCACCATTCTTCAAAGATGATGAAAATATTGTGATTTTATATGGTGATGCACCATTAGTGACCAAAGAAACATTGGAAAAACTCATTGCAGCGAAACCAGAAAATGGGATTGCATTACTTACTGTCAATTTAGATAACCCAACGGGTTATGGTCGTATTATTCGTGAAAATGGCAATGTGGTGGCGATTGTGGAACAAAAAGATGCCAACGCAGAGCAATTAAAAATCCAAGAAGTGAATACTGGCGTGTTAGTGGCTGATGGTGCGCATTTCAAAAACTGGCTTTCTCGTGTGAAAAATAACAATGCACAAGGCGAGTTTTATTTAACTGATGTGATTGGTTTAGCCAACCAAGATGGTTGTCAGGTTACTGCCGTTCAAGCCTCTGAATTTATGGAAGTAGAAGGTGCCAATAACCGTTTACAACTTGCTGCATTAGAGCGTTTTTATCAACGTAAACAAGCAGAAAAACTTTTACTTGCAGGCGTGATGTTAATTGACCCTGAACGTTTTGATTTACGTGGTACATTAGAACACGGTAAAGATGTTGAAATTGATGTGAACGTAATTGTGGAAGGCAATGTACGTTTGGGGGATCGAGTAAAAATCGGTGCGGGTTGTGTATTGAAAAATGTGACTATTGGTGATGATGTTGAAATCAAACCTTATTCTGTTTTAGAAGATGCAACAATTGGTGAGAAAGCGGCGATTGGCCCATTCTCTCGTTTACGTCCAGGTGCTGAATTAGCCGCTGAAACCCATGTAGGCAACTTTGTGGAAATTAAAAAATCTACAGTAGGGAAAGGTTCTAAAGTAAACCACCTCACTTATGTCGGTGATACCGAAATCGGTGAGAACTGTAACATTGGTGCAGGTGTCATTACTTGTAACTATGACGGTGCAAATAAATTTAAAACAATCATTGGTAACAATGTATTTGTTGGATCGGATACGCAGTTAGTCGCGCCTGTTACCGTCGCAGATGGCGCAACCATTGGGGCTGGTTCAACGATCACTCAGAATATTGAGAAAGATGAGCTGGTGATTACTCGCGTGCCACAACGTCATATTCAAGGTTGGCAAAGACCAGTGAAGAAAAAGTAATTAACATTGCAAGGCGAACCAATGTGTTCGCCTTTTATGATTTGATGCCTTTTACTTTATAAAGGTTGTTCGAGTTGCTAAAATCATCGTCCATTTATAAAGACAGATAATTTCCTATGACAAAAAATAAAACAGGACTTTCATTTCTTTGGCTAAGTGCGGTCGCATTTATCCTCGATTTACTGACCAAATATATTGTGGTGCAACGCTTTGATCTCTATGAAAGCGTGAACATATTACCCATTTTTAATTTAACCTATGTGCGTAACTATGGCGCAGCGTTTAGCTTCCTTGCGGAACATGATGGTTGGCAGAAATATTTCTTTATCGTGCTTGCAATTGGGATTTCTTTAATGCTGGCTTACTTTATGAAAAAGAATTCAGCAGAACAAAAATTACAAAATTCAGCTTATGCTCTGATTATTGGTGGCGCTTTAGCCAATATGGTGGACCGTGTGTATAACGGTTTTGTGGTGGATTTCTTAGATTTTTATTGGGATATTTATCATTATCCGGTATTCAATGTGGCAGATATTGCGATTTGTATTGGTGCGGGTTTATTAGCATTAGATGCCTTTAAAGGTGATAAAAAGAGCGGTCAAAAATGAAGATAATTTTAGCTAACCCTCGCGGATTTTGCGCGGGTGTCGATCGAGCCATTAGCATTGTTGAATTAGCGCTTGAAATTCATGGTGCACCGATTTATGTACGTCATGAAGTGGTGCATAACCGTTTTGTGGTAAATGGTTTGCGTGAGCGTGGGGCAATTTTTGTAGAAGAATTAAGTGAAGTGCCAGATGGTGCCATTGTGATTTTCTCCGCTCATGGCGTGTCACAAGCCGTTCGTCAAGAAGCAAAAGATCGCCAGTTAAAAGTATTTGATGCAACTTGTCCGTTGGTAACCAAGGTACATATGCAAGTGGCTCGTGCGAGCCGTAAAGGGACGAAAGCGATTTTGATCGGACACAAAGGCCATCCAGAAGTGGAAGGCACAATGGGGCAGTACAACAACGAGGAAGGTGGTATTTTCTTAATTGAAAGCGTGGAAGATATTGCTCGTTTGCCGGTTCAAGAAAATGATGATTTAACCTTTATGACGCAAACCACACTTTCTCTTGATGATACGGCAGAAACTATCAGTGCATTGAAAGACAAATATCCTGCTATTCAAGGCCCACATAAAAACGATATTTGCTATGCCACAACCAATCGTCAAGAAGCGGTGCGTGAATTAGCAAAACAATGTGATTTAGTGGTTGTTGTAGGTTCTAAAAACTCATCAAATTCTAACCGTTTAGCTGAGTTGGCATCACGTATGGGCGTGAAATCAAAATTGATTGATGATCCAAATGATGTGGCAGCAGATTGGTTTGAAGGCGTTGAAACAATTGGTGTGACTGCGGGGGCTTCAGCACCAGAAGAGTTGGTGCAATCCGTGATTGCTCGATTAAAAGAATTTGGTGCGGATAGTATCGAAGAGCTTCAAGGCTTAGAAGAGAATATGTTCTTTGAAGTGCCAAAAGAGCTACGAATAAAAGAAGTAAACTAATTCTATTAAAAAAGTGCGGTTAATTTACCGCACTTTTTTTGTGTTATTTTATTTTTTATTGTGCACTTTAAGCCATTTTTGCATTTGTTCAATTTCTGCTTGTTGAGCGTTAATAATATTCTCAGCAAGCTTACGCATCTCAGGATCTTTTCCGTATTTTAATTCAACTTCCGCCATTTTTACTGCGCCAATATGGTGTGGCAACATACCTGCTGCAAAAGCAACATCAGGATCTTTATATTGTGCAGCTGCCATCATGTCTTGATGCATTTGACTCATACCTTGCATTAATTCTTGTTGCATTGCAGAATCTGTCGACATTGGCATATTCATGTGTGCTTGATGCGGTTGTTCATTAGCTTGGGCATAAATTGAAACTGCAGCAGCGCTAAGTGTGATAAAAGTCATAAGTTTTTTCATGTTTTTCTCCTATGTGATAACTGAATGAGCACCAATCATAAACTTTGACCTAAGGTTAAGGTCAATATTTATTCCGAAAATTTTTGGTGAGATGCTAAAATAAGACAATGTTTGATATGAGGGACAGAATCATGAAACAAAAAATTGTGCTTGCCACAGGTAATAAAGGCAAAGTAAAAGAAATGGCGGATGTATTAGCCAATTTCGGTTTTGAAGTGATTGCTCAAACGGATTTAGGCATCGAAAGTCCAGAGGAAACGGGCTTAACGTTTGTCGAAAATGCGATCCTTAAAGCACGCTATGCGGCTGAAAAATCAGGGTTACCGGCAATAGCGGATGATTCCGGTCTCGTGGTGGATGCGTTAAATGGTGCGCCAGGATTGTATTCTGCACGTTATGCAGGTGTAGATGGTGATGAAGCTGATGCGAAAAATCGTGAAAAATTACTGGCAGAATTAGCTGATGTTCCATCTGAACGTCGCCAAGCAAAATTTGTGAGTACGATTGTGTTATTACAACACCCAAGTGATCCTTCTCCGATCATTGCTCAAGGTGAATGTGAAGGGAATATCATTTATGAAGAAAAAGGTGAAAATGGCTTCGGTTATGATTCGCTCTTTTTTAGCCCAGAAAAAGGCTGTACTTTTGCAGAATTAGAAACCGTAGAGAAAAAGAAAATTTCTCATCGTGCGAAGGCACTAGCTGTTTTAAAATCAAAATTAAGCGTCTAAAGTGCGGTTAATTTTTAACGAGAATTTAAGGATACAAAATGATTGTGACAACAACCCCTAATGTTGAAGGGAAACAAATCGTAGAATACAAACAAGTCGTCTTTGGTGAAGTTATTGCGGGTGCAAACTTCATGCGTGATTTTTTTGCTGGTATCACAGATGTGATTGGTGGGCGTTCTAGTGTTTATGAGCGCCGTATTAGTCGTGCGCGTCAAGATGCGTTGAAAGAACTAGAAGAAAAAGCGTATGCCTTGGGTGCTAATGCTATTGTTGGCGTGGAAGTTAATTACACAACGGTAGGCACGAAAAGCATGTTTATGGTGATTGCAAGTGGCACGGCAGTGGTGGTGCGCTAAGGTCGTTTTTTCATTTACTTAAATGTAATTTTTGCGATCAGGATCGCAAAAGTGCGGTCAATTTCTTGCGTGTTTTGGGTGTTTCTTAAAAATGTCGCTGTTGATATGAATCAACGGTACTTTTTGTTAATAAAGGACATTTTTATGAAATTGATGAAACATTTATTTAGTTCATTATTTGTTGCGACCACAATGTTGAGCTCGCAAGTGTTTGCAGAAGAAAAGGTAGCTGAACAGGCTCAACCTCAAGCGCAAGTTCAGCAACAAACCGCATCACAAACTACACAACAAGCAGTGAGTGATAAATTAAATATCAATACCGCCAGTGCATCAGAAATTCAAAAAGCGCTAATTGGTATTGGTGCGAAAAAGGCAGAAGCCATTGTGCAGTATCGTGAAAAGCACGGTAATTTCACTATGGCAGAACAATTGCTTGAAGTACAAGGCATTGGTAAAGCAACGTTAGAGAAAAATCGCGATCGTATTGCGTTTTAATCTGCGTTATTTATATATAAAAAGCGGGATAGTAATATCTCGCTTTTTTTGTATTTGAAGATAAAATTTACCAAAACTTGCAAAATATCAAATTTTTTTGAAATAAATAGGGGATTTCTTGCAAAGGTTTTTTAAGAGAGTAGAATAACGATAGGTATAAAAATACCTATGTTGAAGTATAAAAATAATCAATCAATTATTTGGAGTAAGATATGGCATCAGAAAATTTAAATCAATCTTCTGTTGCTCTCACACCAGTTGAAGCAACGGATTATGCTGAAAACGTCGCTGCGTATAAAGCGCAAAAACGTCCATTTTTATCATTCATGTCTGGTATTAGTGCAGGGGCTTGTATAGCATTAGCCTTTGTATTTTATACGACAACTCAAACAGCGAGCGCTGGTGCGCCTTGGGGATTAACCAAGTTAGTTGGTGGATTAGTCTTCTCTTTAGGCGTAATTATGGTGGTGATTTTAGGATCGGAATTATTCACCTCTTCTACTTTAACCTTAGTTGCCCGTGTAGGCGGAAAAATCACTACAGCACAAATGATTCGAAATTGGATTGTGGTGTATTTAGGCAACTTCGTAGGCGGTTTATTTATTGCTGCGGTGATTTGGTTTGGGGGACAAACCATGGCAGCAAGTGGTCAATGGGGTTTAACCATTTTGGCAACCGCGCAACATAAAATTCATCATACTTGGTTTGAAGCATTTAACCTTGGTATTTTATGTAACATTATGGTGTGTGTAGCGGTATGGATGTCTTATTCCGGTAAAACTGTTACAGACAAAGCATTTATTATGATTATGCCAATTGGCTTATTTGTTGCATCAGGTTTTGAACACTGTGTGGCAAATATGTTTATGATTCCGCTTGGCATTATTACAGCACACTTTAGTACACCAGAATTTTGGCAACAAATTGGTGTGGATCCAATGAAATATGCAGACTTAGATCTTTATCATTTCATTGTGAAGAATTTAATTCCCGTAACGTTGGGCAACATTGTGGGCGGCGCAGTTTGTATCGGCTTATTCCAACGTTATTTAACTAAAGCTCACTAATGTACTAACGAACTAACAGACTTATTTTTTATCAATTAAAAAAGGAAATGACTATGTCAGAACTTAATGAAGCACAAAAAGTTGCGTGGACAGGGTTCGTTGCCGGTGACTGGCAAGAAAACGTCAACGTGCGTGATTTTATTCAGAAGAACTACACCCCGTATGAAGGTGATGATTCTTTCTTAGCTGGTCCAACCGAAGCGACAACAAAACTTTGGGAAACCGTAATGGAAGGGATCAAAGTTGAAAACCGTACTCACGCGCCATTAGACTTTGACGAGCATACGCCTTCAACGATTATTTCTCACGCGCCAGGCTACATCAATAAAGACTTGGAGAAAATCGTAGGTCTTCAAACTGATGCTCCATTAAAACGTGCCATTATGCCATTTGGTGGTATTAAAATGGTGGAAGGTTCATGTAAAGTTTACGGTCGTGAATTAAATCCTGAAGTGAAAAAAATCTTCACTGAATACCGTAAAACACATAACCAAGGTGTATTCGATGTTTATACGCCAGATATTTTACGTTGCCGTAAATCAGGTGTATTAACAGGTCTTCCAGATGCTTACGGTCGTGGCCGTATTATCGGTGACTACCGTCGTGTAGCACTTTACGGTGTAGACTTCTTAATGAAAGATAAATACGCACAGTTCTCTTCTTTACAAAAAGACTTAGAAGATGGCGTAAATCTTGAAGCAACTATCCGTTTACGTGAAGAAATCGCAGAACAACACCGTGCATTAGGCCAAATGAAACAAATGGCAGCAAGCTACGGTTACGATATTTCTAACCCAGCAACTAACGCTAAAGAAGCAATTCAATGGATGTACTTTGCTTACTTAGCAGCAATCAAATCACAAAACGGTGCAGCGATGTCATTCGGTCGTACTGCAACCTTTATCGATATCTATATCGAACGTGATTTAAAAGCGGGTAAAATTACTGAAACTGAAGCGCAAGAATTAGTTGACCACTTAGTCATGAAACTTCGTATGGTTCGTTTCTTACGTACACCTGAATACGATCAATTATTCTCTGGTGACCCAATGTGGGCAACTGAAACCATCGCAGGTATGGGTTTAGATGGCCGTACATTAGTAACTAAAAATACATTCCGTATTTTACACACTCTTTACAACATGGGTACTTCTCCAGAACCAAACTTAACGATTCTTTGGTCTGAACAATTACCTGAAAATTTCAAACGTTTCTGTGCGAAAGTATCGATTGATACCTCATCAGTTCAGTACGAAAATGATGATTTAATGCGTCCAGACTTCAATAATGATGACTACGCGATCGCATGTTGTGTATCACCAATGGTTGTTGGTAAACAAATGCAATTCTTCGGTGCTCGTGCAAACTTAGCGAAAACATTGTTATACGCAATCAATGGCGGTATCGATGAAAAATTAGGTATGCAAGTAGGTCCGAAAACTGCACCAATCACTGATGAAGTGTTAGATTTCGACACAGTCATGACTCGTATGGACAGCTTTATGGATTGGTTGGCAAAACAATATGTGACTGCCTTAAACATCATCCACTACATGCACGATAAATATTCATACGAAGCAGCATTAATGGCGTTACATGATCGTGATGTATACCGTACTATGGCTTGTGGTATCGCAGGTCTTTCTGTTGCTGCAGACTCACTTTCAGCAATTAAATATGCGAAAGTTAAACCAGTTCGTGGCGACATCAAAGATAAAGATGGCAATGTTGTAGCAAGCAACGTAGCGATCGACTTCGAAATCGAAGGTGAATATCCACAATATGGTAACAACGACAACCGTGTTGATGACATCGCTTGTGATTTAGTTGAACGTTTCATGAAGAAAATTCAAAAACTTAAAACTTACCGCAACGCTGTGCCTACACAATCTGTATTAACCATTACTTCTAACGTAGTTTATGGTAAGAAAACAGGTAACACCCCAGATGGTCGTCGTGCAGGCGCGCCATTCGGACCAGGTGCTAACCCAATGCACGGTCGTGACCAAAAAGGTGCGGTAGCATCATTAACTTCTGTGGCTAAACTTCCATTTGCTTACGCAAAAGATGGTATTTCTTATACCTTCTCAATCGTACCAAATGCGTTAGGTAAAGATCCAGAAGCACAACGTCGCAACCTTGCTGGCTTAATGGATGGTTACTTCCACCACGAAGCAGCAGTAGAAGGTGGTCAACACTTAAATGTGAACGTGTTAAACCGTGAAATGTTATTAGATGCGATGGAAAATCCGGATAAATATCCGCAATTAACTATTCGTGTATCTGGTTACGCAGTACGTTTCAACTCTTTAACTAAAGAGCAACAGCAAGACGTCGTCACTCGTACATTCACAGAATCGTTCTAAAACACGATAAAATTTAACCGCACTTTAGCGGGAATATAAAAATTATGAGCCTGATTTAAGTCAGGCTCATTTTTTATAGATGATATTTTTGGTAAAATTTAGTTATATTCATTTTTGGGAAATTTATGTATGTCTGTTCTAGGAAGAATTCACTCCTTTGAATCCTGTGGAACCGTGGATGGTCCTGGCATTCGTTTTATTTTATTTATGCAAGGCTGTTTAATGCGTTGCAAATATTGCCACAATCGTGATACTTGGGATCTTGATGGTGGTCGTGAAATCAGTGTGGAAGAACTTATGAAAGAAGTGGTGAGTTATCGTCACTTTATGAATGCAACCGGTGGTGGTGTAACAGCATCTGGTGGTGAAGCTATTCTTCAAGCTGAGTTTGTACGAGATTGGTTCCGAGCTTGTAAAGCAGAAGGCATTAATACTTGTTTAGATACTAATGGGTTTGTACGTCATTATGATCACATTATTGATGAACTGATCGATGTAACCGATCTTGTTTTGCTTGATTTAAAAGAACTGAACGATCAAGTGCACCAGAATCTGATTGGTGTACCAAATAAACGTACGTTGGAATTTGCGAAATATCTGCAAAAACGTAATCAGCGCACCTGGATTCGTTATGTGGTGGTTCCAGGTTATACCGATAACGATCATGATGTTCATCTGCTCGGACAGTTTATTAAAGGTATGACCAATATTGAAAAAGTCGAACTTCTCCCTTATCATCGATTAGGCGCTCATAAATGGAAAACCCTCGGCTTTGAGTATGAGCTCGCAGATGTTTTACCACCGACAAAAGAGTCACTTGAACACATCAAAACGATTCTTGAAGGATATGGACATACGGTAAAATATTAAGCTAAGGTATAAAAAGATTAACAGCAGGCTTTAGAAAGCTTTAAGGAGGAAAAATGAAAAAATTAGCATTAACGTTTTTAGGTGTAGCCCTTTTAGCAGGCTGTTCAGCTGTTCAATCGCCAGTTACACAAGAAGAGGTGACATTAACACCTCCTTCAAAAGATAGAGTAGGGTATGTGCGATTAGTAAAAGATAAAAATTACTACATTGATACTGATTCAATTTGGGTGGACAACCAAGATTTAAACCAAGTGCATTTTGATGCCGTGGTGAATTTGGATAAAGGTTTATATGTGTATCCAAATGAGAAAAGACGTTATGCACGTTCTGTTCGCCAATATAAAATCTTAAACTGTAAGAACTACCATTTAACCCAAGTTCGTACTGATTTTTATGATGATTTCTGGGGCGAAGGTTTGCGTGCCGCACCGAAAAAACAAGAGAAATACACAATTAGCTTAAAACCTAATACAACGCTCTATGCGGCGGCACAAATCATTTGTGTGAACTCAGATAGAAAACCTTCTTTAGATTTAGAAGGCTCAAAAGCGAAATAATCAATCAAAGTGCGGTTAGAAATAACCGCATTTTTTATCTCTATGAAACTAATGAGTAGGCAATAAAAAACGGCCAATATTTATCAAATATTGACCGCTCTTTTTATCTCATAATGAAAGATTATTTCACACGAGAAACGTATTCGCCTGAACGAGTATCGACTTTAATCACTTCACCAATTTGAACGAAAAGAGGCACTTTCACCACTGCGCCAGTGCTTAATGTCGCTGGTTTACCGCCTGTACCTGCAGTATCACCTTTAAGACCTGGGTCTGTATCGATGATTTCTAATTCTACGAAGTTTGGTGGTGTGATGCTGATTGGTGCACCATTCCATAAAGTCACGATACAATCTGCTTGGTCTAATAACCATTTTTCTGCATCACCCACTGCTTTTGCATCAGCAGAGTATTGTTCGAATGTTTCTGGGTGCATAAAGTACCAGAATGCATCATCTTTGTATGAATAAGTCAGGTTAAGATCCATAACATCAGCAGCTTCAACCGAAGTACCAGATTTGAAGTTTACATCTAATACTTTGCCTGAAATTAATTTACGAATACGAGTACGAGTAAAAGCTTGGCCTTTACCTGGTTTAACGAATTCGTTTTCAACGATCACACAAGGCTCACCGTCTTGCATAAATTTTAGACCTGGTTTGAAATCACTGGTAGTATATGTAGCCATATTAAAAATATCCTAAAAAATAGAGATTGTTTGAAAGTGCGTATTTTAACCCGAAATATTGCGATTAGAGAAGAACAAAATTGGTTAGAAACCCTAAAAAATGCGATTTCTGATCCGAAAATCTTATTAAAAACCTTAAATTTGCCCGTTGAAGATTTTGCCGAGGACATCGCAGCTCGTAAACTTTTTACTATGCGAGTGCCTTTGCCTTTTGTTGAAAAAATGGAAAAGGGGAATCCTAAAGACCCACTTTTTTTACAGGTAATGACGGCTCAACAAGAATTTATTGAGGCAGAAGGCTTTAGCCAAGATCCTTTAGATGAGCAGCAAAAAAATGCCGTGCCTAATATTCTGCATAAATACCAAAATCGCTTGCTATTCATGGCAAAAGGGGGCTGCGCAGTTAACTGTCGCTATTGTTTCCGTCGTCATTTTCCTTATGATCAAAACCCAGGCAATAAAACGAGTTGGCAACAAGCAATAGACTATATTGCCGCACATCCTGAAATCGAAGAAGTGATTTTTTCGGGGGGCGATCCGATGATGGCGAAGGATAGTGAATGGGCGTGGCTATTAGAACGCCTTGAAAAGATACCGCACTTACAGCGTTTGCGTATTCACTCTCGTTTGCCGGTCGTGATTCCAGAGCGCATTACGGATGAATTTTGTGATTTATTGTTAAAAAGTCCATTAAAAACGGTGTTTGTGACGCATATCAATCACCCAAATGAAATTGATGAAGAACTCGCTTTCGCTATGCAAAAACTGGTAAGCGCTAAGGTCACATTACTCAATCAATCAGTCCTTTTAAAAGATGTGAATGATAACCCACATACATTAAAAGAATTAAGCGATAAGCTATTTCAAGCAGGCATTCTGCCTTATTACTTGCATTTGTTGGATAAAGTGCAAGGTGCGAGCCATTTCTATATTTCAGATGAGAAAGCGTTACAAATTTATAAAGAATTACAGGCGCTCACTTCTGGCTATTTAGTACCCAAATTAGCTCGAGAAATCGGTGGAGAGCCAAATAAGACTTTATACACAGCGTAAGATCCGATAAAATACGATCCAATTTTTCACCGCACTTTTTGTGCGATCTTTAGTTTAGCAAATCGAGGTAATCCCGTGGATAATAAAAATCAACCTAACGACAATTCATCTCAAAATGAATTAGATTTAGGATTTAATCATTCAGACTCTGTGACCCCAAGAAAACCGGTTCAACAAAGTGGCTCAATTTTTGATAAAGCCAAAGGTTTATTTGGTAAAAAAGAGCAACCAGATACGCAATTCCATGTTCGTCGCGAACCAACTTTTGGTGCGGCAGCAAGCCAACCTTTTTCTCCATCTCAAGCATTCCAAAGTGAAAATGTTGAGCAATCAGTTTCATCAAGCTCTTTCGAAACTCAAGAGCCCGTTGAGAATGTTCAGGTAGAAAACATAGCGGAAGAAAAAGTGATTTTTGAAAATTCTCCAGCAGAAGAGATTGTGGAAGAAGTGACAACTCAAGCCGAAACAGTTGCACCAGCAGCCGCTGCTGCTGCAAGCTTGAAATCACCTGAAAAATGGAAGGTTCTACAAATGTTACCAGAAAAACATCGTCGTTTATTTATTGCGATTTTGGGTTTAGTGGTATTGTTGATCATTTTCTTCACCCTAAAACCAAACTCAGATACGGTGGAGTCTTTTGAACAACAAAACAGTAATGAAATTCCAGTTCAATTCCAATCATTGGATCAGTCTCAACCGGTTGAAACCACCGTATTAGATAACAATAATACTACGGCTCCTGCAACAACAGAACAAACAGCAAATGATGCTAAATCAGATACACCTCCAGCAATGGAATATGTAGGTGATAAAGCAGACGCCGCTAAATCACAAACTGCAGAGCCTGCACAACAAACTGTTGCTCAACAACCAGCAACTCAACCTGTACCAGTTAAACCAACTCTTGATGCAACAAGTAAAGAACCATTGCTAAGAACCCTGCAGCCAACGGCAGAAAAACATACCGCAACGGTTGAGTATAAAGCAGAACCTCGTCATGAACATACACCTGTGGTTCAAGAGAAAAAACAACCTAAACCAGCAACTGAAAAAGCGACAGCTCAACCGACTCAAACCGTGAAAAAAGAGCAAAGCAAAATTCAAGAAGCGAAACCTGTTGCGACTAAAGAAACTAAAGTTCAAATTGTGGAAGCGAAATCCGCAACCAACAAGACTGTGAAAGCTGCAGAACCAGTAGTTCAAACAGCTTCAACAGGTGCAACAAAAACATTAACTGTGCCGCAAGGTGTTTCACTGATGCAAGTATTCCGTGATAATAAACTGAATATTTCAGATGTGAATGCGATGACCAAAGCAAGCGGTGCTGGTAATGCATTAAGCAGTTTCAAACCTGGTGATAAAGTACAGGTTTCTGTGAATAGTCAAGGTCGAGTAAGTGAGCTTCGCTTATCAAATGGCGGCAAGTTCATTCGTCAAGCCGACGGTTCATATCAGTATAAAAAATAATTTTTAGTGGGCGAGTAATCGCCCATTTTTCTAGATAAGATTGTTTATCCTTGCTCATTTTGCAAAGTGAGCAATCATAAACAACCCTTGATGGAAATAGAATTCATGTTAAAAAAATTAAGCGTAATTTTGACCGCACTTTGTCTTTCTGCTTGTTCACAAAATGTTGAATTAAGCAAGCCAGCACCACAGAAAATGAAAGTGCAAACCGTTGATAAAAAATCCCAAAAGGGTTCAGCGACGGTTTATTTGTGTAAAGGCAATAAAGAAGTGAGTGTGGTTCATACCAAGCAAAAACAGAAAAGTAAAAAAACACTTAGTCAGGTGACCGTTACTTTTAATGATGTAACCGAAAAATTGACACGAGTGATTTCTGAGCGTGGGAGAAATTATGCGAATATTCGTTGGTATTGGCAGGAGCGTGATGACTTCAGTCAATTACAAACTAGCGTAGGTGAAGTGCTCGCAGAACGCTGTGTTAAACAACCAAGTGAATTAAAATCAGGCAAATAATTCTTTTATGGATCTCCAACGCGGCTTTGTATTACATCGTCGTCCTTATAGTGAAACCAGCCTTTTGGTTGATTTATTCACTGAAGAAACGGGACGTTTGACGGTTATTGCAAAAGGTGCACGTGCGAAACGTTCGGCATGGAAATCTGTCTTACAGCCTTTTACGCCATTACTTCTACGTTGGTCAGGGAAAGGCGCATTAAAAACACTCACCAAAGCTGAACCAGCTGCGATTACATTACCTTTACAACAGACGGCTCTATACAGCGGGTTTTATGTTAATGAATTGATTATGCGAGTGATTGAGCCAGAAACGGCCAATCCACAGCTTTTTCAGCATTATCTACAATGCTTAACGGGCTTAGCGACTCAGCTACAGGTCGAACCTACATTACGCTTATTTGAATTTCATTTACTTAAAATTTTAGGTTATGGCATTGATTTTCTGCATTGTGCTGGATCAGGTTTGCCAGTGGATGAATCAATGACTTACCAATACCGTGCGGAAAAAGGGTTTATCGCCTCGTTAGTGAAAGATAACTTGACCTTTTATGGTCGAGATTTACTCGCTTTTGACCGTTTGGAATTTACCGATGAGGCAGTCTTGCAAGCGGCAAAACGCTTTACCCGTATCGCACTTAAACCTTATTTAGGCGATAAGCCGCTGAAAAGCCGAGAATTATTTACTCAAAATGTACTTTATTTAAAATAATCCCTTTCTTTGATACAAATAGATTAAAACACCATCATGGCTTTACTTTACGCTCCACAAAAAAAAACAGAAAACCACGCAAAAAATCGTCGCTGAAATTCAGGATTTAGATTATCAAGGGCTAGGTGTCGCCAAAATTCAAGGTAAAACCTGGTTCATTGAAAATGCCTTGCCAATGGAAAAAGTGGAAGCAGTAGTGACCGATGAAAAACGTCAATATGGATTAGCGACTGCACAAAAATGGCTACAAGAGAGTAATCAGCGTGTTGAGCCACAATGTCGTTATTATGGGCGTTGTGGTGGCTGCCAAGGTCAGCATATTCCGGTGGAAATG
Source organism: Haemophilus sp. HMSC066D02 (assembly GCF_001810545.1). Taxonomy (NCBI): domain Bacteria; kingdom Pseudomonadati; phylum Pseudomonadota; class Gammaproteobacteria; order Pasteurellales; family Pasteurellaceae; genus Haemophilus; species Haemophilus sp. HMSC066D02. Next base: position 300,169 of record NZ_KV801805.1, on the reverse strand, counting down.
CAACGTAAAGCGAAAGAGAATGCCCTTTTTTCTCGTTTAAGTAAACTGCAAGCAGAGCCCATTCAATTAATGCCCATGATTTGTGGCGAACAATGGGCTTATCGTCGTCGAGTACGATTAAGTTTACTGTGGAATGCGAAAAACAAAACCGTTGAAATGGGATTTCGTCAGAAAAACTCCAATCAGTTAGTCAGCATTAAGCAATGCTTAGTGGCAGAGCAAGCAATCAATGATCTTATCCCCAAATTGACCGCACTTTGGGCGCAATATTCAGCCCCGAAACAATTAGGGCATATTGAATTAGTTTCAGCAGAGAATGGCGTAGCCATGTTGTTACGCTATAAGGGAAATTTAGCCGAAACTGACCGCACTTTATTGCTCGAGTTTGCACGCGTCAATGCCGTGAATTTGTTTCTGCAAGATGATCAAAACATCCAACTTGTACATGGTGAAATGCCTTATTATGCGTTAGACGATATTCTTTTATCTTTTGATATCCGCGATTTTATTCAAGTGAATACCCAGTTAAATCAGCAAATGGTTGAGACGGCTTTAGATTGGCTTGATTTGAATCAGGATGCTCATGTCTTAGATTTATTCTGTGGGATGGGTAATTTCACATTGCCTTTAGCCAAACGCGTGAAAAGTGCGGTTGGAATTGAAGGTGTTTTGGATATGGTGAAAAAAGCCCAATTGAATGCACAGTTTAACCACATTGAGAATGTTGAATTTTATCAAGCCGATTTAGACCAAGCTTTTTCAGAACAACCTTGGGCAAAACAACATTTCAATAAAATTCTTCTCGACCCGCCTCGTAGCGGTGCGGCTTTTGCACTGAATGCCTTATGTGAGCTTGGTGCAGAAAGCATTCTTTATGTATCTTGCAACCCTGCAACCTTAGTACGAGATGCAGAAATACTTCGCTCTTTCGGTTATCGTATCATCAAAACGGCTATGATTGATATGTTCCCGTATACCAGTCATTTGGAGTCGGTGACATTATTTATCAAATAAGGTGTAAATTCTGATAGAATAGTCAGACTTTTTTGTTGTCTTAAAAAGACAACTCGGTTGACAGGATGTCACCGAGCCATATTCATCAACAAGGGGGTATTATGGTTGCAGTTCGTGGTTCTCACTTATTAAATCCGCAAGATTTTGTGATCGAGCAATGGTGTTCGAGCCTTAAACTTCCTGCCGCCACTGAAAAGTCCCTGATTGATGCCTGGTATTACGCTCAAGCTAAAATAGCTGAACACACCGATAAAATGGAAAATGCAGTGCTCACATTGCAATCTGGTGTAGAAATGGTGGAAATCCTGCATGAAATGAATATGGACAGTGAGAGTTTGCTCACTGCGATGCTATTTCCATTAGTCGCCAACCAACTCGTAGATTGGGAACAAATTCAAGAAGATTTTGGCCCTAAAATCACTAAATTACTCAAAGGCGTAGAAGAGATGGATAACATCCGTCAACTCAATGCCAGTCATTCTGCCAATGCTTCTCAAGTGGATAATGTACGCCGTATGCTCCTTGCGATGGTGGACGATTTCCGCTGTGTGATCATCAAACTTGCCGAACGTATTACCTTTCTTCGCGATGCGGAAAATCATTTTTGCGAAGAAGAAAAAGTGTTGGCAGCCAAAGAGTGTTCCAATATTTATGCTCCGTTGGCGAACCGTTTAGGTATCGGTCAATTGAAATGGGAACTTGAAGATTACTGCTTCCGTTATTTGCATCCAGAACAATATCGAAATATCGCCAAATTATTACATGAGCGTCGTTTAGATCGTGAGCAGTATATTACTGATTTTGTGACAGAATTAACCGGTTATTTAAAAGAAAATATTGATCAGGTTGAGGTTTACGGTCGTCCAAAACATATCTATAGCATTTGGCGAAAAATGCAAAAGAAACATCTGGAATTCAGTGGTTTATATGATGTAAGAGCGGTCAGAGTTATTGTGCAAAAATTGCAGGATTGTTATACCGCGCTTGGTATCGTACACACTCATTTCAAACATTTACCAAAAGAATTTGATGACTATGTTGCCAATCCAAAACCGAATGGCTATCAATCCATTCATACTGTGGTATTGGGCAAAGGTGGTAAGCCGATTGAAGTGCAAATTCGTACTCAACAAATGCATGATGATGCGGAGCTTGGCGTTGCAGCACACTGGAAATACAAAGAAGGGACGACGGGTAGCCTTTCTGCTTACGAAGAAAAAATCACTTGGTTGCGTAAATTACTTGCATGGCAAGATGATATTACAGATTCTGGCGAGGTGATGGCCGAATTGCGTAGCCAAGTCTTTGATGACCGAGTCTATGTGTTTACGCCAAAAGGTGAGGTAGTAGACTTGCCAGCTGGTTCTACACCGCTCGATTTTGCTTATGCGATTCATAGTGAAATTGGACACCGTTGTATTGGGGCGAAAGTCGGGGGACGTATCGTGCCATTCACTTATCACCTGCAAATGGGTGAGCAAGTAGATATCATCACGCAGAAAAACCCTAACCCAAGCCGAGATTGGGTAAATCCTAATTTAGGTTTTACGCATACGTCAAAAGCGCGTGCGAAAATTCAAGCGTGGTTCAAAAAACAAGATCGCGATAAAAACGTTCCTGCGGGTAAAGAGCTGTTAGATAATGAGCTTGTGCGTTTGAATATCAGTTTAAAACAAGTAGAGCAGGTTGCATTACCTCGTTATAACTTAAAAAATCTTGAAGACTTATATGCGGGTATTGGTAGCGGGGATATTCGTTTAAATCAGTTGGTGAATTTCTTACAAAGCAGATTGATTAAAGTGACGGCTGAAGAGGCAGATCAAGAAATTCTCCGTCATGTGGCGAGCAAAAGTGCGAATACTGCACAGCAGAAGGCACAACAAAAAGCAGACCTGCAGCAGAAAAAAGGCTATGTGATTGTTGAAGGTGTCGGTAATTTACTGCATCATATGGCACGTTGTTGCCAACCGATTCCAGGCGATGCGATTGCAGGCTACATTACCATGGGACGAGGTATCTCAATTCATCGTTGCGATTGTGAGCAGTTCATTGAATTACAAGCGGCACATCCTGAACGAGTGGTAGAAGCCCTTTGGGGGGATAATTACGCGACCGGTTTCCATATTAATATTCGCATTGTGGCGAGTGATCGTAATGGTTTATTACGCGATATTACGACTGTACTGGCGAATGAAAAAGTCAGTGTACTAGGTGTTTCAAGCCGTGCGGACACCAAAAAACAAGTAGCAACAATGGATATGGAAATTGAACTAAAAAATGTCGAAAGTTTAAGTAAAATACTGGCCAGATTAGCGAAGTTAGACGACGTTATCGAAGCAAAACGTTTATAGATTACAACATAGGAACTTTTATGTATAAAACCACGGGATTAACCCATTTAATTAACTCCACAAAATATTCCTTACAAGGTTTAAAGAGTGCATTCAAAAATGAAACTGCATTTCGCCACGAATGTTTTCTTGCGTGCATTCTGATACCGCTCGCATTTTGGCTCGGTGACACTAAAATTGAGATCGCACTGATGATTTCATCGATTTTACTCGTGATGGCAGTAGAGCTATTAAATAGTGCAGTTGAAGCGGTGGTGGACCGTATCGGTACAGAACGACACGAGCTTTCAGGACGAGCTAAAGACCAAGGCTCAGCAGCGGTATTCATTGCGCTTTGCATCGTTGCCGTTGTTTGGGGAAGTATTTTATTTTTCTAAAGTGCGGTCAATTTTAAGTAAAAATGTCGGCTTATGTGTTTTACATAAGCCGTTTTTGTAGGTGGAAGTCGGACAAGATTTTATTCCTCTACTTTTGCTGATATAAATAAGAAAGATTTTTGCATATTCATATCAACAGGAGGACGCTATGCCAACAGTCTCAGCCTTAGGTGCGCTCATTGCACTCATCGTCGCTATTTTCCTTATTTTGAAAAAAGTCTCACCCGCTTATGGTATGTTAGTCGGGGCTTTAGTAGGGGGATTAGTTGGTGGCGCTGATTTATCTCAAACCGTGAGTCTCATGATCGGAGGCGCTCAAGGTATCACTACCGCAGTCATGCGAATTCTCGCAGCAGGGGTATTGGCGGGAGTACTGATTGAATCAGGTGCGGCTAATACCATTGCTGAAACCATTACAAACAAGTTAGGTGAAACAAGAGCATTATTAGCGTTAGCGTTGGCCACATTAATTTTAACCGCCGTTGGTGTATTTATTGATGTTGCCGTGATTACGGTCTCTCCAATCGCCTTAGCACTTGCTCGTCGTACTGACTTATCAAAACCTGCTATTCTATTAGCGATGATTGGTGGGGGGAAAGCAGGAAACTTAATGTCTCCCAATCCCAATGCAATCGCGGCGGCAGACACATTCCATCTTCCTTTAACGTCAGTGATGATGGCAGGGATTATCCCCGCTATTTTTGGCTTAATATTGACGTATTTTTTAGCAAAACGTTTAAGAAACAAAGGTTCGCGCGTTTCATCCCAAGAGGTTGTCGCAGTAGAAACACAGAATCTACCCTCATTTTTGACCGCACTTATGGCGCCTTTGGTTGCCATCTTCTTACTAGCACTTCGTCCGTTAGCCGATATTAAAGTCGATCCTTTAATCGCGTTACCACTTGGTGGTTTGATTGGCGCATTATGTATGGGCAAGCTTCGCCAAGCCAATAACTATGCGATTAGCGGTTTAGGGAAAATGGCTCCGGTGGCGATTATGCTACTTGGTACGGGAGCTTTAGCCGGTATTATTGCCAATTCCGGTATGAAAGATGTGCTCATTGAAGGCTTAAAACATTCGGGTTTACCTTCTTATATCCTTGCGCCAATTTCAGGTGCACTCATGTCGCTTGCTACGGCATCAACAACTGCAGGTACTGCTGTTGCTTCGAATGTGTTCAGTTCAACGCTATTAGAGTTGGGGGTGAGTAGTCTGGCAGGTGCTGCGATGATTCATGCGGGGGCGACAGTTTTCGATCATATGCCACATGGTTCTTTCTTCCATGCAACTGGTGGTAGCGTAAATATGGACATGAAAGAACGCTTAAAATTGATTCCTTATGAAAGTGCAGTGGGGTTAATTATGACCATTGTGTCCACCTTAATTTTTGGTGTATTTAGTTAGTTTAAGGAGAAAATATGAAAATTGTCATTGCGCCTGATTCATTTAAAGAAAGTTTAACCGCACTTGAAGTGGCTAATGCGATTGAAACTGCTTTTAAACGTATTTTCCCAAACGCTGAATATGTGAAATTACCAATGGCAGATGGGGGAGAGGGAACCGTACAATCTTTGGTAGATGCCACTCGGGGGCGCTTAATTGAGGCAGAAGTCACTGCACCGTTAGGCAACCAAGTAAAAAGCTTTTTCGGTTTATCGGGTGATGGTAAAACAGCAATCATCGAAATGGCGGCAGCGTCGGGATTACATCTTGTCCCGATGGATAAACGCAATCCTTGTCAAACTACCAGTTTGGGTACGGGGGAGCTAATTAAGCAAGCCCTTGACCTGGGTGTTCAACACATCATTTTAGGGATTGGTGGGAGTGCTACAAATGACGGTGGTGCAGGTATGCTACAAGCGTTAGGCTTACGTTTATTGGATAAAGACGGTCAATCCATTGGCTTTGGTGGAGCAGCGTTATCCAATCTTGCTGAAATTCAAATATCTGATTTAGATCCTCGATTGCAACACGTACAAATTGAAGTGGCTTGTGATGTGAATAATCCACTTTGTGGTGAACGTGGTGCTTCTGCAATTTTTGGCCCACAAAAAGGTGCGACGCCTGAGATGGTGAAGGAACTCGATACTGCGTTAGCCCATTTCTCCGAAATTGCCGAGCGGGATTGTGGTAAACAAATTCAAGAGCAACCAGGTGCGGGGGCGGCTGGTGGTATGGGCGGTGGTTTATTGCTCTTACCTAATGTGCAACTCAAAGCCGGTGTGCAGATCGTGTTAGATAATTTGAAACTCGCTGAGCAAGTTAAAGAGGCTGATTTAGTGATTACTGGTGAAGGCCGTATGGATGCGCAAAGTATCTTAGGTAAGACCCCAATCGGTGTGGCACGCACAGCAAAACAATTTAATAAGCCTGTTATCGCGATTGTAGGTTGTTTGCGTGAGGATTATGAAGTGGTGTATGAACATGGAATTGATGCGGTGTTCCCGATAATTCGAAGTCTGAGTGATTTACCGACAATTCTCAAGCAAGGCGAGCAGAATTTAATCTCAACAGCTCAAAATGTGGCGAGATTGTTGTCATTGAAATAAGCTTTTCATACTAAAGTGCGGTCAAAAATAACGATAAATTTGACCGCACTTTTTGATTTTATCCCCGTGGATGAAATCTTTCGTGAAGGTGTTTCAAGCGTTCTTTAGCCACGTGAGTATAAATTTGCGTGGTGGAGAGATCGCTGTGTCCGAGGAGCATTTGCACAACACGGAGATCCGCACCATGATTCACCAAATGTGTTGCAAAGGCATGACGGAGAACGTGTGGAGAAAGCGCATCAGTATCGATTCCTGCTAACACGGCATAATGCTTTATACGATGCCAAAAGGTTTGGCGAGTCATTTGCTGAGCCCGTTGACTCGGAAAGACCACATCAGAGCTTTGCCCATTAAGCAAAATAGGGCGACCGTAAAGTACGAATTGTCTCACCCAAAACGCGGCTTCTTCTCCCATTGGTACGATGCGTTCTTTGTTACCTTTACCAATCACACGCACGACACCTTGTTGTAAATTCATATTCTCAATAGTGAGCGTGACCAATTCCGTGACACGTAATCCAGTGGCGTATAGCAATTCCAACATGGCTTTATCGCGTAACTCGAGCGGAATTTCGACATCAGGTGTATTTAATAAATCTGTGACTTGTTGCTCGGTTAAATACTTGGGTAAACGGCTTGGTAATTTAGGTGAGCTCAGTACAGCACTTGGGTCATCCGTACGATACTTTTCACGATATAAATATTGGAATAATTTCCGCATCGCACTTAGCATTCGTGCAGTACTGGTAGCTTTGTAGCCTTGTTCTAAACGGCTGCCCAAAAATTGTTGCAGATCTAAGGGTTCGAGGGTTTCGAGAGATAAATTTTGTTTATCCAGCCAATCACAAAGTGCGGTCAAATCGAGACGATAGGACTGCACGGTGTTTTCAGACAATCCTTTTTCGATCCAATATTCATTCAAGAATAAATCGACTAGCGTGAGATTATTCATGTTTATACTCTATGTACCAAAAAGGCTTTCACGCCACGTGGGGTGATAAATAACCCAATGAAGGCAAAGGCGGCCATTAAACTAAAGGCATAAACTGGCGAAATTGGATAAAGTACGCCAGAAAGCGCAGTGAAAATCGCAATGGCTGCACACCCCGCCAAGGCATTGTATAAGCCTTGTAATTTCGCAATATGGGTTTGTGGTTGCGTGGTGATATAACGCACGGTCGCGTAATGGCCGACGACATAAGTAAGACTGTGAAAACATTGCAATAGCACGATTTCAACAAAGGTATCGGCATAACCGAACGCGAGCCAACGCACGATAGCCGCAATACCGGTAAGATAGAAAAGGGCAGTAATGGTCCAGTTTTTGAATAATCGAGTAGAGAAGAAAAAGACCACGATTTCAGCTAATACACTGATTCCCCAAAATAAACCTGCATCGGAAACGGAGTGGCCATGATTTGTCCAAAAAATGGTGCTATATGAGTAATAAGCTGCGTGCGATCCTTGAATCAGTGCAATCGCAATAAACAAACGAAGGGTGGTTTTATTTTTCAGTAAGTCTAAAAATCCAACGGAATTTTCGACCGCACTTTGAGGTTCATCCTGCGGCATTGGGTTCGGATGAAGTAATTGCACAATACAGTAAAAAACGAGTATGCCTGTGATCATCCAAGTAATATATTGCTCACCCACGAGCCCAACGAAATACCCGAATACCATCACACCAACAACAAACGCAAAGGAGCCAATTAAGCGCGCTTTGCCGTAATCTAAATGAATTTGTTGTTGCCATGTACTGGCGAGGCTATCACCAATCGGCATACCGGCCGCATTCACCATGGAATACAATGCAAGTCCAATAAACAAGAGCCAGAAATTGTGCGACATTAGTCCAATTAAGGCCATTGTAATGGCACTGGCCACGCCTAAATAACGTAAGCCATTTACTAAGAGGGAAACGCGTTTTATTAAGCCAGAAAATAAAATACCGCCGCTGAAACGGAAAATGTAGGCACAGGCGAGCAATAAGCCGATATTTTCTTCGCTATAAGATTGCGTTTTCAACCATGCTGGGAAAAGGGGAAGAAACACACCGTAGGCACAATAGTAGCCAAAAAAGCTCAAGGCGAGCCAAGTAAAAGGACGAACTTGCATTAGAATAATTTTTCCATTTCTTGTGAGCGTGCCACACAGGCCTGCATCGCTTGTTTAATGATGTCGTTAAATTGGAGTTGATTGAATACATTTAACGCAGCTGCGGTGGTTCCGCCTTTTGAGGTGACATTTTCTCGTAACGTGGAAAGTGCAGTCTGTGGGTTTTCAATCACCAGCTTCGCCGAGCCTAACATGGCTTGTTGTACCAACGCACGAGATTGATTTTCATCTAAGCCCATTTCTATTAAGCCTTGTTGCATGGCTTCTAAAAATTGGAAGAAGTAGGCTGGGCTACTGCCAGACGCAGCAGTGACTGCATGCATGTGATCTTCATTTGTCACCCAAGTGGTTTTCCCTACAGCTGAAAGTAAATCTTCCGCAAAAGTGCGGTCAATTTCAGGTGTGTTTTTATCGGCAAATAAGCCTGCCATGCCTTCTCCCACTAATGCAGGGGTGTTTGGCATCACGCGAACAATAGATTTTGCTGTTGGGATGAGTTCGGCTAATCGGGCTGTAGAAATACCCGCAGCAATAGAAATAATTAATTTATCAGAGAAATCAACCGCACTTAATGGCTTGCAAACATCGGCTAGTACTTGTGGTTTTACTGCAAATAACACAACTTGAGATTGTATGATGGATTGCTCGTTGTCTGTCGAAACGGCGATGCCATATTGAGCAAAAAAGGCACGTTTCTCTTCATTAGGATCATTAACAATAATTTTGTCGGCTGGATAACCTTGTTTTAATAGGCCTAACACAATCGCTTGTGCCATATTGCCACCGCCGATGAAGGCAATTAATTTCTGTTGCATCATTTTTTCCCGTGAGTTTATGGGCTACAATGTCGCGTATTTTACCCTATTATGAAGGAAGTGTTACGATGTGGTTTAAAAATTTAATGTCATATAGGCTGACGAAGCCCTTAGATTGGGATCTTAATGAATTGCAACGCCAGTTGTCAGATTGTGAATTTCATCCTTGTGGTTCACAAGATCAAAACAAATTCGGTTGGACGAATCCCTTGAAAGGCAGCGAATTATTGCATTTTTCTGTCGGTAAACACATTTTATTGGTTGCGAAAAAAGAAGAGAAAATGTTGCCGGCGAATGTGGTGAAACGTGAATTAGATGAACGCATTGAAAGCCTTGAACAAAAAGAAAACCGCAAATTGAAAAAAACGGAAAAACAAACGTTAAAAGATGATGTGGTGATGAATTTATTACCACGTGCATTCACTAAAAATCAGCAAACTGCCGTGTGGATTGATACCGAAAATAATCTTGTTCATGTCGATGCTTCATCCAGTAAACGTGCAGAAGATGCCTTAGCATTATTGCGTAAATCACTTGGTTCATTACCCGTTGTGCCGTTGGCTTTTGCCAATGAACCTTCGACCATTTTAACGGATTGGATTGTGCAGGAAAAAATCCCGCATTGGTTGGTGGCATTAGAAGAAGCTGAATTGAGAGGAAGCCAAGAAGACAGCGTGATCCGTTGCAAAAAACAGCCTTTAGAAAATGAAGAGATTCTCGCGCTTTTACAAGATGGTAAAAAAGTGGTGAGCAAGCTCGCATTAGAATGGGAAGATACGCTGACTTTTGTGTTTAATGAAGATTGCACGCTTAAACGCTTAAAATTTGCTGATGCGGTGCGCGAGAAAAATGCCGATATTTTAAAAGAAGATTATGCGCAACGCTTTGATGCTGATTTTGTATTGATGACGGGTATTTTATCTAAACTAACAGAAAACTTACTTGATGAATTCGGTGGTGAGAAAGTCAGATTAGGCTAGTTTTAATCATGAAATAAAAAAGGCGAATATGATGTTCGCCTTTTTTGTTTAAAAGTGCGGTCAAATTTCCGCACGTTTTTAATTAGTGTGTGCTCGTACTGGTTGTCGTACGGTTTGCACGTTTACGATCGTTTTCCGTTAAGAGTTTTTTACGGATACGGATCGATTCTGGTGTTACCTCGACTAACTCGTCGTCATCGATAAACTCGATAGCTTGTTCAAGTGTAAATTTCACCGGAGTGGTTAAGACGATAGCATCATCTTTACCTGATGCACGCATATTGGTGAGTTTTTTACCTTGTAAACAGTTAACCGTTAAGTCGTTTGTACGGCTGTGAATACCGATGATTTGACCTTCGTAAACTTCTACGTTAGCTTCGATCATTAATTTACCACGCTCTTGTAAACCAAATAGCGCATAAGCGAGTGCTTTACCTGTGGCGTTAGAAATTAATACACCGTTTTTACGTTGGCCGATTTCACCTGGTTTGATGTCATCGTAGTGATCAAAACTAGAGTAAAGTAAACCAGTACCTGACGTCATAGTCATGAATTCACCACGGAAACCGATCAAGCCACGGCTCGGGATGATATATTCTAAACGTACACGACCTTTGCCATCTGGCATCATGTCACGAACTTCACCTTTACGGATACCTAATGCTTCCATGACAGAACCTTGGTGTTGTTCTTCTACGTCGATAGTTACTTGTTCGTAAGGCTCTTGTTTTTTGCCGTTGATTTCACGGTAGATTACTTTAGGACGAGAAACCGCAAGTTCGTAACCTTCACGACGCATATTTTCAATTAATACAGAAAGGTGTAATTCACCACGGCCAGAAACACGGAATTCATCTGGGTTTGGTGTTTCTTCTACGCGTAATGCCACGTTGTGAACTAACTCTTTGTTTAAACGTTCAAGAATTTGACGAGAAGTCACATATTTACCTTCTTGACCTGCAAACGGTGAAGTGTTTACACAGAAGAACATGGTTACGGTTGGTTCATCAACAGTTAATGACGGTAAGGCTTCAACCGCGTTGATATCACAAATGGTATCCGAGATATTTAATTCACCTAAACCAGTAATCGCGATGATATCACCTGCGTAAGCAACATCTTCTTCATAACGTTGTAAACCAAGGTGACCTAATACTTGACCGACACGACCTTGGCGAGTTTTACCTTCACCATCAATGATCGTTACAGGTTGATTTGGTTTGATTGAGCCACGTTTGATACGACCGATACCAATAACACCCACATAGCTGTTATAGTCTAATTGGGAAATTTGCATTTGGAATGGGGCATCAAGTTCCACTTTTGGCGGTTCTACGTGTTGAATGATCGCTTCAAATAATGGGGTCATATCTTCCGCTAATTCTTCGTGTTCAAGACCTGCAACACCATTTAATGCAGAGGCATAGATAATAGGGAAGTCTAATTGCTCATCGGTTGCACCAAGGTTAACGAATAAATCGAAAACTTGATCCACTACCCAATCAGGACGTGCGCCTGGACGGTCAACTTTGTTGATAACTACAATTGGTTTTAAACCGTGAGCAAAGGCTTTTTGTGTCACGAAACGCGTTTGTGGCATTGGGCCGTCAAAGGCATCTACGACTAAAAGCACAGAATCCACCATAGAAAGTACACGCTCTACTTCACCACCGAAGTCGGCGTGTCCTGGGGTATCTACGATGTTAATGCGATAACCATTCCAGTTGATTGCGGTATTTTTTGCAAGAATGGTAATACCACGTTCTTTTTCAAGATCGTTTGAGTCCATTACGCGTTCATCAACATCACCACGCGTTGATTCAAATGTACCAGATTGTTGAAGGAGTTTGTCAACGAGGGTGGTTTTACCATGGTCAACGTGAGCGATAATTGCGATATTGCGCAATTTGTTAATATCAATGTCGTTTTTCATTTATTACGTTCTTAAAGTTTAAGTTTTGTAGGGTGGAATTTTAATGCCACCGAATAGTCCAAGTAGTTTGAATTAGTGAGTAAACCCACTCTACGAGAATCTCGAAAGGGCAAAAATTATACACGATATTTCGCTGCTCTGCTACGCCAGGACATAAAATAAATCTTATGAAAAAAGCAAGCGATTGCGTTATAATACTCTTTTAATTTTTATAAAGATTATACACATAGCAAAATAGAGGACTCCTTATGCCAAATGCAAATGCAATTGCCAACGTATTTAAACTGATCGAAGAGAACGATATTAAGTTCGTGCTACTTCGTTTCACCGACATTAAAGGTAAAGAACATGGTGTTTCTATCCCGGTTAGCCTTGTCGATGAAGATATGTTTGAAGATGGCAAAATGTTCGATGGCTCTTCTGTTGAAGGTTGGAAAACCATTAACAAAGCCGATATGCTTTTAATGCCAATTGCTGAAACTGCAGTAGTCGATCCATTTGCGCAGATCCCAACACTTTCAATTCGTTGTAGCGTTTATGAGCCAACAACCATGCAAAGCTATGATCGTGATCCGCGTTCAATCGCTATTCGTGCAGAAAACTATATGCGTTCAACAGGCGTTGCAGATCAGGCATTCTTTGGTCCAGAACCTGAGTTCTTCTTATTTGATGATGTGCGTTTTGATGTATCAATGAACCGTGCTTCTTTTGCCATTGATGATATTGAAGCCGCTTGGAACACCAACAAAAAATATGAAGGTGGTAACAATGCTTATCGTCCATTGAAAAAAGGTGGTTATTGTGCAGTGGCACCAATTGATACGGCTCATGATATTCGTTCTGAAATGTGTTTGATTTTAGAAGAAATGGGCTTAGTCATCGAAGCTCATCACCATGAAGTGGCAACAGCTGGTCAAAACGAAATTGCAACGAAATTCAACAGCTTAACCTTAAAAGCAGATGAAACACAAATCTATAAATATGTGGTGCAAAACGTTGCCTTAGAACACGGTAAAACTGCTTGCTTTATGCCTAAACCAATTACGGGTGATAATGGTTCTGGTATGCACTGTAATATGTCATTAAGCAAAGATGGCAAAAACATTTTCCAAGGTGATAAATATGCAGGCCTTTCTGAAACCGCACTTTATTACATCGGCGGTATCATTAAACATGCTAAAGCATTAAATGCGTTCACCAACCCAAGTACTAACTCATACAAACGTTTAGTACCTGGTTTTGAAGCACCAGTATTATTGGCTTACTCTGCAAGTAACCGTTCTGCGTCAATTCGTATTCCGGCAGTAACCAGCCCGAAAGCAATCCGTATTGAAGCGCGTTTCCCAGATCCAATGGCAAACCCATATCTGGCTTTCGCTGCATTATTAATGGCAGGTCTTGATGGTGTGGTGAACAAAATTCATCCAGGCGATGCAATGGATAAAAATCTTTACGATCTTCCACCGGAAGAATTAAAAGATATTCCAGCAGTTGCGAGCTCGCTAGAAGAAGCATTGAATTCATTAGAAAAAGACTATGAATTCTTAACGCAAGGTGGTGTGTTTACCAAAGACTTTATCGAAGCATTTATTAATATTAAACGTAAAGAAGTAGAACGTTTAAATATGACACCACATCCGGTTGAGTTTGAGATGTATTATGCTTAATTAGTATATAATTAATTGATTTTTAAATGTAAAAGATATCACTTTTTTAGTGGTGTCTTTTTTATTTATATTAATGATTTCTTTCGTTATTACAATTAATAATTATTCATTAAGATCATTCTAATTCCCTTGTTAGCATGGGGGAACTCAGGTAGAATGTGGTGAATTTATAGTATGTTCAAGAGACCTGAAAGGATTAATAATGAATGATAGTCGTTATCAAAAAATAAATGAGTCAGATGAGATTGATTTGATTGAATTAGTTAAAAATCTATGGAGGAAAAAACTATGGATTATTTTATCTGCCTTCGTTTTTACCGCCATTGCGGCAGGCTATGCTTTTACAGCCAAAGAACAATGGACATCCAAATCGGTAGTAATTCCGCCTAAAGTCGCTAATTTAGGTGATTATTTATCATTCCGTAGCGAATATGCATCTATTCTAGATATCAAAGATTTTTCTCAAGATAAAGTTTCCGAAAACGTATTTAATGACTTTAAAACAGCTTTATTTTCACGTAGTTTGAAAGAGGCATTCTTTTCTCAATCAAAATGGTTTAACACTTATGCTGATAAAAATGCTAATTCTGAAGAGACTAAACATAAGCTGTTATCTAATTTGGTCGATAAAAATCTGATTGTTACCGTACCAGATCCTAAAAAAGATCCAAATGCAATTGGTGTGAATGTTAGTTTTTCTGCCGAGACGCCAAAAGAAGCACAGGATGTATTATCAGCTTATATCCAATTTGTAAACCAATGGGTGGTTATTCAAAATAAAAAAGATTTTCTAGCTGATATTAGTGTAGTACGTGGTAGTTTAGAAATACAAAAGAACAAGATTAAGCAGGATGCTGAAAATGCTCGCCAAATTCAATTAGAAAATCTTACAACAGCTTTAAATATTGCTAAATCAGCAGGGATTAAAGATTATTCCAAGTCGTTAAGTGGAAATATAAGTTTACTAGAAGTTTCTCTTGGTGATACACGAGTGCCATCTACTGACTCAAAGTTGAGTGATGGTACATATTTATTTATGCTTGGGGAACAATATTTGCAAGCTCAAGTTAATACCTTAAAAAATGCGCCTTTAGTCTATCCGTTGAATTACTATAATATTGAAAAACAAGCTAATCTCTTAAGTGCGTTAGAGAAAAAAGTGGAGAAAGAAGGTGCTGTTAGTGGGTATTATTATTTAAGTGAGCCAGACTATCCCGTGATTAAAGATAAACCCCAAAAAGGATTAATTATTGTAATTGGGTTTATTATTGGTTTGATGATTTCTAGTTTTATTATTTTGTTGAGTTCATTGATTCAAAGTACTAAAAAACGTTAATAATGAAAAAGAAAGTAGTTTTTATTGGCGCAGGTGGCTATGCGAAGTCTGTACTAGATTCTTTAGATTTATCAAGATATGAATTTTGTGGGTTCATTGATAATTTTAAACCAGAAGGAACGAGTCATTTAGGTTATCCAATTCTTGCTAAAACGATTGATGATTTCCAAGAAAGGGAACATTACAGTTTTTTTATAAGTATAGGAAATAACACTTATCGCCTAGATAAATATTTAAAGCTTATGAAATATCAATGTGACGTTATTAACATCATTGATAAAACAGCGGTCGTATCTAACAACTCTTCTCTAGGTAGAGGGGTTTTTGTAGGGAAAATGGCCATAGTAAATAGCGGTGTTACTATTGGAGATAATGTCATTATCAATACTAAGTCATTAATTGAGCATGGTTGTTGTATTGGTGATCACAGTAATATTTCTACAAATAGTACATTAAATGGTGATGTTATAATTGAAGATTATTGTTTTATTGGAAGCTCATCGGTGATCACTGGCCAATTGAGAATTGGGGAAAGTGCTGTAGTTGGTGCAGGTGCAGTTGTAATTCGTAACGTAAAACCTCGTACTATTGTTGCTGGTGTTCCAGCAAAATTTATTAAGGAAGTAGAATAAAAATGAGTCAAGTATTTATTGTTGCAGAAATTGGTTGTAATCATAATGGAAATCCTGAGTTAGCAAAGAAAATGATAGATGTTGCAAAGGAATGTGGTGTTGATGCAGTTAAATTTCAAACATTTAAAGCAGATAAACTGATTTCAAAATATGCTCCGAAAGCGGAATACCAAAAAGTAACTACAGGTACTGCAGATAGTCAGCTTGAAATGACTCGTAAACTAGAGCTTTCTTATGATGAGTTTCGTAAATTAGAAGCTTATGCGCGTTCTTTAGAGTTAGAAGTGTTTTCTACGCCATTTGATATGGAGTCCATTGATTTTCTTGCTAGTGAAAAGCAAAAAGTATGGAAGATTCCATCTGGCGAACTAACTAACTTACCTTACTTAGAGAAAATAGCTAGTTTGCCGATTGAAGGAAAAAGCGTGGTAATTTCAACAGGAATGGCGACTATTGAAGAGATCAAAGATGCTTTATCTATATTAGAAAAAAATGGTATGAAGAAAGAAGAGATTACTATTCTTCACTGTAATACCGAATACCCAACCCCTTATGAAGATGTAAATTTAAATGCGTTTTATCAGTTAAAAACATTATTCTCTGATTATAATTTGGGTTTTTCAGATCATTCTGTAGGTTATTTTGCAGGGCTTGCAGCTGTGCCGTATGGTATTACTTTCATTGAAAAACATTTTACTTTAGACAAAAATTTTGAAGGTCCAGATCATAAAGCATCTGTGACACCAGAGGAATTGAAATTGCTTTGCGAAGGAATTCGCGCAGTCGAAAAATCATTAGGTTCTTCTGAGAAAATTGTTACTGCTTCTGAAGCTAAAAACAAAATTGTGGCTCGTAAATCCATTATTGCAGCTCGCCCAATTAAAAAAGGCGAAACCTATACGACTGAGAATTTGACCACTAAACGTCCAGGAAATGGTATTAGTCCGATGTGTTGGTATGATATTTTAGGCAAAGATGCGGAAATGGATTTTGAAGAAGATCAATTAATTCAAGATAGTCGTTTCTCAAATCAAGAATAAGAGCGGTTAAAATTATGAAGAAAATTGCAATTATTACAGCGAGAGCAGGCTCAAAAGGGTTACCTAATAAAAATGTTTTATTTGCAAATGGTAAACCACTAATGGCCTATAGTATTGAGGCAGCATTGGAAAGTGGAGAGTTTGAAAAGGTTATCGTAAGTACAGATTCTCAAGAATATATTGATTTACTTGCTCATTATCCGATTGAATTTATCAAACGTTCTGCCGAGCTATCCTCAGATAAAGCAAGTTCTTTTGTCGTAATTGAAGATGTATTGAATCGATATAGCCATGTTGATTATGATTATTTTGTATTGCTGCAACCGACTTCACCATTAAGAACTGCTCAACATATTCAAGAAGCGAATAAAAAATTTGAAGCACATTTTGCTAAATTTGATTTTTTAGTTTCGGTATCTGATGCGCATAAACCAACAACATTAACCCGTCCAATTGATGAAGATGAGAGTTTAAAAAACTTTAAATTAGATTATTCTAATTATGCTCGCCAGCAATATCATCCAGAGTACTCACCAAATGGGGCAATTTTTTCTGCAAAACCTCAGGCTTATTTAGAGCAAAAACACTTCTATGGAGAGAAGTGTGTTGCGTATTTTATGGCTAAAGAGGTTTCAGTTGATATAGATGATCGTCTTGATTTCGAATATTTCTATTTTATTCTTCAACAACGTAATAAAGATAAAATCCTATTAGAAACCATCAAAAAAACAATATCTGCTAAGAAAGATAATTTTAATCAAACAAAAGAAATCAGCTTAATTGGTCACTCAATTTTAGATTATTGGAATATTGAAGAAGTTAACAACCAAGCTGTTAATAATTTAGCTATTTCGGGGATTACTACTAAACAATATATTGATTTGATTCTAGATCAAGGATTGATTAAATCTTTAGGTAATAAAGCTATTTTGATGTTTGGAACTAATGATATCGTGTATGCTGATTGGACAAAAGAGCAAATTTTATCAGACATTCAGCAAGTTATTGAAAAACTAAAAGCAATCAATAATAACATTCAGCTTTATTTCTTAGAAATTACCCCTGTGGCCTTAAGGATTGATCGTAATAATGCAGTGATTAGAGAACTTAACGCATTTCTAAAAGAAAATCTTAAATCTGCAAGATGGATTGCTCTAGATAGCAAATTTAGTGATCACTATGGCAAATTAAACTTAAATTACACTAATGATGGCTTACATTTGAATGAACAAGGCTATCAGTTATTGGAAGATATTATCAGATCAGAGCTATGACTAAAAAAAGAATTGCCTATGTAACAGGCTCTCGTGCTGAATACGGTATTGTTAAGCGCTTACTAAGACGATTACAAGAAGACAATGGGTTGGATTTTTCATTGATTGTAACCGCTATGCACCTTGCTCCTCAATATGGAAATACCGTAGATGTGATTGAGCAAGATGGGTTTAATATTGCTGAGAGAATAGCAGTAAAACTTGATAGCCAAAATAACCAAACAATTTTAACTTCAATGGCTGAAACCCTCGATCTCTTTGGTAAACATTTCCAGAAAAATCATTATGATGCAGTAATGGTATTAGGTGATCGTTATGAAATACTTTCTGTAGCAACGGCTGCTGCAATGCATAACATTCCATTAATTCATTTGCATGGTGGCGAGCAAACATTAGGAAATTATGATGAGTTTATTCGCCACTGTATTACAAAAATGGCAAAACTGCATCTCACAGCGACAGAAGTATATCGTAAGCGAGTGATTCAGCTTGGCGAACTTCCTGAAAGTGTGCATACCATTGGCTCTCTTGGGGCTGAAAATGGACTAAGTTTAGAATTGCCATCAAAAGAGCGGTTGTTTTCTAAGTTAAATTTGCAAAATAAACCGTATTTTATGGTTGCATTTCATCCTGAAACTATTACTGGGCAATCTGTAGAAGAGCAAGTTGATCAGCTTCTTTTAGCATTAGATTCCTTTAAGTCAGATTATCAATTTGTGTTTATTGGATCTAATTCTGACACACATTCCGATGTTATATTTACCAAAGTAAAAAGTTATACAGATGAAAATCGATTTGCATTTTTCACATCGGTAAAACCGGAGGAATATTTAGCTTTAATTAAGTATTCAAAAGGGTTAATAGGTAATAGTTCATCAGGTTTGTTAGAAGCGCCTTCTTTACAAGTAGGGACAGTAAATATTGGGAAAAGGCAAGAAGGACGCGTTCGCGGCGAATCAGTTATTGATGTAGAAAGTAACCGACAATCTATTGAACAAGGGATTCAACATTTATTATCTGATGATTTCCAAAAACGCTTGCCTACAATGGTCAATCCATATTATCAAGATAATTCAGCGGAAAAGGCTTATGGGTTGATTAAAGCATTTTTAGCTAGTGAGAGTGGAAATAAACCGAAGCGGTTTTATGATTTAGAGAATAAGTAATGAAATTGTATAGATTTTTTTTAAGGTCATTAAGTGAGGAGTTGATCTTTTTAATAAGATTAATGCAACGTTTTAATCAAAATATAGAAAGATATAAAGATAGTAAATTTCTTTGTAAAATTAATAGCCTATTGGTCTTTTTATTGCATAAAAGGATATTTCGTAAGTTTGCTTGTGATATTACACCTAGTTGTAAATTAGGTAATGTTGTTTTTCGACATCCTACAGGAATTGTCATTGGTGGTGGAGCTGTCTTAGCTGATGGAGTTATTATCCATCAGAATGTTACTTTCGGTGCATTAAGATTTGACGAAAAAGAAAAAAGAGGTATCCCGTGTCAGCAAATTGTTGGTCAAGATACTATTATAGGATGTGGGGCAAAGGTTTTAGGTGATGTTACTATTGGTAAAAATTGCATAATAGGCGCTAATGCTGTAGTTACAAAAAATGTTCCTGATGACACAACAGTTGTTGGTTTTAATACATTCATTTATAAATGATAATTTATGATCTTAAAAGATAGTGTTATTTACTTAATAGGTGAGATAGTTGCTAAAATTTTCCCATTTTTACTGTTACCTTATTTGTCTAGAAAATTAGGTGTAAACGGCTTTGGGGAATTATCCTATTATCAAACAATACTATCTTTACTTATTATTATTATTAGTTTCAGTCAAGAAGGAGCTGTTACAAGGTACTTTTATTTCTATGGAAAGCGATCTATAAATTTGATCTTATTTTCAGGATATGCTTATGCTTTACTTGTAGGTTCCATAGGGTTGTTATTTTGCTATTTTTTTCATTCTGAAATTTTAGCATACTTAATTCTGACCTCAATTTTCCAAACTTTCTTAACAGTTCAATTATGTATAAAACAGTGTCAGAAAAAGGTAATCTCGTATACTTTAATTCAAATTGGAAGTGCATTGTTGACAACATTATTAACGGTATTATTTTTGGAGTTCTCTCACAGTGATCTTGTTGGCAAGAGATTTCTTGCACTATTCTTAGGTAACTTAATAATATTTATATTGGTTTATTTTTCCTATTTTAGGGAGCATAGAAGAAAGTCTTTTAATATAGCAGAGTATCAAAAAGGTTTTCTATATTTTCTAGGATTTGGTATTCCCTTAGCTTTTCATCAGATCAGCATGTTTATAAAAGGTCAATTAGATCGAGTATTTATTTATAATAAATTTACTGAATCTGAATTAGGTCTTTATGCTATGGGGGCTCAAATTGCGTTGGTGCTTGCAGTCATTATTCAAGCAATAAATAAGGCTGCAATACCTTATTTTTATGAAGCATTAAAACAAAAGAAGATTACTTTACAGAAAGTACACCAACTAACATTGCTTTCGTTACTTTTAATTCCTATTCCTTCTATTATTATGTGGGCAATTCCAGAGGAATTTGTGATTTTTGTTTTAGGAGAACAGTTTTGGGGAACAAAGTACTATATTATTATGTTCCTTATTGCCACAATGTTCTCGGTACCTTATCTAATTTTAGTAAATTACCTTTTCTTTTACGGAAAGAATAAATGGATATCATTATGCTCAATCCTTTCTACAATACTGTATTTAGGAGGGTTGTCGATCTTTATGCAATTTGGGGTTGAATATGTCCCCTTTGCTAGCATATTAGGAGCGGGTATTATACTTCCTTTTTTATATGTCATGACATCGAGAGTTAAATAAAATATGAATTTAATTATATGCACAACCCCTTTACAAACTCTTTTAGCAAAAGAGATAGTTAAAAACTATGAAGATGAGAAATTTTACGGAATATTATTTTCTAATCATTTTTCCGAGAAAGTGGATAGATATTTTAATTTATTTGGTGTTTTATGTCATATTTTAAATAAGATTTATTGTAAAAGTTCAATAAAGTTAGTATTCCTTATTTTGTATTACAAGATTAAATTATTTAATAAAAAATTTGATAAGATCTTCGTTGCAAATATAGAAAATATATTGATTCAATCAATTATTTCATCTCTTAAATTTAATGAGCTAATAACATTTGATGATGGAACTGCTAATATTTTGAAAAACAGTATGCTTTATCAAAATAATGAAAGCTGGAAGCTTAAGTTTATTAAGTTTATCTTTATGATCGATCATGATATTAATACATTAAAAGATATATCGTCTTTACATTATACTATATATGATATGGATAATATCATAAAAAATACAAAAAGAATTTCTATATTTAATTTTAATAATAGTGGTGGTAATGTTCTTAGCGGTGTATTAAAAATATGTTTAGGGCAAAGATTGTATAATGATGATGCTAAGAATGTAGATTTGTTTAAGAAAATAATAGATAAATATAATATTGATTATTACCTCCCTCACCCCAAAGAGAGCTTTGTTGTCGATGGAGTTAAGTATTATAATTCAGATTTAATTTTTGAAGATATCATATCTAATGAATTAAATAATTATAAAGAGATATATGTATATACTATATATAGTTCAGCGATTATAAATATATTAGGTGAAAATAGAATTCATCCGGTGTCTATTCAAGTGGAAGGATTTGAAAAAGAATCGGAATTGATGAGAAAGTTTGATATTCTAATTGAGAAATTATAGGTTTGGCTAATCTATGTTAGAAACATTTTTTATATACTATTTAATGTTTGCCAGTAGTGTTATATTTATTTTTGCCTCTGAGAATTGTAGCAATAGAATTGCTAAACACATATTGGTATTATTTTCTCTTATTCCTTTGTTTTTAATTTCTGGATTAAGAGAAAATACAGGTGCAGACTATGAGAATTATGTATATATATATAAAAATCTAGATTATTACCATTCACAGTGGCCTTTGGAGATCGGTTTTTACTATTTGAATAAATTATATAATTCTTTAGATCTGCATGTGCAGTTTATTTTTTTGACTATGGCGTTTATTCAGTGTTTATTCTTATACCTTTCCCTTATAAAGGTAAGAAAACCTTCTTTATTTTTGACTTTTTATATTCTTATTTTCTATTTGGATAGTCTAAATATAGTTAGGCAGAGTGTCGCTATGTCTATAGTTTTATATTCTTGTATACTTCTCCTATATGACAAGTTAACTATTAAATTCTTTTTTTTAATCGGGCTAGCATCTTCTTTTCATAATGTTTCATTAATTTTTGCTCCATTATTTTTTGTACGAAATTTTCATTTAAATAAGACTTTTATGTTGTTATTTATATTAATATTCCTTGCTGTGTTAAGGTTTGATTTGTTTGGTTTGTTGATTAGTCCTGATTATTTTTCTGGTACAAAGTATGAAGCATATTTTTTTATAGATGAGTATGCTAAAGAGGCAGATTTTGGTAGTGGAATAGGGGTTATATTCCAATATTTTATAATGCTTCCTATATTGTTCTTTAGAAATAAACTTTTTGAGAGTGATAAATATAATTTTGTATTGCTTTCTAATGTACTTGTTTGTATTGCATTCGCTGTCTCTATGAAATTTTATATCTTTAATAGAGTGTTGTCAGCTCTTAGTATTTCTCTTTTATTATCTGTTGAGCTTATATACTTTTCTAAGATTAAAGTTAGGAAGTTAATTGTTTTGGTTTATTTTTTGTTTTCTTTTATTTTATTTTCAAAAGATATTTATGATAGTTTTGGAAATCATGCTAATAAAAGAATTTCACCATATATTAGTATTTTAAATTGAGTATAACTTATGAGATTTTCTGTAATTGTCCCTGCTTATAATGTGCAGGATTATATCGTTAGTTGTATAGATAGTATTTTAAAGCAATCTTTTAGGGATTATGAAATTATCTTGGTGAATGATGGTTCTACCGATGCTACATTTGAGCATTGTCAAGAATTGTGCAAAAAAAATACATGTATAAAATTAGTTAATAAGGAAAATGGTGGTCTCTCTAGTGCAAGGAATGTCGGGATAAATCAAGCAGAAGGTGATTACTTATTATTTTTAGATGGTGATGATTTTTGGCGAGATGATGATTTCTTGGAAAATCTTAATTGTATAATTGAAACTAATTCACCAGATACGATAATTTTCCCTTACTCTTATTATTATGGCAAGGATAGAATTAAGGAGTATGAGTTTGACTTATCTGAAGTATCTTCCAGTTCAAATAAATTTTCTGACGACTTATATTTGTTGATTGATAATGGGATATGGTATCCATCTGCATGTAATAAATGTATAAGAAGGGATATTGTAGCTATTAATAATATTTCATTTCCCTTAAATATGACATCAGAAGATGTGAAGTGGTGTTTTGAGCTTTCACAGCATATAGCCTCTTATTATATTTATAATAAAGGAGTTTATATGTATAGACAAAATAGGGAAGGAAGTATTAGTTATAAGCTTAAAATGAAAAATTTGGAAGATCTATTTTTAAATATAGAAAATGTGCTTTCAGGTTCAAAGAAGATCAGGGATGCTGATTATTTGTATTTATCACATTATTATTTGGAAGTTATTCCTTATGTGATGCCATTTTTAAAAAATCCTAATGTTAAACGTATGTTAAGTAAATATAAATGGCTTTCTAAGTATTCTAAGAATACGAGGAATATAAAGAAAAGAATTATTTACTTTTGTTTAACATATATGGGGTTTAGATTATCTAGTCTTTTATTAAGTATTTTAGTTAAGTTGTATAAATCGACATAGGGTGTAATATGAATCTTTCAGTTTTGATGTCTATTTATTATAAAGAGAAGGCAGAATATTTCCATAAAACCATGGAAAGTATATGGACTGACCAAACTTTAAGACCCGATGAAATTATTTTGGTTGAAGATGGTGTCTTATCAGATCATTTGTATTCAGCAATTAATTACTGGAAAGAAAAAATAGGAACTAAGTTAGTATCTGTTCCATTACCTAAAAATATGGGGCTTGCTTTAGCATTAAATGAAGGGTTGAAGGTTGCTAAGGGGAATTTTATTGCTAGAATGGATACGGATGATATAGCTGAAAGAGACCGTTTTAAAGTACAGCTTGAGTTCTTACAACAGCATGTAGATGTTGATGCGGTTGGTTGCTGGATTTGTGAAATTGATGAAAATGATAGTGTTATCAATGATAAAGTAGAATATCCTCTTCTTCATGACGAGTTATATCAATTTTTTGAAAAACGAGATCCGATAGCTCATCCAACAGCTATGTTCAGGAAGGCTTTTTTTGATAAAGCGGGAAGGTATAGTAAGGAAGTTGCTTTAGCGGAAGATACTTTATTGTGGTATCAAGCATTCTTAAATAACTGCAGATTGGCAAATATTGATTATATTGGATTGAAATTCAGACGGAGTTCCGACTTTTATAAGCGCAGAGCAAATTGGAAAAAAACAATTGGGCTACTAAAATTCCGCCTATTTCATATAAATAGAGATTTAAATTATGGTATTAAAGCAGATATCTACGCAATTGCTTATTTTTTGATGTCTATTTCTCCAAGTTTTGTGAAAAAATTATTATATAAATTATTTAGATAGAAAGGATAAAAACATGAAAATTCCATTTTCCCCCCCATATGTTAATGAAGATGTAATCAATGAAGTTGTAGATTCTTTACGTTCAGGCTGGATTACCACAGGACCTAAAGTTAAAGCTTTAGAAGAAGAAATTAAACAATTCTCTGGGGCCAAAGAAGTGCTTTGTGTAAACTCTTGGACTTCTGCAGCGATTATGATGCTTCGTTGGTTTGGCGTAAAAGAAGGCGATGAGGTAATTGTGCCTGCTTATACTTATAGTGCAACAGCTTTAGCAGTATTGCATGCGGGAGCTAAGCCAGTAATGGTAGATACTTCAGAAGATTTTAATATTTCTTTAGATGCGATTAAAAAAGCAATTACACCAAGAACGAAAGCTATTATGCCTGTTGATATTGCTGGGTTCCCTTGCGATTATGACGAAATTATGGATTTGGTAAAATCTTCAGAAATTCGACCACTCTTTAAGGCTGAAAGCGAGAATCAAGAAAAACTTGGCCGTATTTTAGTATTGAATGATGCAGCACACTCTTTAGGTGCTTGGTACAAAAAGGGTATGAGAACAGGAAGTGAAACTGATATTGCTATTTTCTCATTGCATGCTGTAAAAAATGTTACCACAGCTGAAGGTGGTGCAATTTGTATTAACTTACCTGCACCTTTTGATAATGCTAAGCTCTATAGTGAACTTCGCCAAATGGCATTAAACTGTCAAACTAAAGATGCTTTCTCTAAGAGTAAAGCTGGTGGTTGGCGATACGATATTACTGGTCTAGGTATGAAAATTAATATGGCAGATGTGAATGCTGCTATCGGCTTAGCACAAATTCGTATTTATGAAGATTTATTGAAAGAGCGTAAACGTGTTTTTGATACTTATGGCGAAGCATTTAAACAATATGATTGGGCAATTTTACCACCATCAAAACAAGGTGAAAAAGAAACTTCATATCACTTATATGCTTTACGTATTAAAGATTTTACTGAAGCGCAACGAGATGCGATGATTGATGAAATAGCGAAGAGTGAAGTGGCTGTAAATGTTCACTTTATCCCAATGCCAATGCTTACTTTATTTAAGAACCTAGGGTATAAAATTGAAGATTACCCGCAAGCATATAATAACTATAAGTGTGAGATTTCTCTTCCTATCTATCCTCAATTAACAGATGAGCAGGTGAAATTTGTAATTGATACGGTTGTGAGTGCCTATAATAAGGTTAAGTAAAAGTGATTCGTTTTTTTGATTTTATTTTAAGTTTAGTTGGGCTAGTTGTTCTAGCCCCTATTTTCATTGTATTAGCCATTTGGATTAAGACAGATTCAAAAGGTCCTGTCTTTTATAAGCAAGTTCGAGTTGGACAGAATGGTATCGATTTTGGTCTGTTTAAGTTTCGATCAATGGTGGTTGATGCTGATAAAAAAGGGTTAATCACTGTAGGTGGTCGAGATCCTAGAATTACCCGTTCAGGTTATTTTATTCGTAAGTATAAACTTGACGAGTTACCACAGCTGATTAATGTACTTGTTGGAGATATGAGTTTAGTTGGTCCTCGTCCAGAAGTAAGAAAATATGTTGAGCTTTATACTGATGAACAACAAAAAGTACTTTCTGTAAAGCCGGGGATTACTGATTATGCTTCTATTGAGTATATGGATGAAAATGAAATTTTAGGGAAGTCTAATGATCCTGAAAAGACTTATATTGAAGAGATCATGCCTGAGAAGATTAAATATAATATGAAGTACATTCAGAATAAAAATGTATCAGAATACTTTAAAATAATCTTTCTAACATTGTTGAAGATTGTTAGGTAGATTGTTTAACCAATTTTACTAACTTAAGGATATTTGTATGATTTATTCTCTAGTATTTGGAATGTCGAGAACTAAAAAGAGAGTAATTAGTCTTTTTATTGATGTTGTCTTATTAATATCTGCATTTTTTCTAGCTTATTGGACTCGATTAGGTGGAATAGTTGCATTTGATGATACAGAAATTTGGACAACTCTATTATGCACAATTGCGATAACTCTTTTTACGTTTATTAAATTAGGGCTTTATCGTGCAGTCTTGCGTTACATTTCTTTTAAGGCTTTAGCAATGGTAGCTGGAGGCGCTTTCGTTTCAGCGGTTAGCCTTATTTTCTTTTCTTTCTTTATCGGTTCGGATATACCTAGAACTGTACCTATTATTTATTTTTCCTATGTGTTCTTGCTATGTGGTAGTGCAAGGATGTTGGTTCGCTATTATGTTAGTTTAATTTTAGATAAAGATAATGAATCTGTCTTGATTTACGGTGCTGGTACAACAGGGCGTCAACTAGCAGTGTTACTTAAACATGCTTATCGCTATCGCATTCGCGGATTTATTGATGATAATGCTAAGCTACATGGAAGTTATCTTTTAGGGAATAAAATATTTTCGCCAAATGATATTTCAAAACTTGTTCAAAAATATAATATTAAAGTTATTTTGTTAGCGATTCCTAGTGCATCACGTAGCGAGCGTAAGGCAATAATTGATAGTTTAATTCCTCTAAAAATTAAGGTTCAAACTATTCCTGACATGGAAGATATCTTACAAGGGAATGCAAAAATTGATGAGTTACGAGAAGTTCACATTGAGGATTTATTAGGACGAGAACCAGTATTACCAAATAAAGATTTATTGCAAAAAAATATTTTTCATAAAGCTGTAATGGTAACTGGAGCAGGTGGTTCAATAGGATCTGAGCTATGCCGTCAAATTATTTTAAATGAGCCAAATATTTTAATTTTATTTGAACTTTCAGAATTTTCTCTTTATGCCATCCATCAGGAGTTATTAGAGATTGTTAAGAAAAATAATATTACAAACACTAAAATTTATCCTGTTTTAGGAAATGTACAGGATATTGAACGTCTAGATCGTGTTTTATCTCATTTTAGTGTCGATACTATTTATCATGCGGCAGCATATAAGCACGTTCCTTTGGTTGAGTATAATATGATTGAGGGCGTGCAAAATAATGTGTTTGGTACATATAATGTTGCAAGATGTGCAGCAGAACATAATGTTAAATCGTTTGTGCTCATTTCAACAGATAAAGCAGTTCGTCCGACAAATGTAATGGGGGCAAGTAAGCGTATGGCTGAGCTGTGTTTGCAGGCATTATCAGAGCAATTAAAAGACTACCAAACTTGTTTCAGTATGGTTCGTTTTGGTAATGTACTCGGCTCATCTGGTTCAGTTATTCCATTGTTTAGAAAGCAAATTCTAAAAGGTGGCCCTATTACTATTACACATCCTGATATTATTCGCTATTTCATGACTATTCCTGAAGCGGCTCAGCTTGTTATTCAGGCTGGAGCAATGGCAAAAGGTGGTGATGTTTTCATTTTAGATATGGGTGAACCAGTTAAAATAGTAGATTTAGCTAAAAACTTAGTTCAGTTATCAGGGCTCTCAGTTAAGGATGAAACCAACCCGAAAGGTGATGTTGAGATTACTTATACTGGGTTGCGACCAGGAGAGAAGTTGTATGAAGAGTTGTTAATTGGTGGAGATAATGTTCGTAAAACAACCCATCCCCGTATTATGACTGCTGAGGAGGTTTATTTACCATTTGAACAATTATCTGAAGTGTTGTCTGAATTAGAGAATTCTTGCAAAGATGCCAATTATATGGCTATTCGTCAAGCATTGCTAAATGCTCCTACAGGCTTTAACCCGACTACAGAAATTGTAGATGTATTATATAAGGATTGAGATTTATGCATAATATAGGAATTTTCCCTAAGTTATTTATTAATGCATCTATATTTTTATTTTTTACTTTACTTTTGATGTTCCCTAAAGGATATAACTACGGTTCGACGGCCTTATTAGTTTTAAGTGTATTATTTTTGTGTTATTTACTATATAAGAGAGTAAGTTTCTTAGCAATAGTGAAGCAGAATAAAGCTATTTTTGTGGTGACTACTTTTTATTTTTTAGTTTCGCTTTTCTTTATTTTCTTCCATGGGGAAAAAATTAATCTCATTGATAATCCATTGAGAGCGTTTTTATTTCTTTCTGTAATTATTTTTGTAGTTTATAGTTCGGTTAAATTTGATGTATTACTCTATAGTATTCCTTTAGGGGCCTTTATTTCAGGTGTAGTAGCTCTCTATCAGTATTATATTTTAAACTTGGAAAGTGCTTTCTATTACCAAATGAAGATCCAGTCAGGGGATATGGCGATGTCATTAGGCTTATTTAGTTTTAGTGTTGCTTTTTATTTTTTAGACGTAAAGAAAAGTAAGTTGGCTTTATTTTCAGTTGGTTGTGGTATATTCGGCGTTTTGGCTAGCATCCTTTCATTTGCTCGTGGAGGATGGATTAGTGCTCCATTCATAGTAATAACCCTTCTTTTTTTATATAGATATTTATTATCAAGAAAGGTATTAATAGGACTTTCGCTGATTTTGTGTTTTGGTGGAGCATTATTGATGATGAATAATCAATTTACTGGGAGAATTTCTGATGCAAAATATCAATTAGATGTCTATTTATCTAGTTATAATAAAGTAAGCTCTGTCGGTGAACGTTTAGATATGTGGAAGATTGGTTCAAAAGCTTTTTTAGAACACCCAGTTTCTGGGTGGAGTTTAAAAGAATTAGATTATTATAAAAAAGATTTAGCTGATAAAGATGTTGTAACTAAGGCGTCAATTTCGTTTTCACATTTACATAATCAATTTATAGATGAATTGGCAAAGAAAGGGATAGTAGGAGGCATTGCCATATTGAGTATTTTTATTATTCCTCTATACCTGTTCTACAGAAACGCAGTTGGACAGTTGAATAAAAGAATAAAATTTATTTCGATATTAGGTATTGTCCATGTACTATCAATGATTATTTATTGTATGAGTCAGTCATTTCTTGCGCATAATTCAGGAAATATCTTTTACTTCTTTGTTCTATTTTTATTTTATGCTTTCATGGTTAATGAAAGTACCACTACATCTGAATAAATAGAGCTTCTTCTTATGAGTAAAAGAATCCTCATCACCGGCGGTTCCGGCTTCATCGGTTCCGCCCTTATTCGATATATCATTAACCATACTCAAGATTATGTGATCAATATTGATAAACTGACCTATGCGGCAAATCAATCAGCTTTGAAAGAGGTAGAAAATAATCCTCGCTATGCTTTTGAGCAAATTGATATTTGTGATCTTAAGGCGACAGAGAGTATTTTTGAAAAATATCAGCCTGATGCAGTGATGCATTTGGCGGCAGAAAGTCATGTTGATCGTTCTATTTCGGGAGCGGCTGATTTTATTCAAACCAATATTGTTGGTACTTATACGTTGTTAGAGGTTGCTAAGAATTATTGGCATACCTTAGACGAAGCTAAAAAAACGATCTTTCGATTCCACCATATTTCTACAGATGAAGTGTATGGGGATTTATCCCTTTCTGCTCCCGCCTTTACTGAATATTCTCCTTATCATCCGAGTAGTCCTTATTCCGCCTCAAAAGCAGCGAGTGACCATTTGGTGTACGCTTGGCATCGCACTTATGATTTGCCGGTGATTATCACAAACAGTTCCAATAACTATGGGGCTTATCAGCATGCTGAAAAGCTTATCCCTTTAATGATTTCAAATGCAGTGATGGGAAAGCCTTTGCCAATTTATGGTGATGGGCAGCAAATTCGTGATTGGTTATTTGTGGAAGATCATGTTCAAGCTTTATATTTAGTTTTAACAAAAGGTCGAATCGGAGAAAACTATAATATCGGTGGAAATTGTGAAAAAACAAACCTTGAAGTGGTTAAAACAATTTGCCAATTACTCGAAGAACTTGCGCCAAATAAGCCTAATCACATTAAGTATTACGAAGATTTAATAACCTTTGTAAAAGACCGACCTGGTCACGATGTGCGATATTCATTGGATTGTTCTAAAATTCATGCAGAATTAGGTTGGCAACCACAAATAACCTTTGAACAAGGACTTTGTCAGGCGGTAAAATGGTACCTAGAGAATAATAGATAAATAAAGGATAACAACCACATGCAAATTACATTATCAACTACTCCCGCTTCGGAGAGTTGGGGCAAAAATGCCATTTTAAGTTTTAATCAAGATCAAGCCGTTATTCATCTTAAAGATAATGAAAAATCGAACCTTGTTTTAGTGCAAAAAGCCGCACGTAAGTTATGTGGACAAGGCATTAAAGACGTTGAGCTTGTGGGTGATGCATGGGAATTAGAAAATTGCTGGGCATTTTATCAAGGTTTTTATACCGCGAAGCAAGATTATTCGATTGAGTTTCCTCATTTAGATGACGAGCCACAAGATGAATTATTAGCTCGTATTGAATGTGGTGATTTTGTGCGTGGCATTATTAATGAACCGGCACAAACCCTTACCCCAGTTAAATTAGCCGAACGCGCGGCAGAGTTTATTTCTAAACAAGCCGAAAATTATGCCGATAAAAGTGCGGTCAGTTTTCAAATCATTTCTGGTGAAGCATTAAAAGAGCAAGGTTACCACGGGATCTTTACTGTGGGTCGCGGGTCTATTAATCCGCCAGCCATGTTGCAATTAGATTTTAACCCGACTAATGATCCAAATGCGCCCGTATTAGCCTGTTTAGTGGGTAAAGGTATTACTTTTGACAGTGGTGGTTATAGCATCAAACCAAGTGATGGCATGAGTACTATGCGTACCGATATGGGCGGCGCTGCGTTATTAACAGGCGCGCTAGGATTTGCGATTGCGCACGGTTTAAATCAACGTGTAAAACTCTATCTATGCTGTGCAGAAAACTTGGTGAGCGGAAATGCGTTTAAATTAGGGGATATCATCACATATAAAAATGGTGTAACCGCGGAAATTTTAAATACTGATGCGGAAGGGCGTTTAGTATTAGCAGACGGTTTAATTGAGGCCGATAGCCAAAATCCACAATTTATTGTCGATTGTGCAACCTTAACTGGTGCGGCGAAAGTAGCAGTCGGTAATGATTACCACAGTGTACTTTCTATGGATGATGCGTTAGTAAATAGCTTATTCCAAGCCGCCAAAGAAGAAAATGAACCATTCTGGCGTTTGCCTTTTGAAGCGTTCCATCGTAGCCAAATCACTTCTTCTTTTGCGGATATTGCAAATACAGGTACAGCACCGGTTGTCGCGGGCGCAAGTACTGCAACGGCATTTTTATCGTATTTTGTGAAGAACTATCAACAACGTTGGTTGCATATTGATTGTTCGGCCACCTATCGTAAATCAGGTAGTGATTTATGGGCGGTTGGTGCAACCGGAATCGGTGTGAAAACTTTAGCAAATTTATTAGTAACGAAAGCAAGTTAAGTAGGATTTTATGACAGAACGTACTTTTTCAATTATCAAACCCGATGCAGTAAAGCGTAATTTAATTGGTGCTATTTTAGGGCGTTTTGAATCACAAGGATTTCGTGTCGTTGCCCTTAAAATGGTGCAATTAACCAAAGAACAAGCCGAAGGTTTCTATGCAGAACATCAAGGTAAACCATTTTTTGACCCGTTGGTGGAGTATATGCTCTCTGGCCCGATAGTGGTTTCTGTATTGGAAAAAGAAAATGCCGTGAAAGATTACCGCACTTTGATTGGCGCAACGAATCCGGCGGAGGCGGCAGAAGGTACTATCCGTAAAGACTTTGCGTTAAATCAGCGTGAAAACTCTGTTCATGGTTCTGATAGCGTTGAAAGCGCAAAACGAGAAATTGCTTATTTCTTTGTAGATTCAGAAATTCAACCGTAATTCATTTCTATAAAAAAAGCACTTAGTGAATCGCTAAGTGCTTTTATTTTATTGCTTTTCAATTTTTGAGATAGTCTTTTCCAGAGGATCAATTTCAGCCCGAATATGAAAGGCTTTCGCCAAATTTTCCGAATTTAATACAGCTTTCGTTTCACCGACAGCTAACAATTTGCCTTGTTCTAATAGAATAATTTCATCACAAAATTGATAAGCCAATGAAAGGTGATGAATTGCGACGATGCATGTGTGTTGTGGTGTGAGTGATTTAAGCTGTTCCATCATATCAATTTGATAATAAGGGTCGAGTGGTGCAATCGGCTCATCGACCAATAAAACAGGGGATTCTTTAATACAGCAACGAGTGAGTTGTACGCGTGCTTTTTCGCCACCAGAAAGTTGTTGAAATGGCTTATTGAGTAAATGCGTTACCGCAAATTTTTCTGAAAACGCTTGAATTTTTGACCGCTCTTTTTCTTTTGATAAGGGCGTAGCTAAACCTAATGCAATCACATCATAAACGGATAAATCCCAATGAATTTGCGTATTTTGTGCAAGGTAAGCAATGTGTTGGCTTTTTTCAGTTGCATTCATTTTGCTTAATGGCTGATTATCAAACCAAATTTCCCCTTGTTTGAGAGGCAAGATACCCGCAATGGTTTTTAATAAGGTAGATTTTCCCGCACCATTGGCACCCATGATGCCGATCAATTTACCTGATGGAAGCGTACAGTTGATGTCATTTAAGCAATAGGATTGGGTGAGTTTTTCAATTCTAATCATAGATTTTTCTCTGTTGCGTTAATAACATCCAAATCAAGCAAGGGGCACCGATAAGCGCAGTTAACGTGCCGATGTAAATATGTGAGAACAGCGGTATGTATAAAATCGCTAAATCGGCTAGTAACAGCAATAATGCTCCAATTAATGCGCTGGTAAGGTAAAGCTGTGATGGGCGAGCTTTTAATAAAATACGGGCGAAGTGTGGTGCGATTAAACCGATAAAACCAATGGTACCGGTTTGAGGAATGGTCGCCCCAACTAATAAAGCCACACCAAAGGTACTGATGAAAAAGCTACGTTTGGGATCTACGCCCATGGTGCTCGCCGTTTCTTCCCCAAAGGTGAGTAAATCTAAGTATCGGCGAGTGTGGTATAAGCAGAAAATCCCTACCAGAACAATAGGGAGTGAAATAAGCAGGGTATCTAATTTCGCCCACATCAATGATCCTTGTAGCCAACGATAAAGTTCAGCTAATGCCCATGGGCTTTCCGCGTTGGAAAGCAATAATGCAATCGCTGAACCAAGCAACATATTGACGGCTAAGCCGCTTAGAATCATCATCGTGGTACCGTAGTTTTTGGCGATCAAATACACGATGAAAAAACTTAAAAGCGCACCAATCACACCACCGGCTAAGAGCAGTGAAAATGGCACGGCAAAATAATAAAGGATAAATACACTAGCAGCCGTAGCACCAGAGCTACTGCCAAGTAAGCCCGGACTCGCTAATGGATTTTGAAAAATACCTTGCATCGCATTGCCGGCAATCGCTAGGCTAGCGCCAGTCAATAAAGCTAAACCAATGCGTGGAAAACGAATATCCCACAGCACAATTGAGCGCATATCGGTGAGCACGCCATCCGCATTTTTGAGATGGGCAAAATCGCCTAGCTGATGATAAATCGCAAACCCGCTAATCAACAGCAACGCGAAGAAAAGTGCGGTATTTAATTTGAGTGTTTTGGTCAATGATCAATTTCCTATGTAATTCAAATATCATTTGTTAATTTGATTTTGTCAAATCTCCCCTAACCCCTCTTTGCTAAAGAGGGGGATTATAGTGTCGGGATTTATAATTCTGATGTTTTATTCTAATCATTTATACATAAAGACATATAAATATGCCATCTAGGGTTAATTTAATAATGAAATCCCCCTCTTTAGCAAAGAGGGGTTAGGGGAGATTTGTCAGCTACATTATTTTAACTGCTCATAAATCTTCTCCGCCCCTTGCCACACGCCATGATCGAAACAATAGGTATATTTCATCGGGATGCTGACAAGCGGTTGGTTTTTGAAAAAATCTTGCAACATAGGGTGGTGCAGTAATTCGGCTTGTGCATTGTAACCTTGTTTATCAGTCAGTGAAATGAGCACATTCGGTTGGCTTAAAATCACTTTTTCTAACGAGAAATTTTGTGCGGTAAGTGGTTTTTTTAACGGTGTTAATCCGAGTAAACTTAACAGCACGGGATATTGCGGATAATAACTTTCTACCACACCAGTTTCTGACAAAATCAGTGTATCAGTAAGCGGTCGATTTAAGTGAAAGTTTTGCGATTTGAGTTTTGTTACTAAATCTGCCGCCTTTTGGTCATTACCCAGTTGCTTGCCTAAGTCTAGAATCAGCGTAAATAATTCATCAGGCGTTTGTGGACTGTCGTTAATCGGGATAATCTTCACACCGAGTTTTTTCAGCTCCGCGACTAATTGTGGATAAAAGGTTTCGTTAATCAGAATCGTTTTATCCAAATAGGGCAATAATTCCGTTAATTGCGGTTCTAGTACAGGTTTGTCGGTATTAATTTTATCCAACATCATCAACGGATTTTTTGAATAAGGTGACTGTGCAGCAATTTGTGAAGGCTCAGCCAGTTCAATAAGTAATCTGTCGCTGCAAAGCGTGAGCGAGACAAATTGTTCCGAAGCCTGAGCGGTAAACGGAAGGAAAAGTGCGGTTAAAATTAAGCGAGTTTTTTGCATATAGATAATGATACGCTACGCCATCAAGAATGTAAAAAGGCGTGCTAAGCACGCCCTTGTTAGTGAGTAATAATTAGAACGATCCTTTCAACCCAACGTAAACATTACGTCCTTCTTGGCCATAGCCCAGTACGTTTTCGTATTTTTTATTAAATACGTTGTTAAGGTTCGCATAAATCGTCAAGCTATCCGCTACTTTATAGTTCACGCCTAAGTTTGCCAAGGTGTAAGATGGCAATTTCACTTTATGTGTGCTGTAAGTTGGTGAGTAGTAGGTATCCATGCGTTTGCCTGTGTAAGATACATTTACATCTGCACCCAATTTTTCAGTGATTTGGTATGCTAAGCCCGCGTTCGCTAAATGTTTTGGACGACGTGCCAATTCAGCGCCTTTGCTATCTCGAGTTTGGGTGTAAGTGTAGTTCGCATAAGCAGTTAATGCATCGGTGATTTTACCGTTGTAAGCCACTTCAACACCTTTCACTTTGCTCTTACCTTCAAGGTTCACTGCACGGCTTGCATAGGTAGTGAAGTTGATGACTTCGCTGCTAATCGCGTTTTTCACGTTGCGAGCGAAATAAGTCACATCAAAGCTGTGACGACCATCATTGGTTTCAAATAAGAAACCAACATCGCCACCTAAACTTTTCTCTGGTTGTAAATTCGGGTTGCCGATATAGCGCGCGTTGTAACCGTAGTATTCCGTGATTGTAGGGTTTTGAATCGCCGAACCTAAACTTGCGTGTGCTTTCACGTTATTGTGTAAACGGTAAGCGCCTGCAATACGGCCCGTCCATGAGTTTTCATATTCAGAGCTGTCAGTGTAACGACCACTAATATTTAAACTATGATCTGCATCGTGCAGTAAGCGATATTCTGCTGCTAAGCTTTTCTCAACAAGTTTTTTATTACCCGCATTGTTGAAATAAGACGAGTTGAAATCGGTTTTTTGATAGTCAGTTAAGAAGCTTAAACCTTGTGTGAGAGTGCCTTCACGATCGAAATTGACATCTAATTGATAGTTTGCGTTGAGTTTTTTCGCATCGTAAGCCGATGTATAGCCAACGGTATCGCTGTCAGTTTTGAGATGGCTTACACCAACCTTATGTTTAAGCAATTGATCATCATTACCTAAGAAACCGCTTAATTTGAATAAGGTATCACGTGTGCGAGTGTAGTGGCCTTTTTCATCCGTTGCACTGTTATCAAAGTTAGCAGTTTGGCTGCTGTGAGAGGTTAAGAAATCAAAACCTTTTTGGTTATCGTCATAGCCAAAACGAAGAGAAGCGTTATCACGGTGGAATTTATCGCGTTCGCTTGAGCCACCTGTTCTGACCGCTGTACCATCTTGCGCGGTGTAGTTAAAGCGGTTTTTGCTGAGTGCCGAAATGCCTTTGGTGTGGTGGCTATCACCGTGTAAAGCGTAATAGAAACCGTTATTTGAGCCTGAAAGGGTTAATGAACCATCTACTGTACGATTAGAGCCTGTGCCGAAATCGTAATCAACGTTGAAGGTTTTACCTTTTTCTAAGCCTTTCTTCGTGGTGATATAAATCACACCACCCATCGCATCACTTCCCCAAAGAGCGGATTGCTCGCCGCGTAATACTTCGATGCGGTCAATATTGCTTAATGCTAAGCCACCGAAATCAAAGCCGTAGCCAGAAACTGGGTTCACTTTCACGCCATCAATAATCACAGCTGTGTGGTTTGCATCCGCACCACGTAAGAATACATTAGTTAATGTGCCACGACCGCCTGAAGTACTCACGGCTAAACTCGGTACAGTTTTCAATACGTCGCTGACATAAGTTGCCCCACGTTGTGCAAAATCTTTTTCAGTTAAAACAGTAACAGATGAGGCGGTTTGATGAAAGCTAGTTGGTATTGCTGATGCAGAATAGACGTTAATCACATCTAATTTTGCCACGTCTTCAGCCGCCGCTAATGCTGGAATTGCTAATAAAATCGCTGAAGTAATCACATTTTTTTTCATTTTAAAATCCCTAGGATAAAAGTCTGTATAAAAGCGCCAGCAGTTTACACATTTGAGGCTTGGCAAGCAAATCTCTCATGATGAAAATAACTCATCATCAAAATGAATGAAATTTAAGAGAAATAAAAAATTTAAGGATTTTTCTGACCGCACTTTTTCGCCTTTATCCGCCTTATAGTTTCAAGTATAATGCCTGTATTTTTCATCACATTGTTATTAAAAAAATTATGAGTACAAAATTCAACGTAAAAACATTCCAAGGCATGATTTTAGCCTTGCAAGAATATTGGGCAAATCAAGGTTGTACCGTTGTTCAACCTTTTGATATGGAAGTGGGCGCAGGGACTTCTCACCCAATGACTGCATTACGCGCATTAGGCCCTGAGCCAATGGCATTTGCTTATGTGCAACCTTCACGTCGTCCGACCGATGGTCGTTATGGCGAAAACCCAAACCGCTTACAACATTACTACCAATTCCAAGTGGTAATTAAACCTTCTCCAGATAACATTCAAGAACTCTATTTAGGTTCACTTGAAATGCTCGGTTTCGATCCAACACAGAACGATATTCGTTTCGTGGAAGATAACTGGGAAAACCCAACTTTGGGTGCTTGGGGTTTAGGCTGGGAAGTGTGGTTAAATGGTATGGAAGTGACCCAATTTACTTATTTCCAACAAGTGGGTGGTTTAGAATGTAAACCGGTAACAGGTGAAGTGACCTACGGTTTAGAGCGTTTAGCGATGTACATTCAAGGCGTAGATTCTGTGTATGACCTAGTTTGGTCTGACGGCCCATTAGGCAAAACCACTTACGGTGATGTGTTCCATCAAAACGAAGTCGAGCAATCCACTTACAACTTTGAATACGCGGATACTGATTTCTTATTCTACTGCTTTGATCAATACGAAAAAGAAGCAAAAAGCTTATTAGAATTAGAACGTCCGTTACCATTACCGGCTTACGAGCGCATTTTAAAAGCTGCACACAGCTTCAACTTGTTAGATGCACGTAAAGCGATTTCGGTCACAGAGCGTCAACGCTATATTTTACGCATTCGTGCATTAACTAAAGGCGTGGCGGAAGCGTACTATGCGAGCCGTGAAGCCTTAGGTTTCCCAGGTTGTAAAAAATAAGGCGAAAAACGACCGCACTTTAAGCATTAACACAACGATATAAGGAGAAAATGATGAAAGATTTTCAATACCCAGACGATATTTATACTGAAGCAGAAACTGATCCTAATACACTCGCGAATTTAGGCCCATTGGCAAAATTAGCGGGTGTTTGGGAAGGTAAACGCGGTGTGGATATCAACCCAAAAGCAGAAGGGCCAGAAAAAGATCCTTATATCGAACGTTACGAAGCCCATCCAACGGATGCGCAAACCAATGGTCCGCAACTCTATTATGGATTACGCTATCACACCCATATTGTACAACCAGGCGAAGTGGAGACGTTCCACGATCAAGTGGGTTATTGGTTATGGGAACCTGAAACAGGCAATATTTTATTAACAGGCAGCATTCCACGTGGCCAAACGTTTATTGCTGTCGGTAATGCACCGGCTGATGCGAAAGAGTTTACGGTAAAAGCAGTACGTGGTTCACTAACAAACGGTATTATTTCTAATCCGTTCTTAGAGCGTTCATTTACCACGGAAAGTTTTGAAATGACGGTAAAATTCCATGATGATGGCTCTTGGTCATACGATCAAACCACAACCATGATTATCCCGAATTATGATGCGCCATTTGAACATCGCGATCGTAACCGTTTAACGAAAATTGCTGACCCGAAATTAAATCCAACTGCGGCAGCAGAACAAGGAGGTGAATAATGAAACCTATCCTTTATTATGCAGCAGATTGCCCTGATACTGCGCCATTTGTGGCAGAGTTAAAACGCTTGGGCGTGGATTATGAGGCAGTGGAAGTATTATCTTCCATTCCAAACTTGAAACAATGGTTGCGTTTGCGTGATCGTCATGCCGCATTTGATGATGCAAAAGCACAAGGCTATGCGGGCTTTCCGGCATTATTGTTAGATGATGACCGTGTTATTTTAGATGAATCCAAATTAAAAGAGATTTTTTAAAGTAATGAAGAAAGTCAGTTTTTTGCAATTTTTATTTAGAATTGGTGATGACTATTTAATGTTTTTGCGAAATTTAACACCCGCTGTGTTGTTTTTATCACTCGCGTTATTTATGTATTCTGAGCTGAATTGGACACATTGGGCGTGGAGTAATGTGCTCGTGCTGTTTTTAAGTTTGGCTTCAGGATTTATTGCACTCAGCGTCATGGCAATAAATACCGTCGCTTTTGTACGCAAGATGCTGAAAACCTTAAGAACACTAGGCGGAGAGAGCGAACTTGATGAAAATATTGGTACGCTCGCATTATTTAAAATGCTCTGGGTGGAGAGCAACAGTAAACAACTAATCTTTTTTGCGGTAGTCAATATTGTTGCAGTATTTATGGTGTTAGTTTACGGCACCAAATATGCCTTGAATTTTTATAGCTCAATTTCAACATTAAATGATTAGGTCTTAAAGGCATAATAGAAAGTTAGGTTAAGTCTCGAATATGAAAAAAACAGTCCTAAAACTCACCGCACTTTTACTTGGTTTGACGCTTGCAAGCGGTGTATTTGCAACAGAAAATCGCCAAAACAAACAGAATGAAGATTACGAACTTGAGAAAGTCTTAATTTTCAGCCGCCATGGATTACGCTCGCCAGTGGAAAAAGATCCACAAGAGATGGCAAAATATTCACCGTATGCGTGGGCAAAATGGGATGTGCCATCAGGTTATCTCACGGCAAAAGGAACGGTATTAGAAACCTATTTTGGCCAATATTTAGGTCAATGGCTTGCAGATAAAGGGTTATTAACAACTGAACGTTGTGCATCGGGTGAAGGTATTTTCGCTTATGCGAATGCAGTACAACGCACAGTTGCAACGGGGCAAGCGATTGTGGCAGGTGCTTTTGCCGGATGTAGTGTGCAATTACAACATCGTGGTGAAATTGGTTCAGAAAAAGATCCAATTTTTACTACAAAAGTCCATAACCCAAGTAAAGCTTTGATCGAATCAGCAAAAAATAATGTAGATTTAACCGCTTTACAGCAAAAATTAGCGCCAAATTATGCGCTATTAAGTGAAATTATCGATTACAAAAACTCACCAAACTGCTTGCAAAAAGGCGAGTGTGATTTAGGTGGAAAAGTCGGTGAATACAGCATTAAAGACGGAAAGTCGGTCAAGATTACTGGCTCTATCAGCACAGGAAAGAAAATAGTTAGTGCATTATTACTCGCGCATTATGTGGGTAAGCCTGATTCAGAAATTGCAAACGGTCGTGTGAATAGCCAAGACAAATGGCGTGCAATTAACGAAATTAAAAACGAATATTACCGCACTTTATTTAAAAACAACGAAGCGTTGGCACAAAATGCCTCATATCCGTTATTGGCATTTATTCAGCAACAGCTAAATAGTGAGAACAAAATTAACTTATTGGTTGGACATGATTCTAATATCGTCGCTCTGCTTGCAGCACTGGGCGTTGAGCCTTATGAGTTGGATGATTCATTGGAAAATATCCCAATCGGTGGCAAGTTACTATTTGAAGTGTGGAAGCACAAACCAAGTGGGAAGCTTAAATT
Source organism: Haemophilus sp. HMSC066D02 (assembly GCF_001810545.1). NCBI lineage: Bacteria > Pseudomonadati > Pseudomonadota > Gammaproteobacteria > Pasteurellales > Pasteurellaceae > Haemophilus > Haemophilus sp. HMSC066D02. Next base: position 259,214 of record NZ_KV801805.1, on the reverse strand, counting down.
TAAGTTGGATTATGTTTATCAAACCACTGAACAGCTGATCAATATTACGCCATTAAGTTTAGCGACACCACCAAACCAAACAGCATTAACCCTCAAAGGCTGTGAAAAAGATGAAAAGGGCTTTTGTGATTATGAGCAATTTCAAAAGGTGTTGAGTGAAGGGATTGAGAACGGCAAGAAGTAGCTTTCATGCAACCCTATGAAAAATACTTAAAAGAGAATTCGCAGAAACTGCGAGTGGATCAAACGGATGCGGAAAGAAAATTATGGCAACGCATTAATCGAGATCAATTATTAGGATTTCGATTTAATCGACAAAAGCCACTTTTAAGTTATATCGTTGATTTTTATTGTGCGAAAGCAAAGCTGATTATCGAATTAGACGGTAGTCAGCACTATGAACCTGATTATCAGGAAAAAGATGCATTGCGAGATGCTGAATTAAATTCACTTGGTTTTACGGTGATGCGGTTTAGCAATGATGAAGTCATGCGTGAAATTGAAGCGGTAGTAGAGCAGATTTATTTGTTTTTAGAGAATGTAAGGGCTGATTGAGTATGAGCGTTAAGTAGCTCTGCCAAATCTCCCCTACCCCTCTTTGCTAAAG